>CAZCEZ010000003.1:0-81473 GCA_964497795.1 uncultured Acidimicrobiaceae bacterium | reverse complement strand
CGGCACGGTCGCGCGCCCGGGCCGGGGCGTGATCAGGCGGCGCCCAGGGTCCGCGTGAAGAAGTCGAGGATGCGGGACTCCATCGACGCCCGGTCCGCCTCGTGTCGTGGCACGTGCCGCTCGTCGGGGTACAGCAGCAGCTCGTGGGGCAGGTCGGCCCGGAGCAGCGCGTTGAGCAGCCTCGCCGTGTGGCGGAAGTGGACGTTCTCGTCGATGAGGCCGTGGACCAGGAGCAGGTGCCGGTCCCGCACGCCCTCGACGTGGGTCATCACCGACCCCGCCGCGTAGCCCTCCGGGTTCGACGCCGGCGTGCCCATGTAGCGCTCGGTGTAGTGCGTGTCGTACCCGTCCCAGGAGGTCACCGGCGCACCGGCGCACGCGGCGCGGAACACGTCGGGCCTGCGGGCGAGGCACATCGCGCTGAGGTAGCCCCCGTAGGACCACCCGTAGATGCCGACCCGCTCGGGATCGGCGAGTCCCTCGGCGACGAGGGCCTCGACGAGGCGCACCTGGTCGTCGACCTCGACGGTGCCCATGCGGTGGCGCAGCGCGCCCTCGAACGCCAGGCCACGAGCCGCCATGCCCCGGTTGTCGACCACGGCGACGCAGAACCCCCGCTGGGCCAGCAGCTGGGCCCGCAGCGCCACCGTCGGGCCCCAGCCGTCCGTGACGAGCTGGGCGTGCGGGCCGCCGTAGCACCAGACCACGAGGGGGTGCGGACCCGCACCCCCGGGGCGGTAGACGGCTGCGTGCAGCTCCGTGACGTCGTCGCCCGCCACGACCGTGCGCGGCTCGGGCGCGGGCAGGGACAGCTCGGCCACGACGGGGTCGGTGGCGGCGTCGTGGAGCACGACGCCGGCGCCGCCGGGGCGGTGCAGGGTGGTGACCGGCGGCGTCGTGGGGCTGCTCGCCGTCCCGACCCACGCGCCGCTCGGCCCGTGGACGACGGCGGTGAGCATCCCGTCGCCCCCCGGGCCCGGGTCGTCCACGCGGGTCGCGGGCGAGCCGTCGAGGGGGACGCGCACCAGGCGTCGGGTGCGCGCCGACCCCTCGGTCGTGACGGCCCAGACGGCGGCCTCGGGGTCGATGCCGGCCACGCCGGTGACCAGCCAGTCGCCGGCGGTGAGCGTGCGCACGAGCGAGCCGTCCGCGGCCCGTCGCTCGAGGTGGCGGAACCCGGAGCGCTCCGTGGACCACAGGAACCCGCCGTCGGGCAGGGGCCGCAGGTCGTCGTGCAGGTTGATCCACACGTCGCTCGCCTCGGACACGAGCAGCGACACCCCGGGTGCACCCGTGCCTGTCGGCCCCGGCGGGAGGTCGACCCCGAGCAGGTCCAGGCGCGCCTGCGCCCGGTCCTCGACCTGCACGAGGACGCGGTCCGGGTCCGCCCAGGTGACCCGTGCGAGGTAGCGGTCGTCTCCGATGCCCGTCGCACCCAGGTCGATCCAGGTCGGTTCGCCCAGGGGTGCCCCGGCTTCGGGGACGTCGACGACGCCGAGGCGCACCCGTGCGTTCGCCGCACCGGCGAAGGGGTAGCGGTGGTCCTCCTGCGCGCCCTCGCCGACCTCGTCGCTGCCCTGGTGGACGATCCGGTACACGGGCACGTGGGTCTCGTCGACCTCGGCGAAGGCGAGGCGGCGCCCGTCGGGGGACAGCCAGTGGCCGGTGGCGCGCAGCATCTCCTCCTGAGCGACGTACTCGGCGAGCCCGTTGGTGCGGCCGGTGCCGCGCGCGCCGGTCGTGACCCGACGGACCGGCCCTCCCGCCGCGGCCACCACGTGGACCTCGTCGTCGCAGACGAACGACACGGTGGAGCCGTCGGCGCAGATCGCCGCGTCCAGGGCCGGGCCGGGGAGGTCGTCGGCGGCCACGACGCGCCGGGCGGCGGGATCGCCGAGGCCCGACACGCCCTCGAGGATCCACAGGCCGTCGCCCATGGGGACGAGCACCACGGGCGCGTCGGCGGCCCACGCGTGGCGGGTCACGCCCACGGCGAGCTCCCGGGCGCGCTCGCGGCGCAGCCGCTCCTCCAGCCCGAGGTCGGCCTCGTCGACCTCGGTGCCCGGCGTCGGGAGGGTGCGGACCGTCCCGGTGGCGACGTCGACGGCGACGAGGGACTGGCGGAGCGACCCCGGCTCGGCCAGCAGGCAGGTGACCGTGGAACCGTCGGGGGAGAAGGCGATGCCGGTCGGCGTGGTCGTACCGGGGAGGGGCCGACGGGCCACGTCGGCGGTGGTGAGGGGTCGCATCGTCGGCGACCCTAGGGCCGGCGGGGGGACCCGTCGTCCCGCCGCGCCCGGCCCGTCCGTCGTCGGTACCGTCGGCGCCCGTGCGGCACCCGACCCCGACCCCGGCACCGACCCGTCGGCTCCGGGCGCGGCCGCTCCTCGTGGCCCTGGCTGCCGTCCTGCTCGTGGCGTGCGGGACCGAGGCCGGCCCCGGCCTGGCCCGGGCCGGCGACGTCGTGCCGGCGGCCGGCCCGGGTGCGACGCCCACGCCCGACCCGATCGCGCCGTCCGACACCACGTCGCCCGACACCACCGCCCCGCCCGACACCACGCCGTCCGGCGCGACCGGGTCGCCGGACGCGTCGGGGGGCGGTGACGCAGCGACGTCCACCACCCGACCGCCGATCCCCCGGGTCGTCGTCGAGACCGGCTTCTCGCCGATGGCCACGGTGGGTCCGGTCGTGCTCCACCACCCGGCGGCGCAGGTCGAGCGGATCGGCTTCCACGAGTCGGGCCACGACGGCGCCCGCCAGCTGGACCCCGTGGCCGCCGCGGCCCGGCCGTTCACCATGGAGACCCGAGAGCGGGGCACGGGCGACCGGACGGCGGCCGACGTGGTGGTCCCGCCCGGTGCCGAGATCCGGGCGCCCGTCACCGGGAGGGTGCTGCGGGCCGGGGGCTACGTCCTCTACTGCGAGCACGCCGACGACTTCGCGGTGATCGAGCCGGATGCCCGCCCCGGGTGGGAGGTCAAGGTCCTGCACATCGACGGGGTGGCGGTGCGCGCCGGTGACCGGGTGGAGGCCGGGGTGACGCTCCTGGCCCCCGCCGCCACGGTCCTGCCCTTCGCGTCCCAGGTCGACGAGGACACCGCCGAGCCGTCCTGGCCGCACGTGCACGTCGAGGTGGTCGACCCCTCGATCCCCGACCGCCCCTCGCCCGGCGGCGGCTGCTGAGGCCGGACCCGGCGGCGGTCCCACCGTCCACCCGCCGGCGCACCGCCCGTTGCCCCCCGTCCACCACGGTGGGCCACGCTGTCGGGGTGCGCATCCTGGTGACCAACGACGACGGCATCGACTCCGACGGGCTCCACGTGCTCGCCCGCCGGCTGACCGAGGTGGGCGACGTGGTCGTCGTCGCGCCGGACCAGGAGTACTCCGGGTTCGGCGCTGCGCTCGGGACGCTGCACACGATGCACCCCGAGGTGCACCGGACCGCCGTGTCCGGGGTCCCCGAGGCGTGGGCCGTGACCGGGCCGCCGGCGCTGTGCGTCTACTTCGCGCGCCTGGGCTGCTTCGGCGACGTCGACCTCGTGGTGTCGGGCATCAACCCGGGGGTCAACGTCGGCCGGGCCGTGTACCACTCCGGGACCGTGGGTGCCGCCCTCACCGCACGCAACGGCGGCATCTCGGCCGTGGCCGTCAGCCAGTCGGTGGCGGGCTACGGCGTGGAGGGCCAGGCGTGGGACGACGCCGTCGCCGACGTCCGGTGGGAGACGGGTGCCGAGGTCGCGGCCCGGGTCGCGGCGCGCCTGCTCGCCACGCTGCCGCACGCCGAGCCGGTGTGCGTGAACGTGAACGTCCCCGACGTCGACCTCGCCGACCTCGGTGGGTGGACCTGGGCCGAGGTCGGCAGCGTCCCGCCCCGCGCGGTGGCCGGTGCCCGTCTCGAGCCCAAGCCGGGCCACGAGGGCACCTTCGAGGTCCACATGGACTGGGGGGACCTGGTGGAGCTGCCACCCGAGACCGACGGCGGTGCCGTCGAGGCGGGCCGGGTCGCGGTGACGGTGCTGTCCCGCTTCTCCCACGACCCCCGCCCCGAGCTCGGTCTCGACGAGGTGCTCGACGGCGTGGCCGGCGCCTGAGCCGGCCAGCCGGCCAGCCGGTCAGCCGGGCCCGGGATCCGGTCGCGGCGGCACCCGGGCGAGGTGCCAGCGGCCGCGCCCGGCCGCCTTGGCCTCCAGGAGGGCGGCGTCGGAACGGTCCAGGACGGTGTCGACGGGTTCGTCGCCGACGGTCAGGGCGATGCCGACGCTGGCACCGACCGACACGTCGTGCCCCTGGATCCGCAGCGGGGCCTCGACGGCCTCGATGATCCGCTGGGCGATGGCGGTCGCGTCGCCCTCGCCGTCGACGTGGAGGCAGCGGACGACGAACTCGTCGCCCCCGAGGCGGGCGACCCGGTCGCCGGGACGGACCGCCGACCGGATGCGCTCGGCGACGGCGACGAGGACGAGGTCGCCGACGGCGTGGCCGTGCGTGTCGTTGACGGGCTTGAACCGGTCGAGGTCGACGTAGAGGAGCGCCTCGCCCCGGGCCAGCGAGTCGCCCTCGGCGAAGAACCCTCCCCGGTTGCGCAGCCCGGTCAGCGGGTCGTGGGTCGCGGCGTGCGCCAGCCGGCCGAGCATCGTCGAGCGCTCGACGGCGAGCCGGGCGACGGTGACCAGCTGCACCAGGTGCTCCACCTGGTTCGGGCTGGGCGGTCCGAGGTGGCGCCGCAGCACCAGGAGGCCGGCGTCGATGCCCTCGACGCGCCCGCGCGTCGGTTCCACCCACCACTCCACGACCCCGGCGGTGGTCAGGGCGCGGGCCCGCGGGTCGGGTCCCTGCTCGGACCCGATCACGATCTCGCGGGCCCGCAGCGCCTCCCACCAGGGGCCCGACGTGCCGAGCGCGGCGCGCTCGGCCTCCGACAGGGCGGCGGAGCCCACGAGCCGGGCGCGACCCGCGTCGCGCACCAGCCACGCGCCGCGGGCCAGGAACGGGTTCCCGGCCAGCGACCACGAGAGGATCTCGAGGGTGTCCTCCACGTGGTCGCCCTCGGCGATCGAGGTGAGGGCCTGCGTGATCCCCGTGCGGGTCTCGGGCGGGGGGACCACGACGACCATGGCGCCCACGTCGGGCTCGTGGAGCAGGTTCTGGGTCCACACGTGGGCGGTCGTCAGCCGCCCCTCGGCGTCGTGGTACTGCACCGGCACCGGGCCCATGAGGCTCCGCGTGTAGCCCGTGCCGAAGTCGAGCATGCGGGCGAGGCGCTCCACGTCGCCCTGGACCCAGTCGAGGAGGTTCTGCCCCACGACGACCTCGGGATCGAGCCCGAGGAGCTCGCCGACCGTGCGGTTGACGGCGAGGATGGTCCCCGCGCCGTCGATGTGCGCGACACCGACCGGCAGCCGGTCGACGTCGAAGGGTCGTCCGACCCCCAGCTCGTGCTCGCCGCTCCCCACGTGCGCCCCCTCGACCCCGGTTGCCGGCCCGCCCGCACCGTGGAGCGTACGCCCCGCACCGGGCGAGCTGCGCCGCCGTGCTCCCGGTGCCCCGTCAGCGGTCCCCGGCCCGGGCTGCGGCCCGCCCCAGGTACTCGTCGGACGACGCGAGCGACGTCGCGAGGTCGAGGTCGTCGCCGGAACGGAGCACGTCGGCCCAGTGCGCGAGGCCGCCGCGATCCGGCGCCCGGTCGAGGAGCCGGTCGTAGAGGTCGCGCACCCGGGCCTCGCGGGACTCCTGCGAGTCGGCGAAGGCACCGGCGACGACGTCGGGGTGCGTCCCGTCCCGGAGCAGCCCGGTCCAGTAGGCCAGCCCGGCAGCGTCGGCCCGTCGACCGAGCAGCTCGTCGTAGAGGACGGCGATCCAGGCCTCGTCGGTGCCTCCGGCACGGCGGCGGTACTCGTCGGCGGCGTGGAAGAGGACGGCGACCTCCGACAGCGGCAGGCCGGCCTGGACGCGCTCGACCCAGTAGGCGCGGCCGCCGGCGTCGGCGTCGCGCCCCAGGGTCGAGCGGTAGAGCAGCGACACCGAGCCGCCGATCCAGGCGTCGGAGCGGGTGAACGCCCGGACGCGGGACGCCCGGTCGGGATGCGGGGTGCGGGCCTGGTCGACCTGCTCGAGGTCGGTGGCGCCGCGGCCGAGGAAGTCCTCGTGGAGGGCGTCGACCCAGGCCCGCAGGGCGGGGTCGGGGAGCACGGGGGTGGCGAGGCGTCGCGCCCGTCGGGCGGCGTCGAGGCTCGGGGTCGGGTTCACCTTGGTCCGGTCCGGGCGGTGCAGCTCGAAGTGGGTGTGGGGCGGGGTGTGCTCGGCGTTGCCCGAGTCGCCGGTGTAGCCGACCACCTGGCCGGCGCGGACCCGGGCGCCGCGCCGGATGCCCGGTCCGAACACGAGCCCGGGCGGGTTCGCGCCGTCGTCGGTGCCGGGGGTGTCGTTGTTCAGGTGGATGTAGTAGGTCCGCCAGCCCTCGTCGTCGACGACGGCGACCATGTTCCCGCTGATGCCGCGGTCGACCGCGGTGTAGGACACGACGCCGTCGCGGGTGGCCACGACCGGCGTCAGCTTGGGGGCGAAGATGTCGGTGCCCTCGTGGCTGCGCGAGCAGCCGGTCCCGCGGCACGCGCCCCAGGTGTCGGTGTACGAGGCCGGGCCGGCGACGGGGAAGACGAGGTCGTGGACGTCCTCGGGGGCGACGGCCGGGACGGCGCCGGCCGGGGTCGGCGCCGGGCCCGCACCGAGCAGGGCGAGCAGGGCGATCGTGGCGAGGGCGGTCGCGTGGAGCGGGGAGGGGCGCACGGGCGATCCCCATCGGCAGGGAGCCGGGCGGGGCGAGGGATGTCGGCACATCCACCCGCGCGGGCGAGGCCGCCCTCGCCCCGCCGGGCCCCGATCCGCCGCCGCTGCCGCTCAGGTCCCCGGCTCGGGCTCCTCGCCCTCGATCGTGATGCGCCACAGCTCCCGTCGCTGGCCGGCGTAGTCGGCGATGGGGTTGTGCATGGTCGCCCGGTTGTCCCACACCGCGATCGCCCCCGGCGTCCAGCGGAAGCGGCACTGGTAGGCGGGGTGCTGGGACACCTCGTAGAGGTGCTCCAGCAGCGGTTCGGCCTCGGCCGGCCACCAGCCCTCGATGCCCTGCGTGTAGCCCCAGTTCACGAACAGGGCGGTGCGGCCCGACTCCGGGTGGCGCCGCAGGATCGGCTGGGCCCGGTCGATGTGGGCGTCCTCGCCGTAGAGGATCCGCATGTGCTCCACGAGCTCGTTGTGCGTGGCCTGGGCGCCGTAGGCCTTGGCCGGGCTGTGCACGGCCCGGAGCCCTGCGAGCGTGGCGCGCAGCCCGGGGGACAGGTGGTCCGCGGCCAGGTACTGGTTGGACCACAGGGTGTCGCCGCCGTGGGTCGGCACGTCGACCGCGTAGAGGATCGTGTGCGACGGGGGCCGCTCCAGGAACGACCAGTCCGAGTGCCAGGCCCCGCCGAAGACCAGCGGCACCCGCTCGTCGGCCTCCTTCAGCACCCGGACGACGTGGGGGTGGCTGTCGAGGCCGGCGACGAAGGGGTCCTCCCCGAAGGACCCCCAGCGCCGACCGAACGCGGACAGCTCGTCGAGGTCGAGCTCCTGGTCCCGGAGGAACACCACCAGGTGGTCGACGCTGGCCTGGCGGAGCTCGGCCATCTGGTCGGCCGTGAGCTCCCGGACGTCGAGGGGTGCGCCGTCGGCGGCGGTCACCTCGGCGCCGAGCGCCCCCGACAGGGGTCGGACGGCGATGGTCTCGAAGTCCCGGGCGGCGTTGTTGGCGGCGGTGGTGGCGAAGAGCATCGGCGGGGAGGCTAGGTCCGCGCCGACGGGTCGCGCCCCGGACCGGGGTGGTGCACGTCCATGGTCCGGGAGGGTGCCGCCCGAACCACCCTCCCGTCGCCTCCAATCGCGTCGCCCGCGACCGATCGGTCACGACGTGACGACCACGCCCCACGCGCGCCTCGCGCTCGCCGCCACGCTCGGCCTCGTGCTGCTCGCCGGGTGCGCCGTCGCCGCCTGGCACCAGGCCGGGGTGGCCGTCGACCGGCAGGCGACCGCGGCACGGGAGGTCGACGTGGCCGGTCGCCAGCGGATGCTGTCGCAGCGGATCCTGGCCCAGGCGACGCTCGTCGCCGACGGTGCCGACCCGGCCGCCCTCGTGGCCGCCACGGACCAGCTGGCATCGGCCCACGCCGCGCTGCGCGACGGCAGCGAGCGCCGGGGCATCCGCGACGAGCGGGACGCGGCCGTGGCCCGCGCCTACGACGCCGACCTGGACCGCCTCGTCGGCGAGTTCGTCGCCGCCGCCCGCACCGCAGCGGCCGGCGACGTCGACGCCGTGGACCGGTTGGCCCGACTCGAGCCGACCCTCCTGGCCGAGCTCGAGGGGGCGGTGGCGTCGTGGCGGCAGCAGGCCGACGACGGCATCGGTGCCGTCGGTCGGGTCCAGGACGTCGTCCTCGTGGCCAGCCTGGTGTCGCTGGCCGCGGTCGCGCTGCTCGTCCTCCGCCCCGCCATCCGGCGCATCGGCGCCGACCACCGTAGGCTCGGGGCCGAGCGCGCCGCCCTGGAGGACACGGTGACGCGCGAGCGGACCAACGCCCGGGCCCTGGCCGAGGCCGCGAGCACGGCGGAGGTCGTGGCCGAGCTGCGGCGGATCGTGGCCGAGTCGATCGGCGACCGGTCGGCCCAGCTGCTGCTCGCCGCGGACGCCGACGAACGCATGCGCACCGTGCTCGCCCTGCCCGACGACGGCTCCGCCGCAGCGGGCAGCTCCTGCACGGTCACGGACCCGGCGCGCTGCGTCGCCCTGCGCACCGGCCGGACGTGGCGCAGCGGCCCGGGCGCCGAGGGCTTCGAGCCCTGCCCGCACGCCACCGGCCGCCTCGGGGCGACGGCCCGTGCCCGCTGCATCCCCGTGGTCTTCACCGGTGACAGCTCGGGCGCGCTCCACCTCGTCGCCGACGGCGAGACCGACGCCGACCAGGACCTCGGGCTGCTGGCGTCGGCCTTCGGTCAGGCGACCACGCGCCTGGTGTCGATCACGCGGGCGTCGCGGTCGGGAGACGACGCCGGGTCGTCGTCACCCCCTGCGCCCGCCACACTGTCGGGGTGACCGCAGGGACCTCGGTGGGACTCGTCCTCGGCGCCGGCGGCGTCGCCGGTGGCGCCTGGCACGGTGCGGTGCTCGCCGCCCTGGCCGAGCGGGGATGGGACGCGCGCCGCGCCGACCTCGTCGTGGGGACGTCGGCCGGATCCGGCGTGGCCGCCGCGCTCCGCCTCGGCGTGCCGCCGACCGACCTGCTCGCCGGAGCCCTCGGGGAGGACATGAGCCCGACCGGGCGGGCCCACGCCGAGCGGGCGGGCGGTCCCGTCGAGATCCCGGCACCCGTGGTCGGGGGTCGCATCCCGGTCCCGGCGTCGCCCCGGCTGGTCCTGCGGTCGCTGCGCCGCCCGTGGCCGCCCCGACCGTTCCACGCCTTCGCCGGGCTGGCCCCCGAGGGCCGCGTGCCCACCGACTTCATCGGCGACCGGATCCGGCGCACCCACGAGCGCGACTGGCCGGTCGAGCCGACCTGGATCTGCACCGTGCGCCTGTCCGACGGGGAGCGCGTGGTGTTCGGCCGGGACCGCGACGACGCCCACCTGGCCACCGCGGTCGAGGCGTCCTCGGCCATCCCCGGGTTCTTCGCCCCCGTCGCGCACGCCGAGGACCGCTTCGTCGACGGCGGGGTGCACAGCCCGACCAACGCCGACCTCGTCGCCGGGCTCGGCTTCGACCTGGTCGTGGTCTCCTCGCCGATGTCGGCGACGAGGGACGCCCTCCGCCGACCCCGCTGGACCGGGGCCCGGGGTCTGCACGCCGCGACCCTGGCCCGCGAGGTGGCCGAGGTCCGCGAGGCGGGCACGCCGGTCCTGGTCCTCCAGCCCGGGCCGGAGGTGGTCGACGTGGTCGGGGTGAACTCGATGGACACGTCGCGCCGGGCCGACATCGCCCGGGTCGCCCACGAGACGGTGGCGGCGCACCTCGCCTCGGGCCGGGTCGACGACCGGCTCGGCCTGCTCGGGGTCTGACCCCGGCGCGCTCAGGTCCGCTCGAGGGCGAAGACCGGGATCTCCCGGTCGCCGGCGGACACCTCGTACTCGGCGAACTGGGGCACCGTCGCCTTCTGGCGCTCCCACACCTCGGTGCGCTCGTCGCCATCGAGGACCCTGGCCCGGACCGGCACCGTGTCGGCGCCGATCTCGATCGTGGTGTCCGGGTTGGCGACCAGGTTGTGGAACCAGTCGGGGTTGGTCGGGGCCCCACCCCTCGACGCGAAGACGTAGACGACGTCGTCGTCGCCGGGCTGGTACACGAGCGGGGTGACCCGCTCGACCCCGGACCGCGCACCGGTGTGGTGGACGAGCACCATCGGCCAGCCCTCGAACTGCCCGCCGACGCGGCCCTCGTTGGCGCGGAACTCGGCGATGATCTGGGCGTTCCAGTCGTTCATGGACTCGGCGTCGGTCACGTCACGTGCTCCCTGGGTGGGCGTCGCAGCGGGTCCGCGACGTCGGAGCGCAGTGTGACCCGTCCGGGCTCCGCCGACCACCCCCACGGTCGTGGGGGACGCCGCCCCCCGATCGTGGGGGGTCAGCCCCGCAGGGTGTCCTGGCAGCGCGGGCAGAGCCCGCTGATCCCGACGGCGAGGTCGGCGTCGCAGTCCCAGCACAGGCGCGAGTAGCCGTCGTCGAGGCGCTCGATCAGGTCGTTGAGCGCCGGTGTGGTCGGGTCGCTCCGCCGGTCCGCGAGCTGGGCGCGGCACCGCATGCCCAGCCCGCCGTCGACGGCGGCCTCGGTCCGGCAACCCCAGCAGCGCGGCTCGTCGGACACCGTCACCCCTCGGGTGCGAGGCCGAGCTCGGCCAGCTCGACGGGCCGGCCCTCGTCGATGGAGCGGTGCGCGGCCTCGCCGACCGCGACCGACCACAGCCCCTCGTCGACGGTCACGTCGGCCCCGGACCGGCCGGCCCGGATCGCCTCGACCAGGCCGAGCACCTCCAGGTACGACGCGCCGTGGTGGCCGCCCGGGTAGCGGACCCGGGGGTCGTGGCCGACCTCGTGCACCGACACCGGCCAGTCCGGGCCGCGCGAGCCCACCACGACCTCCATCTCCCGGCCGCGGGACACCTCCATGACGTTGGGCACGAAGGCCTCGAGCTTGCCGGCGTCGCCGGTCGCGACCACCTCCTGCTCCCAGCGCGAGCCCTCGGCGAACATGCACAGGTCCAGCATCCCCCGGGCACCGGAGGGGAAGTCGACGACCACGAACGCGTTGTCGAGGATGTCCGGGACCCGTCCGTCGTGGACCTCGTCGAGGTGGTTCACGTCCTGGGCGCCCGACGCGTAGACGCGTGTCGGGCGCTCCCCGACCACCAGGTGCATCAGGTCGAAGAAGTGGCAGCACTTCTCGACCAGGGTCCCGCCGGTGTTGGCCGAGAAGCGGTTCCAGCTCCCGATCTTGTCCAGGAACGGGAAGCGGTGCTCCCGGATGGCGACCATGCGGATCCGCCCCGCCTCCCCGGCTCGGACCCGCCCGAGGAGCTGGGCGATGGCCGGCATGTAGCGGTACTCGAGGCCCATCCAGACGATCCCGTCGTGGCCGGCGGCCGCGTCGCGGACCGCGAGGCAGTCGGCCGTGGTGGTGCACAGCGGCTTCTCGAGGAGCAGGTGGAGGCCCGTGCCCCACAGCGGCTCGAGGACGTCGCGGTGCGTGTGGTTCGGGGACGCGACCACGACCGCGTCCAGCTCGCAGCCCGCCAGCATCGCGGCGACGTCGTCGAAGGCGAGCAGGTCGTCGCCGACGAGGCGTCGCGACCGGTCGACCGACACGGGCGCCGGGTCGGCCACGGCCACGACGGTGGCGCCGTCGACGGCCTGGACGTTCCGGATGTGCTCCCGTCCCATCATCCCGGCGCCGACGATCCCGAAGCGGAGCTCTCCCATCGCCGCCCGACGGTACCGGCCGCCCCCGATCGCACGCCCGACGGGCTGCGGTGGCAACGGCCCCGACCCCGTCCAGACTGGTCGCGTGCGCCTGATCCCGACGTCCCGTCCCCGCCGCATCGCCCTCCTCGGCGCGGTCGCCGTCCTCGCCGGCGTGCTCGTCAGCCAGCGCCAGCTGATCGGCGACGTGTACGGCTACCTGTTCCCGGCCGGGATCGTCGACGACGCCGAGGCCCGGACGAGCGCGGCGGCGCCCCCGGCGGCGACCGACGTGCCCCCGCCGACCACCCAGGTGCCCCCGACCGAGCGGCCGACCGGCGTCGACCCCGCCGTCGCGCTGGAACCGGTCCTCGACGTGGCCCAGCCCTCTGCCGTGGTCGACCCGCCCGGTCCGGGCCCGGTGCTGGTGTCCACGCTCGACGGGCGGGTGCTGGCCGCCGACCTCGACGCCGGGACCTCCGAGGTGGTGCTCGACCTCTCCGACCGGATCTCCTCGGGTGGCGAGCGCGGCCTGCTCGGCATGGCCGTCGACCCCGACGGCGAGCGCCTCTACCTGGACTACACCGACCCCGACGGCGACACCGACGTCGTGTCGATCGCCCTCGTCGACGGCCTCCCCGACGGTGGCCCCGACGACCTGGTCGTCCACCTCGAGGTCGGCCAGCCCTACCGGAACCACAACGCCGGGCACCTCGCCTTCGGCCCGGACGGCCTGCTGTGGATCGGCCTCGGCGACGGTGGCAGCGCCAACGACCCGGGCGACGTGGCCCAGGACCCGGACAACGTGCTCGGCAAGATGCTGCGGGTCGAGCCGCTCCCCGACGGGGGTCTCGCCGTGCCCGCCTCCAACCCCGACTGGGGCGGACGTCCCGAGATCTGGGGCATCGGCCTGCGCAACCCGTGGCGCTACGCGTTCGACCGGGTGACGAACCGGCTGTGGGTCGCCGACGTCGGCCAGAACGAGTTCGAGGAGGTCACCGTCGTCGACCCGGCCGCCGACCTCGTGAACTTCGGCTGGGACCGCCTCGAGGGGCGCACGCCCTTCGAGGGCGACCCCGGGCCCGACCTGACCGACCCCGTCGTCGTCTACGACCACGGCGAGGGGTGCTCGATCACCGGTGGGTACGTCTACCGGGGCGAGGCGATCGCATCCCTGTGGGGCTGGTACCTGTTCGGCGACTTCTGCGGCGGGTGGATCCGTGCCGTGCCGGCCGACGACCCGACCGTGGAGCCGACCGAGCTGGTCGCGGAGGCGGGACCGGCGCTGTCGTTCGCCGAGCTCGAGGACGGCGAGCTGCTGTTCCTGACCCAGGACGGCATCCGCCGGATCGTCGCGGCCTGAGCGGGGCGCGGGTCGCACCCGACGGGGCCGTCGGAGGCCCCGCCCGGGTCAGCGCCGCAGGCTGGAGGCGCGGGCCCGGACCCGCGCGCCGACCGACCGCTTCGAGCGGGTCGCGCCCCGGGCGGCGTCGAGCGCGTCGCCCGTGCGCTCCTGCAGGTCGTGCGCCGTGCGCTCGGCGGCGGCGCGGAGGCGGCGGCCCCCGGACCCGGCGGCGTCGGCCGCCTTCCGGGCGCGGGCCTCGGCGGCCCGGGCCAGGGCCGAGGCGCGCGCCTCGGCTTCGCGCCGGGCGCGCCGACCACCGGCCTCGGCTTGCTCCACGAGCGGCTCGACCCGGGGCTCGACCTCGGAGGCGACCCGGTCCCGGGCCTCCGTCGCCGACTCGACGACGGAGCGGACCACGGGCGCGGCGACGCGCTCGAGGTTGCCGCGCACGCCCCGGTGGCCGACGCGGACGCCCTCCAGCCAGACCTTCCGCCGGGCCCGCCTGGCCTCCTTCACGGCGAGCAGCTCGGCGCGCTCGGCGTCGGCTCGGGCCGCGGCGAGCTGCTCGGCCAGCGAGGCCCGCTCGCTCCCGGCGGCGTCCAGGGCGGCGGCCGTGGCCCGCAGGCGGTCGTCGGTGGCGGCCAGCTCGGCCTCCGCCTCGGCGAGCAGCTCGGCCTTCGAGCGCCACCCGACCAGGCCGAGCGTGGTGATGGACAGCGTCTTGCGGATGAGTCCCACGGGGTCCTCCTGGGGGCGGGGCGGGTGCTGCCATCCCTACCCGGTCCCGGGCGCGCTTCGCACGCCCCCACCTGGCGCCCGCGGCCGGCCCGGGGACGGTCGCGGGCGCCGTAGGCTCGGGGCGAGCGAACGAGGAGCGCGATCCGTGGCCAACCAGGACCCGTCCACCGTCGAACCGGCCGAGCCCGTCGAGGTCGCCGGCTCGGCGTCTGCGGGCACCGCCGACTTCGTCGTCGTGGCCAACCGCCTCCCGGTCAAGGTGGGGGCGGACGGCTCGTGGAGCCTCAGCCCCGGCGGCCTGGTCTCGGCGATGCTCCCCGTCATGCGGGAGCGGACCGGGTCGTGGGTCGGCTGGGACGGCGGTGCCGGCGGCAGCGACGGTCGCGTGGAGTTCGACGGCATCTCGCTGCGGACCCTGGGGCTGAGCGAGGCCGAGCGCGACGAGTACTACGGCGGCGCCTGCAACGAGACGATCTGGCCGCTGTACCACGACGCCATCGAGACGGCGCAGTTCCACCGCGAGACCTGGGCCGCGTACCGGGACGTGAACGAGCGGTTCGCCGAGGCCACCTGCGCCGAGGCCGCCCCGGGGGCGACCGTCTGGGTGCACGACTACCAGCTCCAGCTGGTCCCGGCCATGCTCCGGGCCCGCCGGCCCGACCTGCGCATCGGCTTCTACCTCCACATCCCGTTCCCGCCGCTCGAGCTCTTCGCCCGCCTCCCGTGGCGCCAGCAGGTGCTCGACGGCCTGCTCGGCGCCGACGTCATCGGCGTCCAGACCCAGGCCGACGCCCGGAACGTGCTGTCGGGGATCCGGCGCTTCTGCGACATCGACGACCTCACCTTCGCCGGCGAGGGCGGCGTGGTCCGCAAGGGGCGGGCCACGACGGTGGTGAAGTCGTTCCCGATCTCGGTCGACTTCGAGGCCATCGCCGCCGAGGCCGGGACCGACGAGGTCACCCGGGCCGTCAAGGAGCTGCGCGCCGAGCTGGGCGACCCGGCCCACGTGCTCCTCGGCGTCGACCGCCTCGACTACACCAAGGGCATCGACCTGCGCCTGAAGGCGCTGCGAGAGCTGCTCGCCGAGGGCCGGCTCGACCCGTCCGACACCGTGGTGATCCAGGTCGCCACGCCGAGCCGGGAGGAGGTGCTCGGCTACGACCAGGTCCGCAACCGGGTCGAGCAGCTCGTCGGCACCATCAACGGCGACTTCGGCAGCCTCGGGCGACCCGTGGTCCAGTACATCCACAAGAGCCTCCCGTTCTCCGAGCTGCTCGTGCTCTACCGGGCCGCCGACGTGCTGCTCGTGACCCCGTTCCAGGACGGCATGAACCTCGTCGCCAAGGAGTACGTCGCAGCCCGCGTCGACGACCGGGGCGCCCTCGTCCTCTCGGAGTTCGCCGGAGCCGCCGAGGAGCTCTCCGACGCGTTCCTCGTCAACCCCTACGACACCGAGCACCTGAAGGAGCAGATCGCCTCCGCGGTGTCGATGAGCGACGACGAGCAGCGTGACCACATGGCCACGATGCGCGCCCAGGTGGCCCGCAACGACCTGGACGCGTGGGCCCGGGCCTTCCTGGCGCTGCTCTCGATCGCCTGAACCGGCCGTGGCGCCGGGTCCGCGTGGGCCGATCGGAGGCCCGAGGATCTAGGTTCGGATCCCATGCCCGCACTGCTCCAGCGCGTCGTCTCCGGCCTGCGAGCGGTGGACACGATCCGCCGCATCGGCCTGCTCCAGCCCACCATGATCCGCTCGGCCGCCCGGGCCGCGGGGCGCTGGGGCCCCACGCTCGCTGCCGGCCTCTCGGCCTCGGCCGAGCGCCGGGGGGACGACGTCGGCCTGATCGACGACGAGGGCGCCCTCACCTTCCGCCAGCTCGACGAGCGCTCCTCGGCCCTGGCCAACGTGCTCGCCGCCCGCGGGGTCGGCGTCGACACGCCGGTCGCCCTGCTGGCCCGGAACAGCCGGTGGTTCGTGCTCGCCGTGGCCGCCCTGGACAAGCTCGGGGCGACCACGCTGTACATGAACACCGGCTTCGCCGGCCCGCAGCTGGCCGACGTGCTGGCCCGCGAGGGGTGCTCGCTGCTCCTCGCCGACGACGAGTTCACCGAGGCCGTGCTGGAGCACGCCCCGGACGTCGGCCACCTGATCGCGGACACCCCGACCGAGGTCCGGGACGGGATCGAGGACGTCCCCTCGCTCATCGAGGACGCCGACCGCACCGACCCGTCCGCACCCGAGGGCCACGGGCGCAGCATCATCCTCACCTCCGGGACCACGGGCGTCCCCAAGGGCGCGGCCCGGGACAAGGGCGGGATGAACGACATCGTGGCCGCCACCGCCATCTTCGAGCGGGTCCCGTTCCACACCTACGACGTCCACGCGATCCCCGCGCCGCTGTTCCACTCGTTGGGCAACGCGGCGATGCTGGCCGGCGCGACGCTGTCCCACACGCTCGTGCTGTCCCGTCGCTACGACCCGGCCCACCTGCTCGACCAGATCGGGCGCCACCGGGTCCGGGTCGTCACGGCCGTCCCGGTCATGCTGCAGCGGGCCCTGGCCCTGCCCGCCGACGTGCTCGACGCCGCCGACGCCTCGAGCCTCGAGGTGGTGTTCTGCTCCGGCTCCGCGCTGCCCGGGTCGCTGGCCATCGAGTGGATGGACCGCTTCGGCGACAACCTCTACAACATGTACGGCTCGACCGAGGTCGCCGCCGCCACCGTCGCCACGCCGTCGGACATGCGGACCGCGCCGGGCACCGCCGGCCGGCCGCTCAACGGCGTCGAGGTGCGCCTCTACGACGACGAGGACCGTGTCGTCACCGAGCCCGGCGTCACCGGCCGGATCTTCGTCGGGTCGTCGCTGCGCTTCGACGGCTACACCGGGGGCCAGACCAAGCCCTCCATCGACGGGCTGCTGTCCTCGGGCGACCTCGGCCACTGGGACGACGACGGCCGCATCTTCGTCGGCGGTCGGGACGACGACATGATCGTCTCGGGCGGGGAGAACCTCTTCCCCCGCGAGGTCGAGGACCTGCTCGCCGACCTGGACGGGATCCACGAGGTCGCCGTGATCGGCGTCGACGACGACGAGTTCGGCAAGCGCCTGGTGGCCTTCGTGGTGCTGGACGAGGGGGCGAGCCTGGGCGAGGACGACGTGAAGGCCCACGTGCGCGCCAACCTGGCCAACTTCAAGGTGCCCCGCTCGGTGACGTTCCTCGACGAGCTGCCCCGCAACCCGACGGGCAAGGTGCTCAAGCGCGAGCTGCGCACCCTCGTCGAGTAGCGCCCTCCGGGTCAGGGCCGGGAGCGGACGTCGGCCCGGTCGTCCCCGGCCCGGTCGTCACTGGCCCGGTCGTCATGGGCCCGGTCGTCCTCGTCGCCGGCGCAGTCGCCGAGCGTCCACACGAAGGTGAGCACCCCGGTCCACAGCACGTGGGCGGCCACGGGGGCCACGATGCCGCTGCGCCACTCGAAGAGCGCGCCCCACACGGCACCGCACAGCAGCGCGGCCAGGGCGAGGATCCACTTCCGCTCGAAGGCCTGCACGGCGGTGTAGGCGACGAGGGCGAGCGCGATGCCGCCGAGGCCCTGGAGCACGCCGCGGAACAGCAGCTCCTCGGCCACGCCCATGGCCACGATGGGTCCGACCATCCGGGCCGTGGTGTCGCCCTCGCCGATCCGGTACAGGTCCCGGACCTGGTCGGTGATGCCCGGCACCAGGCGGCACAGCACGGCGAAGCCGACGTGGGTGGCCACGAGCCACGCCCCGCCCACGCCGAGCCCGACGGCGAGCTCGGTCGCGTCGATCGGACCGACGACGTCGTCGAGGCGGCCGACGGCGACGAGGCCGCCGACGCTGGTCGCGGTGAGTGCGCCCGCCGCGATCCAGGTCCGCGGCCACAGGCCGTCCCGGGCCGGAAGGAACATGAGGGCCCACGCCGCGGTCGCGACGACGAGGGCCACGGCGAGGACGACGCCCTCCGCGCCGACGAGGCCGATCACGGGAGCGTCCCGGCCGGCGCCGGGGTGCGAGCCCCGGGCACGGCATCCAGGGTCCGGGCTCGGAAGCCGTCCCAGGTGGTGACGCGATCGGCCCGCACGGCGACGGTGGCGACGGGGCCGTCGAGGGCGACCAGCCCGAGGTCGCCGCGCAGCAGCAGTCCGAGCTTGCGGTCGGGACGGCGGTCGGCGGAGTCGTCGAAGGTGAGCGAGCCTCGACCGGGGAGGCGGGCGCCGACGTCGGCCAGGGCGGCGCGGGACACGGCGACGCGGTCCTCGCCCAGCCACCGGGCGGGCAGCGGCACGGGTCCGGCATCGGTGTCGACGCCGAGGCGCACCGGCGCCGTCGGGGAGACCAGGGAGCGGACCTCGCCGGGGACCCCGACCAGGGGCCGACGGGACCGACGACGGGCGCGCAGGGGCCTCGCCTCGCCGTCCCAGGCACCGGCGGCGTCGACGACGTCCCAGCCGTCCAGGACGATCCGGTCCTCGACCCGGGTGACGAGGACCTCGCGGCGGTGGGGGAACCAGTCGAGCGGGATGGCGCGAGCCGCCTCGAGGTAGCCGAGGAGCTGCTCGGCCTGGCCCGCGGCCAGCCGCAGGACGGCGGGGCCGGCGGCCAGCGCAGCGGCCGGGTCCCGCAGGGCCGAGGTGGGTGCCGTCGGGTCGAGGGCGACGGTCCGGCCGCGCAGCACCTCGGTGGTGCCGTCGTCGTGCTCGACGAGGACGCCGGCGGTGCGGTGCGCCGCCACGCTGCGCGACTTGAGCGACGTCCGGGACGTGGTCGTCCAGAAGCGACCGGCGAGCAGGGTGCCGGCCTGGATCGTCACGTGGGGTCCCGAGCGCGTGCGGACCGCGTAGGCCTGGAAGCCGTCGTCGGCGCGCGCCGGGACCGTGGGGAGGGAGGGATCGGGCATCGGGTGGCTCAGTCCGCGACGGTGGTCGTGGTGGCGGCGGCCGGGTCGACCCCGAGGTGCGCGTAGAGCCGCTGCGCGAACAGGTCGCCGGTCCGGGCCATCGACGTGGCCATCACCCGCTCGACCGCGCCCCGCATGGCCTGCGGGAGGGGCAGCTCCACGGTCAACGTCAGGTCGATGCCCAGCTCGGTGGTGCCGGCGTCGAGCTCGCGGAGCTCGTAGACGCCCTCGGCCCCGGCCCGCTCCCGCACGCCCGCAGGCGGGTCGTGGGTGAAGCGCAGGCAGGAGCGGGGCTCGAAGGTCATCCGCTCGGTGAAGCTGGGGGCGACCTCGACGCCGAGGGCGGCGATCCCGCCCAGCTGCCAGGTCCAGTGCTCGCCGTCGACGTCGATCCGGTCGAGCAGCGGCGTCAGCTCGGCCAGCAGGTCGGGGTCGGTCACCACGTCCCAGATCGCGTCCCGGGGGGCGGGGACGGTGGCGCGGGACACGTTGCGGCTGGAGAAGCTCGGCACGGGACCAGCACTACCCGGGTTGAACGGCGCGCAGACGGGGACGTGACGGGTGTCCCACGCCGTTCACGCGGCGCGCTCGACCAGGCGCTGGCGCAGGAAGGTGAACACCAGTGCCTGCATGGTCGCAGCCTGGGTGGCGTCGGCGGCGCCGCCGTGGCCGCCCTCCACGTTCTCCCAGTACGTGACGTCCTTGCCGAGGTCGGCCAGGAGGTGGGCGAACTTGCGGGCGTGGCCCGGGTGCACCCGGTCGTCCCTGGTGGAGGTGGTCAGCAGGATCGGCGGGTGGGAGACGTCGGGGTCGACGAGGTGGTACGGCGAGTAGGTGCGGAGGAACGCCCAGTCCGCCTCGAGGTCCGGGTCGCCGTACTCGGCCATCCAGGACGCCCCGGCCAGGAGCAGGTGGTAGCGCTGCATGTCGAGCAGGGGGACCTGGCACACGACCGCCCCCCACAGCTCCGGTGCGCGCACGTACATGTTCCCCACGAGGAGGCCGCCGTTCGACCCGCCGGTGCAGCCGAGCATCGACGGCTCGGTGATGCCGCGATCGATCAGGTCCCGGGCCACGGCCTCGAAGTCCTCGTAGACGCGGGGCCGGTTCTCGCGGAGCCCGGCCTGGTGCCAGCCGGGCCCGTACTCGCCGCCACCGCGGATGTTCGCCAGCACGTACGTGTGCCCCTCGGCCAGCCAGGCGCGCCCGAGCACGGGTGAGTGGTGGGGGAAGCGCGTCACCTCGAAGCCGCCGTAGCCGCCCAGGAGGGTCGGGCCCGGGCCCTCGGCGTCGGTGGGGCGGACCTGGAAGTACGGGATGCGGGTGCCGTCGGCAGAGGTCGCGAAGTGCTGGGTGATGGCCAGGCCCGATGCGTCGAAGCGGTCGGGCGTCGTCCGCAGGCGCGTCGCCTCGCCGTCCGGTGGGAGCCACCACAGGCTCGTCGGGGTCAGCAGGTCCTCGACGTGCAGGAGCAGGTCGTCGCAGGTGTCGGCGTCGACCGGGGTCGCGCCGACGATCCACGCGTCGGGCAGGTCCTCGAGCGGCTGCTCGGTCCAGGGGTCGGTCGGGTCGCCGAGGGGCGGGAGCAGCAGGCGGTGCCGGGCCCGGACGTGCTCGAGGACCTCCACGACGACCCGGGTGCGGGTCCAGGTCAGGTCGATCGACTGCCCCTCGCCGGGGGTGGCGAGCGCCCGGGGGGCCTCGTCTCCGGCGAGCAGCCCGTCGACGGTGGCGACGAGGATCGTGCCGCCCGGGTGCTCGACCCCGTCGACGGTCCAGGGCTTGCGGGGCTGGAGCAGGAACCAGGAGCGCCACACGTGGACGTCCACGTCGACCGGCACCGGCACGCGGACCCAGTCGTCGTCGCGGAGCACGTGGGTCTCGGCCGTGTAGAAGTCGAGGGCTCGACGCACCACGTGGTGCCGGGCGCCGGCCCGGTCGGCGATGTGCACGCCGACGGAGATGTCGGACTCCTCGCCCTCGAACACGAGCTCGGCCTCCGACAGCGGGGTCCCCCGGCGCCAGCGGCGGAGGGTCCGCGGGTAGCCGGATCGGGTCAGGGAGCCGGGGCCGGTGTCGGTGCTGACGTAGACGGTGTCGTCGTCGATCCACGTGCATCCGCCCTTGGCGAGCGGACGGACGAAGCCGCCCTCCTCCGGTGGGACGAAGCGGCGCTCGACGAGGTCGTACTCCCGGGTGACCGATGCGTCGGAGCCGCCGGGGGAGAGGCCGACCAGGACCCGGGTGGCGTCGGGCCGGCGCACGGCCCAGCCGGCGAGGACCCACGACTCGCCCTCGGCCTCGCCGAGCGCGTCGACGTCGAGCAGGGCGTCCCACTCGGGGTCGCCGCCGAGGTAGTCCGACCAGGAGGTGGTCCGCACCAGGCCCCGCCGGTGCTCGGCGTCGGTCCAGACGTTGTGGACCGACGGGTCCTGGGACGGGTCGCCCAGCACCATGGGGTGGGCGATGCGGTCCTCGGCCTCGAGCACCTCGAGGATCGACGACCGGAGCCCGTCGAAGGCGGGGTCGTCCATCAGCGCCGCCTCCGCCTCGGCGTTGCGCTCACGCACCCAGTCGAGGGCCTCCTCGCCCTCGACGTCCTCCAGCCAGATGCGCGGGTCCTCGCTCACCGCCCGGAACCTACCGCCGGCCGGACGGTGCGCCGCCCGGTGCGTCAGAGGTCGAGGCCCGCAGCCCGCAGGTCGCCCTCGAGCAGCTCGCGCTGGCGGTCCGACAGGACGGGTGGGGCGACCGGCGACGCGTCGCCGATGGGGATGTCCAGCATGAGGGCCGCCCGGAGCAGGAGGCCGTCGTAGGCCTGGCTCGCCTCGGCCCAGCGCGCCCGCTCGGAGGGGATGGCGCCGGGACCCGGGTCGGCGTACGCCACGTCACGCAGCTCCCGGAGCGATTCGGCGACGTGCTCGATCGGGGGCCCGGTGCGTCCCATGGAGGCGAAGGTAGCGATGTGCACGCCGGCTCCCACCCGCACCCCGGACGCGGCGATGGCCCGCCCCGCAGGAGGTGGGACGGGCCATCGCAGGTCTCGCAGGACCCGTCCGGCTCCGGGGAGCCGGACGGGTCAGCGGTCGTCGCCGATCAGGAGGTGGCGGCGATGACGGCGGTGGAGATGGCCAGCGCCGTGGAGGGCATGTGCTGGCCGGCCGCACGCAGGTTGCTGAACACGGCGGCGTCGCCGGCGAGCAGCGCGTCGATCGTGGCGGTCAGCGTGCTGATGTGCATGTCGAGGTTGGCGACCACGGCGTCGGCGGGCAGGGCGCCGCCGGTGATCTCCTCGAAGAAGGCGCCAGCGGCGTCCTCGTAGCCGGCCAGGTCGGCCAGGGCCTGCTCCTGGGCAGCAGCGTCGCCGGTGGCGCCGCCGAGGGTGTAGTCGACGAAGAAGCCGATGTGCTCACGCCACAGGCCGAGGAAGGCCTCGCGGTTCTCGTCACCGGCGACCGAGCCGACGACGTCGGCGATCTCGACGGAGTTGCCGTCGAGGGCGGTCACGGCAGCCTGCACGGCGGGGGCCTCGAGGTCACCGCCGGCCTCCACGGCCTGCTCGATGGCGATGCCGGCCAGGTAGACGTGCTCCTGGAGCAGCGAGGTCAGCACGGCGCGGGTCTCGGCCGGGGCGCTGTCCACGGCGCCGGGGAACATGTCCGGCACGGCGGCGACGATCGCACCCGAGAGGGCGATGGCCGAGCTGTCCATGTGGTCGGCGGCGTCCTGCAGGAGAGCGAACGGGTCGCCCTCGCCGGTCAGGAGCGCATCGATCGCAGCGGTCAGGGTGCTGATGTGCTCGTCGAGGTTGGCGATCAGAGCGTCGGCCGGGAGGGCGCCGCCGGTGATCTCCTCGAAGAAGGCGCCAGCGGCCTCCTGGTAGCCGGCCAGGTCGGCCAGGGCCTGCTCCTGGGCAGCGGCGTCGCCGGTGGCGCCGCCGAGGGTGTAGTCGACGAAGAAGCCGATGTGCTCACGCCAGAGGCCGAGGAAGGCCTCGCCGTTCTCCTCGCCGGCGACCGAGGCGACGGCCTCGGACAGGGCGACGGAGTTCTCGTCGAGGGCGCCGACGGCGGCCTGGACGGCGGGGGCCTCGAGGTCGCCACCGGCGTCGATGGCGGTCTCGATGGCGATGCCGGCGAGGTAGACGTGCTCCTGGAGGAGCGAGGTCAGACCGGCACGGAGGGTGGAGGCGCCGTCGTCGGTGGCGAACTCACCGGTGGCCTCGGGGGCCTCGGTGTCCTCGCCGTTCTCCTCGGGGACCTCGCCGCTCTGGGCGGCATCGTCGTCGTCGCCGCCGCAGGCGGCGAGCACGAGGCCGCCGGCCAGGGTCAGGGACAGGAACTTCTTGGGGGTGCGACGCACGGTGGATGTTCTCCTCGTTGGTGCGGTCAGGGGTGGGTTGCTGCGCGCCACCGATGCGACCAGGGAGGTCTCGAGCGTCGGCGGTGCTCACCACGTACTACGGATCCCCCGGCGTATCGGATGACGGATGATCCGACGGGGCCTGTGTCGTCCGTCACGGCTGGCTCCGACGTACGGACCGGCCGCCGGCTGCGTAGACCGTGTGCATGCCCACCTCCACTCGCACCACCCGCCCCCGCACCGCCCTCGTGGCCGCCGCCCTGCTCCCCGCAGCGCTCCTGGCCGCCTGCGGCTCCGACACCGATGAGTCGGGCTCCGCCTCCTCCTCGACGACCGAGGAGGGCGGCGCGGCGCAGGCCGACGGCGCCACCGTGGAGATCGAGCGGTCCCGCTACCTGCCCGAGGAGCTCGTCGTCGAGGCCGGGACCACGGTCGTGTTCGACAACCTCGACCCGGTCGCCCACTCGGTGACCGCGTCCGAGGGCGACGAGCTGGACTTCGACTCCGGCCTGTTCGGCAGCTCGACCGACGCCGGCACCACCTTCGAGCGCACCTACGACGACCCCGGCTCCTACGACTACTTCTGCACGGTGCACCCCACGATGCGGGGCACGATCGTCGTCGAGTGACCGGAGGCCCGTCCGGAGCGGTGCCGCCGGAACGGGGCACCAGGTCGGACGACGGCCGTCGTAGGGTGCCCCCGGTGACCCGGCGCATCCTGGTCCTCAACGGGCCGAACCTGAACCTGCTCGGCGAGCGCGAGCCGGCCGTGTACGGCCACGAGACGCTCGACGACGTGCTCGCCGCCATGCGCACCCACGTCGGCGACCGGGACGTCCGGATCGAGCACGTCCAGGCCAACGGCGAGGGCGCCCTCGTCGACGCGCTCCACGAGGCGCGCACCTGGGCGTCGGGCGTCGTGTGCAACGCCGGCGCCTACACCCACACGAGCGTGGCCCTGCGGGACGCGATCGCGGCGACGGGCCTCCCGACGGTGGAGGTGCACCTGTCCAACGTGCACGCGCGCGAGCCCTTCCGTCACACGTCGCTCATCGCCGCCGTGTGCGTGGGGGTCGTCGCCGGCTTCGGCGCCGACAGCTACCTGGTGGCGCTCGACGGCCTCCTGCGCCACGTCGAGCGCATCGGGGCCCGCCGGGACTGAGCCCCGGCGGGCGGTGCGCTCAGGCCGTGGCGGCCAGGCGCACCGGGGCGAGCACCTCGGCGGCCAGCTCGAGCTCGGCGGCGCGCCGGCGGAGCGCGACCCGGAGCGGCTCGAGGGTCTCCTGGGTGAGCAGCGCGGCCTGGGCGCGGAGTGCGTCGGCCCGCATGCGGGCGACGCGCCCGGCCGTCGCGTGCTGGGCGGTCTCGTCGACGGGGGTGGGGAGCGTCTCGACGGTCACGGGTTCCTCCGGGGTGCGGAGCCCTCGGGCTCGGGCGGGGGTGGGGTCCCGGATGTATATCCCGGCTGAAACACGATCAGAACACGGTCCGGGCCAGGTCCGACCCCGGTGCGTCAGGACCGCCGGCGCGGCGGTGGCCGCCCGTCGCCCTCGCGGGGGACCCCGATGCGGTCCAGTCGCTCGACGGCCGCCCCGAGCAGCGCCTCGACGTCGGCGGTCGGCGGGGCGTCGACCCACTCGTCGGCCCAGCGGGCGAGCCGGTCGGCGAGGCGGTCCAGGTGCAGGACCGGCACGAGCAGCACCGCGGCTCGACGCTCGTCGTCGTCCAGGCCGGTGGCGGCGTCGTAGGCGGTGGCCAGGGCCTCCCCGTCGGCGAACCGGTCGAGGACCCGGGCGAGGTCGGCGGCCCGGGCGTCGCGCCGGGGTGCCGTCGGCGGCCCGGTCAGGGTCCCGGGGGCGAGGTCGTCGTCGGTCACGACGTCGGTGCGCTCGAGGACGCGGCGCAGCGGGTGCAGTGCGGCATCGCAGCGGCGGACCTCGGCCAGGACGGCCGAGGCCAGGGCCGGCTCGGGCTGGGCGAAGCGGACCAGTGCGGCACGGAGGCTCCAGCCCCCGGCCCGCGGCGACTCGGCCACGTCGACCAGGCGGTGGGGGACGAGGTCGCCGGCCGGAGCGGCGTGGCGGGCGACCAGGGCCCGGGCGTCGTCGTCGACGGTCACCGCCCCATCATCGCCCTCGCGGGCGGCCGGGCGCGCCGGGGGCGCAGGCCCGTCGGACCTGCGCCCCCGAGGTCGGGGCGGCCGAGCCGCCCCGCACCGGCTGCTGGGCGGCTGGCTGCTGGGGGATCGGCTACTGGACCACCATGGCCGTGACCATGCCGAACATGCCCTCCTCGCGCTCGACGTGGTTGAGGATGTGGCAGTGCCAGACCCAGACGCCCGCCTCGTCGGCGTGCATCAGGACGCTGTAGCGCTCACCGGGGGCAACGTTGATGGTGTCGGCCCAGTAGGGGTTGTCGAGCGGGATGCCGTCCTTGGCCACGACCAGCTGCGGGAACTGGTGCTGGTGCATCGGGTGGATCTGGAGGCCCTCGTTCAGGTAGTGGGCGAGGACCCAGTCGCCCTCGTCGACGACGACCGGTGCGGTGGCCGGGAACGACTTCCCGTTCAGCGAGAGGCCGATCGTGCCGGCGTCGTTGAGCACCATGGGGTACTCGACGGCGACCCGGTCGGCGATGTCCTCGGGGATGGCGGTGCCGCTGATCGTGCGACCCGCCGGCAGGGGCACGTCGCCGATCTGGATCACGCCCAGCATCCCGTTGGGCACCTGCATCTGGCCGTGGTGGTGGGCGTGGTACATGCCCAGGCTCTGGTTGCGGGCGGTGAAGGCGTAGGTGAAGTCCTCCCCGGAGCGGATGAGCTGCTGGGTGATCGGGGCCACGCCGTCCATCGAGTTCGGCGTCTTGATGCCGTGCCAGTGGACGTCGGTGCCCATGGGCAGGTCGTTCTGGACGTGGACCTCGATGCGGTCGCCCACGTCGACCTTGATCCAGGGCCCGGGGACCATCCCGTTGTAGGTCCAGCCCTCGACGAACTCGCCGGGAGCGACCTCCCACTCGACGATCTCGGCGGTCAGCTCGAAGCGCTTCGTGCCGTCGTCGAGGATCGTCGGCTCCAGCGGGACGTTGCCGGTGCCCTGCGTCTCGGCCGGGAACTCGGCCATCGAGGACATCATCGCCTCGTCGAGGGCCTCCCAGTCGGTGTCGGCGCCCCCGTGGCTGCCGTGGCCGCCGGCGTCGCCGGCCGGGACCGCCCCGCCCTCGGCGACCACGAGCGTGCCGGTCATGCCCGCCTCGGCGTGGCCGGGGATGTGGCACAGGATCGTGTACTCGCCTGGGGCCAGGGAGGACAGGTCGAGGGTGGCGGACTCGCCGGTGGCCAGGTCCGGGGTGACGAGGTCGGTCCCCTCCACCATCACGTTGTGGATCTGGCTGCCCTCGTTGGTGACGGCGAGCGAGCCGCCGGCGGGGACGGTCACGACCTCGGGGGAGAGGGCGAACTCCGACAGCTCCACGGGGACCGGGCCGGCCGCGAGGGCCGACCCCCCGTCGCCGCCCAGCTCCCCGTCGTCGGTGGCGAAGGCCACGAAGGAGAAGACGAGGGCGAGGGTGGCGAAGATGACGACCGCCAGCAGCCCGATGTCGCTGCCCCGGCCGCGCCCGTCGTCGGGGCGCCCGGTGGGGTCGGTGGGAGAGGGTGTCAGGGTCGCCGTCATGGCGGGTCAGCTCCTTGTCGTGGCCGGTGGGGGATCCGTCGGGGCGCTCGGCGCGCACCTCGTGCCGGCGTGCACGAGCAGGTTCGCCCGGGAGCGCCCACCGCCACCCCGGGCGGGGGTCACCGGTGGTCGGGACGAAGGTCCCACCGTCCTCGCTACGGTCTCGGTCGTGCCCGTCCAGCTCTCGATCGAGGAGATGCGCCGCCTGCTCGACGCCGTCGTCGGCGTCGGCTCCGGGCTCGACCTGAACCAGATCCTCGCCAACGTCGTCGAGGCCGCGACCCAGCTCGCCGGTGCCCGGTACGGGGCGCTGGGCGTGCTCGACCCGACCGGCACCCGCCTCGAGGACTTCATCACCGTCGGCCTGGACGAGGCCGCTCGCCTGGCCATCGGCACGCTGCCCGAGGGGCACGGCATCCTCGGGCTCATCATCGACGGCGACGAGCCCCTCCGCCTCGACGACCTCACGCAGCACCCGGCCGCGTTCGGGTTCCCGCCCGACCACCCGCCGATGGGCTCCTTCCTCGGCGTGCCGATCCGCATCCGGGACCGGACCTTCGGCGACCTCTACCTGACCGAGAAGGTCGACGGGAGCACGTTCACCGACGCCGACGAGGAGCTGATCGTGGGCCTCGCCGCCGCGGCGGGCGTCGCGATCGAGAACGCGCGCCTGCACGACCGGATCGGTCGGCTGCAGCTGGCCGAGGACCGGGCCCGGATCGGCCGGGACCTGCACGACACCGTGATCCAGCGGCTCTTCGCCACCGGTCTGTCCCTCCAGGGCGCCCAGGTGCTGGCCGGCGACCGGCCCGAGGTCGCGGAGCGGATCGGCGCCGCCATCGACGAGCTCGACCTGACGGTGAAGCACATCCGGTCGGTCATCTTCGGGCTGGAGTCCTCCCGGCGGAGCGAGGAGTCGCTGCGGGACCGCGTGCTGGGCCTGTGCGAGGAGGCGGCCGGCCCGCTCGGCTTCGCGCCGCGGGTGGTCTTCGAGGGCGCCGTGGACTCGCTGGTGACCGACGCGGCCGAGCCGGACCTGCTGGCCACGCTGCGGGAGGCCCTGGCCAACGCGGCCCGCCACGCCGGCGCGTCCACCGTCGACGTGACCCTGCGCGCCTCGCCCGACGAGCTCGAGCTCGTCGTCCACGACGACGGCGTCGGCGGCGCCGCCCACCGCCCCGGCGGTCGCGGTCTGCGGAACATGGTCACGCGGGCCGAGCGACTCGGCGGGACGTGCACGCTCGAGGACGCGCGCCCGGGTCGCGGGGGCACCGTGCTGCGGTGGCGCGTGCCCCACGACCCGACCACGACCTGAGCGCGGCGCCGTCCCGGACGGCCGGGGCCGGTCGCCGCCTCAGACCACGACGCGGTGACCGGCGACCACGGCGGGCGAGAGCTCGAGCACGGCGCCGTCGGAGAACCAGCGGTGGAGCGGCTCCAGCTGGCCGGCGTCGTCGATGACCCGCGCCGTGCCGGTGACCGAGACGCACCACCCGACGCCGGTGGCCAGGTCGAGGTCGTCGGCCTCGAAGCCGACGATCTGGCCGTCGACGGCGGGCGGCACCTCCTGGTGTCCCGGGGTGCGGACCAGCAGCCGGTCGCCGTCCAGCCGGAACTGGACGGGCACCACGACCGGCAGGGCGCCGACGGTCACGGCCAGCCGCCCGACCCGCCGGCCCTCGTCGAGGGAGCGGAGCAGGCGACGGCACTCGTGCGCCGTCAGCGCCTCGAAGCCGGTCCACACCTCGGTCACCGGTCCACCATCGCCGTCGGGGCTCGGTGGCGCCTAGGGACCTTGGTCCCGACGGTCGTGGTCGGGCTTCCCGGCCTCACCCGCCGTCGGCGGCCGCGGTTGGCAGGATGGTCCCCATGACCGATGCAGCCATCCGGGTGTTCGTCGTCGACGACCACGAGATCGTGCGGCGGGGCCTGATCGACCTGCTCGACTCGGCGGGGGACGTCGAGATCGCCGGCGAGGCCGGGACCGTGGCCGATGCCGTCGGCCGCATCCCGGGCAGCTCGGTCGACGTGGCCGTCCTCGACGTGCGCCTTCCGGACGGCACCGGGATCGACGTCGCCCGGGCGGTGCGCGAGCGGTCGCCCGACACCCGGTGCCTCATGCTCACGTCCTTCGACGACGAGGACGCGCTGCTGAACGCGATCCTCGCCGGCGCGTCGGGCTACCTGCTCAAGCAGGTGCGTGGTCTGGACCTGATCGACGCCGTCCGGCGCGTCGCCGCCGGGCAGTCCCTGCTGGACCCGGCCGTGACCGAGCGGGTCCTGCGGGCGGTGCGCAGCCGGGACCAGCGGGACGAGCGCCTGGAGCGGCTGACCGCGCAGGAGCACCGCATCGTCGAGCTCCTCGCCGAGGGCCGGACGAACCGGGAGATCGGCGCCGACATGTACCTGGCCGAGAAGACGGTGAAGAACTACGTGTCCAACGTGCTGGCCAAGCTCGGGATGAGCCAGCGGACCGAGGCCGCCGTGTGGGCGGCACGGCTCGACGAGCGCGGCGAGCTGCGCCGCGACGACTAGGCCCCCGCGGCCGGGCGGCGGCGGATCACGACCGAGCGCCGCGGACCGCACCGGCCCGTGGCGGTGGCTGCGCCCAGGAGGCGCACGGCGATCCGGTGGCGGTCCCGCTCGGTCACCTCGGCCGGCAGCTCGGCAACGATGCGGTCCTCGCCACCCCGGCGGTGCACGTGGACCGAGCCCTCGCCGAGCCCGAGGTCCTCGAGGAGCGACCGCAGCTCGTCCTCGACGCGGCGCGCCACCAGCTCGTCGCCGCGGGCGGCCCTGCGGGCGAGCGCACCTCCCAGGTCGGCGTGCTCGGCATCGAGGCGCCCGACGGTCACCACGGGGATGGCGCTCCGGTGGGCGCAGACGACGCCGGCGCTGGGGCGGTGCTCGGTGCCCCGGTCGTCCTCGCCGACGAGGGCGAGATCGGGCTCGAGGCGGAGCGGGCAGCGGTCGCCCCGCAGGCCGCGGCAGCCGCTCGGATCGGTCCGGTCGGGGAGGCAGTCCTCGAGCACCAGGTGGCCCTCGGCGCGGAGGCGGGCCGCGACGCGGTCGGTGCTGTCGGTGTCGTCGGTGCGGAGGATCTTCACGGGTGCTCCCTGGGTCGCGGGCGGGGTGCCCGGTCCGCACCCCCGTGCCGGCGATCGTGCGTGCCCGTGCACCGGGCGGGACAGGGACCGAGGTCCCGAACCGGACCGACCGCGGTCCCTGTCGGCCGTGGCGGAGGTGGTCGTACCGTCCGCGCATGGCACCCACCGACGCCCACACCCCGACCCCGGTCGAACCCGTCGGCACCGCTCCCGGCTCCGCCCCGTCCACCGGGTCGGCCGCCCTGGACGCCCTCGACCTCCCGGTCGTGGTGCGCGTCCCCGACGCCGACCCCGAGATCGTGGTCGTCCCGGACGCGCCCGTGCGCCCCTCGGGCCGCGGCTCGGGCCTGCTCGACCTCGAACCGATCCTCGTGCGGCGGATGGGCCTCGGCATCGTCGGCGGCGTGCTCCTCGCGCTGGTTGCCATCGCCCTCCCGCTCACCCTCACGGTGGGGTGGGCCTGGGGCCTCGGCGTCGGCGGGCAGGCCGCGTTCTGGTGCGGCACGGGCTTCGGGCTGATCGCCGGAGCGGCGTCGTCGGCCTCGGCGCTGCACGACGACGACTGACGTCAAGTAGTTGCAGTTGCAACTACTGGGGGAGGTGGGTACCGTGTCGTTGCAGACGCAACCACTTCGACGGAGGTCCCGCCATGAGCCCCGACCCGAGCGCCCGAGCCGCGACGGCCCAGCTCGTCCCCGGTGAGGAGCGGTTCCACACGCGGATCTCGTGGTTGGACTCCCGGCACTCCTTCAGCTTCGGGCAGCACCACGACCCCACGAACATCGGGCACGGGCTCCTGATCGTCTCCAACGACGACCGCGTCGCGGCCGGCAGCGGGTTCCCGACCCACCCCCACCGCGACATGGAGATCGTCACCTGGGTGCTCGACGGCGAGCTCGAGCACCGGGACTCCGAGGGGAACCAGGGCGTGATCTACCCCGGCCTGGCCCAGCGGATGTCGGCCGGCACGGGCATCCTGCACTCCGAGCTGAACCACTCGGCGACGGCCGACGTGCACTTCGTGCAGATGTGGGTGCCGCCCCACGCCTCGGGCCTCCGACCCGGCTACGAGCAGCTCGACGTGAACGCCGAGCTCGACGCCGGTGGCCTCGTGCCCGTCGCGTCCGGGCGGGGCCACGAGAGCGCCATCGCCATCAACCAGGAGCACGCCGCCATGTGGGTGGCCCGGCTCGCCCCCGGCGAGGCCGTCGAGCTCCCGGCCTCGCCCTTCGTCCACCTCTTCGTCGCCGCCGGCGCCGTGACCCTCGCCGCCGTCGACGGCGCCCCGGGCGCGCCGCTCGCGCTCGACGCCGGCGACGCCGCCCGGCTCCGCGACGCGGGCGCCCCGGTGGTGACGGCGACGTCCTCGAGCGAGATCATCGTGTGGGAGTCCGACCTGGAGGTCCGGCGGTGACCGGCCCCGAGGCGACCCGCACCCCGACCCAGGAGGAGACCACGGTGACCGACGAGCTCGACGACGGCTACGGCCGGGCCCAGACGACCCACGGCGACGACGTGGACCGCACCGAGGAGTGGGAGCGGCTCCGGCAGGCGCACCTGCGCAGCGGCGACGCCCGGCCGGCGTCCTCGGCCCGCGGCGTGCACCACGTCGCCCTCCTGTCGACCGACGTCGAGCGGACCATCCGCTTCTACCAGGACGTGCTGGAGTTCCCGCTCACCGAGCTGTTCGAGAACCGCGACTACCGCGGGTCCACGCACTTCTTCTTCGACATCGGGCTCGGCAACCAGCTGGCCTTCTTCGACTTCCCCGGCCTCGACCTCGGCCCCTACGCCGAGGTGCTCGGTGGCCTGCACCACCTCGCCATCTCGGTCGAGCCCAGCCGGTGGCAGCACCTGAAGGACAAGCTCGACGCCGAGGGCGTGGAGTACGCCCACCACAGCGGGACCTCCCTGTACCTGGCAGGCCCCGACGGCGAGCGGATCGAGCTGATCGCCGACCCGCTCGGCGAGATGTACGGCCACTCGGTCGGCTGACCGGTACCGGACCCGCCGGTGGGGACCCGGCGGTAGCGTCGCCCGGATGACGTCTCCCGAACCCGCAGGCGCCGAGACCGGGACGACCCCGGGCGGCCACGTCGTGCCCGAGGGCACCGTCACCGACGAGACCTGGACCGGGCCGGACGGCGCAACGCTGGCCGTGCGCACCGAGGCGGGGTGGACCGGGCTGCGCGACGAGCGCGACCGGGTCGTCGCCGACGTGTTCGCCGTCGCCTACCTCGCGGCGCCCGCCGACGGGCCGCCCCCGGGCGACCCCGCCACCCGTCGGCCGGTGACCTTCGTCTTCAACGGCGGCCCCGGGGCGTCCTCGGCCTACCTGCACATCGGCGCGCTCGGCCCCCGGCGGGTCGGCTTCGACGAGACCGGCATGCCCCTGGCTCCGCCGACGGCGCTCGTCGACAACGCCGAGTCCTGGCTCGCCTTCACCGACCTCGTCTTCGTCGACCCCGTCGGCACGGGGTGGAGCCGGGCCGCCGAGGCGCCGACGACCGAGGCGGGCGGCAAGGACGCCGACGCACCCGACCCGAAGGCGTTCTACGGGGTCGAGAAGGACCTGGACAGCCTCGTCGAGCTCATGGGGCGCTGGCTCTCGGCGCACCACCGCTGGACGTCGCCCGTCTTCGTCGCCGGCGAGTCCTACGGCGGCTACCGGGCCGCCCGCCTCGCCCGGCGCTGCAACGAGCGGGGGATCGGCCTGAGCGGCGCGCTGCTCATCAGCCCGGCCCTCGAGTTCGCCCTCCTGGACCCCTCCGACTACGACGTCCTGCCCTGGATCGACCTGGTCCCGACCATGGCGCTGGCCGCCCACCACCACGGGCGCGGTCGGGCGCTGCCGGCCGACGCCTCCGCCGAGGAGGTCCGCGCCGCAGCGGAGGACTTCGCCACCGGCCCGCTCGCCGTGGCGCTCGTGCGGGGCGCGGGGCTCGACCCCGTCGAGCGCGACGCCGTCGTGCGGGGCCTCGCCGACCTCCTCGGGCTCGACGAGGAGGTCGTGGCGCGCCACGAGCTGCGCATCTCGATGACCCGCTTCGCCCGGTCGCTGCTCGCCGACGAGGGGCGGGTCGTGGGCCTCTACGACGCCGCCGCCACCGGACGCGACCCGTTCCCCGACCGGGACGGGATGCCCTGGCCCGACCCGACGCTGGCCGGCATCGAGCGCGTCTTCACCGCCGGGATCAACGCGCGCCTCCGCGCCGAGCTCGGGGTGGAGACCGACCGCGAGTACCGGCTCCTGTCGATGCAGGTGAACAAGGACTGGCGCGTCGACACCGACCGCCACGCGCTTGAGCACCAGGTCGGCGCGACCGACGACCTCCGCTACGGCATGGCCCTCAACCCCCACATGCGGGTCTTCCTCACCCACGGCCTCTACGACCTGGTCACGCCGTACTTCGCCTCCGAGCGGATCCGCGACCTGCTCCGCCTCGACCCGGAGTCCGCCGAGGCCCTGACCGTGCAGCACTTCGACGGCGGCCACATGTTCTACGCCTGGGAGGCGTCGAGGGTGGCCTTCCGCGACGCGGTCGCCACCTTCTTCGGCGACGCGCTCGGGCGCTGAGCCGACGGGCGGCGCAGCGCCCGTCCACCCGTGGAGCCGGCCGGGGCGACGGCACACTGGGTCCGTGGCCGTGCACGAGAACGCCCGCCCCGACGATCCGGTGGACCCGAGCGGGAGCGGTTCGCCGCGGTCCGACCTCGTCGCCGTGGCCCGGCGGCTGGCCGACGAGGTGCTGGCCCCGTCGGCCGAGGACGTCGACCGTGCCGAGGTCGTGCCCGCCGCGCACCTCGCGGCGCTGGCCGACGCCGGGCTGTTCGGGATCGCCGGCCCGACCTCGCTCGGCGGCGCCGATCTCGGAGCCCGGGCGGCCCGCCGGGTGACGGCGGCCGTGGGCGGGGGGTGCGGCGCCACGTTCTTCACCTGGGTCCAGCACCACGGCGTGGTGCGCACCCTGCGCTCCTCGGGGGCCGCCGTCGCGGCCGAGGCGCTCCCCGGCCTCGTCGCCGGTGACGAGGTGGCCGGGACGATGTTCGCCCACGTCCGGCGGACCGGCCGCCCGGCGGTCACCGCGTCCCGGACGTCCGCCGGCTGGCGCCTCGACGGGTTCGCGCCGTGGGCCACCTCCTGGGGCATCGCGGACCGCTTCGCCGTCGCCGCCGTCGGTGAGGTCGACGAGGTGCCCGTCGTCGTGTGGGGGTTGCTCGACGGGCCCGACGGCGAGGGTCGCGGCGCCCCGGCGGGGGTCTCGGCCGAGGAGCTCCCCCTGCCGGTGTTCCGGGCCACGCGCACCGTGGCCGTGGCCTTCGACGGGTGCGACCTGCCCGACGAGCGCGTGGTCGCCGTCGAGCCGCTGGAGGCGTGGCGCCGCGCCGACGCCCGACGGGCCTGCATCGGGCAGCCGGCCGTGCTGGGCGTGGCCGCACGGGCGATCGAGCACCTCGCCGCCCTCGGCACCGACGGCGCATCGGGTGACGACGACGCGGGCGACGCCGCGGCCCGCCTCGCCGCGGAGCTCGCGGCGCGGTGGGTCGACGACGACGAGCTCGTCGAGCGCCTCGCGGCACCGGGCCCGTCCGAGCCCCGCGACGCGGGACCGAGCGAGGCGCAGCTGATCGAGGCCGGTTCGGCCCACCGGGCCGCCTGCCTCGACCTCGCCCGCCGGGCCACGACCGGCCTGCTGGCCGCGACGGGTGGACGGGGCATGGCGCTCGACCACCCCGCCCAGCGCCTGGCCCGGGAGGCCGACTTCTACGTGATCCAGGCCCAGACCGCCGCGGGCCGTCGCGCCACGCTGCGGTCGCTGTGAGCGACGTCGACACCGCAGGGGTTGCCACCTGCACCAGCGTCCACCATAATGTCCGTACATCCGAAGGTATCGATCGTCGGAGTGCAGCGAGGAGCAACGAGATGCTGGTGTTCGAGCAGTACTACCTGGACTGCCTGTCGCAGGCCTCCTACCTGGTCGGGGACACGTCGACCGGTCGGGCCGTCGTGGTCGACCCCCGTCGGGACGTCGACCTCTACGTGGAGGAGGCCGCCGCCCACGGCCTCACGATCGAGCTGATCGTCGAGACGCACTTCCACGCCGACTTCCTCTCCGGGCACCTCGAGCTCGCCGAGCGCACCGGGGCCGAGATCGCCTACGGCGAGGCCGCCGGCGAGACCGAGTTCACCTCCCGGCGCCTGGCCGACGGCGAGCGGCTGTCCCTCGGCGAGGTGCTCCTCGAGTTCCGGGCGACGCCCGGCCACACGCCCGAGTCGATCTCGGTGGTGGTCTGGGCCTCGGCGGACGACGAGGTCCCCTACGGCGTCCTCACCGGCGACACGCTCTTCATCGGCGACGTCGGCCGCCCCGACCTGCTGGCCTCGGTCGGCGTGACCGCCGAGGACCTCGGCGGCATGCTCTACGACAGCCTGCGGTCCAAGCTCCTGACGCTGCCCGACGAGACCCGGGTGTTCCCGGCCCACGGTGCGGGGTCCGCCTGCGGCAAGAACCTCTCCACCGAGACGCAGTCGACCATCGGCGAGCAGCGCCGCACCAACTACGCGCTGGCCGACATGACCCCGGCCGAGTTCGTCGCCATGGTCACCGAGGGCCAGCCCACGGCACCGGGCTACTTCTCCTACGACGCCAAGCGGAACCGCGAGCTGCGTCCGCTCCTCGACGAGGCGGAGGCGCCTCCCTCGCTGGCGCTCGCCGACGTGCTCGCCGCACGGGACGCAGGTGCCGTCGTCCTCGACACACGCAGCCCGGAGGACTTCGCCAAGGGCCACCTCGTCGGCTCGGTCAACGTCGGGCTCGACGGCCGCTTCGCCGAGTACGCCGGCACCGTCGCCGTCCCCACCGACCGCATCGTCCTCGTGTCCGAGCCCGGCACCGAGGCCGAGGCCCGCGTCCGGCTCGGCCGCATCGGGTACGACGACGTGGTCGGCGCACTGGCCGCCCCCTACGCCGCCTTCGTCGAGCACCCCGAGCACGTGGCCCGGGCCAGCCGCCTCACGGCGGCCGAGGTCGACGAGCGCCGGGCGGCCGTCTCGGGTCTCCAGGTCGTCGACGTCCGCAACGCCGGCGAGACCGCCCTGGGCACCCTGCCCGGTGCGGCCGCCGTGCCCCTGGCCCGGCTCCGGACCGAGCTCGCCGAGCTGGATCCGGAGGTCCCGACCGTCGTGTACTGCGCCGGCGGGTACCGGTCCTCGATCGCCGCCAGCCTGCTCCGGTCGAAGGGCTTCACCGACGTGTCCGACATCATCGGCGGCTACGGGGCGTGGGCCACGTCCCGGGAGCGCTCCGAGGCCTGACCCGGAGAGGGCGGCGTCGGCGGGCCGGTCCTCGACGGGGCCGCGTCCGCCGTCGGCCGCGGTCCGTCCACGGGTCCGGGGCGCGGGCGGTCATCCGTCGGAGCGGCCCGGGTCGGGCGGCGCGTCGCCGGAGCCGGACCGGTCGAGCTCCGCAGGTCCTCGACCACGTCGCGCAGGCGCGCCAGGCAGTCGGCGGCACGATCGACGGCGGCCAGCGAGGTGCGGGCGCCCTCGGCGACCGCGGTCGCCCGACGCGCGATCCCGTCGGCGCCGGCTGCGGCGTCGCCCACGCTCCGGGCGATCTCGTCGGCGGTCGCCTGCTGCTCGGTCACGGCCGCGGCGAGCGAGGTCTGCATCTCGGCCAGCTCGACGGTGATCGATGCGATGCGCTCGATCGCGTCCCGGGCCGACCCGGCCCCCTCCTGGATGGCGGCGACCTGGCGGGCGATCTCGCCGGTCGCCGCTGCCGTGCTCCCGGCCAGCTCCTTCACCTCCTCGGCCACCACCGCGAAGCCCTTGCCGGCCGCCCCGGCCGCCGCGGCCTCGATCGTGGCGTTCAGCGCCAGGAGGTTCGTCTGGTCGGCGATCGTGTTGATCAGCTCCACCACCCGGCCGATCTCCTCCGACGACACGGACAGCTGCTCGATCGTGTCGGACGCCTCCTCCACGACGGACACGGCGCGGCCCGCGATGCCCCCCATCCGCTCGGCGCTGGCCGCGGTCTCCCGGAACGACGCCGAGAGCTCCTCGGTCGCGGCGGCGACGGTGCCGGCGTTGGCCGCGACCTCACCCGAGGTCCGGCTCATCTCCTCCGCGGCCCGGGTGGTCTCGTGCACCGACCCCTCGATCCGGCGCGTGACCCCGCCGATGGCCCGGGCCGCGTCCTCGGTCACCTCGGCCTGGGCGCGCACCCGCCCGGCCACCGCCCGGGCCATCCGGGCCGCGGCGAACCCGACGAGGACGGCGGTGACGAGCCCGACGAGCACGAGGACCCGCACGAGCCGGGAGGCGTCGTCGCGGACCACCCCGGCCAGCACCTGGGCATCGGACTCGGGGACGATCGTCAGCAGCGCCCAGTCCCAGGGCTCGTGGTACACGGCGTCCACGATCGAGGGGCCGAAACCGGCGATGTCGACGACGGGTCCGTCCACCACCGTGCCCGGGTCGGCCACGGCGCTCGCGAGCAGCTCGTCGAGCCAGGGGTCGTCGCCGGTGCCGGCCGTCTCGGCCAGCGGCACGCCCTCGGGGAAGTCGTCGGACACGATGGGGACGCCGGCGTCGTCGCCCGTGCCCCCGACGACCGCGAGGACGCCGTTCTCCAGGACCTCGGTGTGCTCGATGGCCTCCCGCATGGCGGGGATGCTCTCCTGGGCCACGCCGACGTAGAGGATGCCGACCACGTCGCCGCTCGCGTCCCGGATGGGCTCGTAGGCGGTGACGTACCAGGCGTTCACGACGTAGGCGGTGCCGCGGAACGTCTCACCGGACAGCACCGTGGCGACCACGGGGTTGGCGGCGCCGTCGGGGTTCGTGGCCGGGATGTAGGTGCCGATCGCACGCGTCCCGTCGGTCTTCTCGACGTTGGTGGCGACGCGCAGCATGTCCCCGGCGGCGTTCATCCGCTGGAACACCGTCGTCGTGCCCCCGACCAGCGATCGGACCTCGTCCACCACCGGGGTCTCGACCGAGGGGTCGGGGTTCTGGCCCAACCACGTCCCGCCGACGGTCATGCGGGGCAGCTCGACGGTCGTGGTCTCCTTCGTGAACTGGTCGACGGCCTCCCAGGTCGCGGTCTCCCGGTCGTCGAGGACGACCTCCCCGTTCCGTCCGAGCACGTAGCGGGCCACCTCGAGGTCGGCGTCGACCTTGGCCTGGACGGCGTCGGACTGGGAGGTCACCAGGTCGTAGGCCGCGAGCGTGCTCGCCTCGATGCGGGCCTCGGCCGCCTCCTCCTGCGTGTCGCCGGCACGCTCGCCGAGCGCGGCGAGCTGCCACGCCGACACCCCGAGGGTGACGACCACCGTCACCAGGGTCGCCGCCACCGCGGTGCGCACGACCTGGTGGTCGATCCGCCTGCTCTGCCCTCGCCTGCCCATGGACCCTCCCCGTGCTCGTCTCCGGGGCTGGGATCGGTCCGCGTGAAGGCGGGTTGAGCAGATCGCTGGATTTAGTGCGAACTCGTCCCGGTGACCTCGAGGGGGAGGCGGGCGAGCTCGTCGGCCGGGTCCGACGACGTCGCCACGACGAGCTCGTGGTGGCCGAGGTCGACCGTCCAGTCCCCGGCGCCGGGGTCCCAGCGTCGGAGCGCGCTCCAGCCCACGTCGATCACGAGCGTCCGCGTGGCGCCGGGCTCGACGACGGCCTTGGTCCAGCCGGCGAGCGCCTTGGGGGCCCGCTCGACCGGGGCGTCGGGGGCGGCGACGTACACCTGGGGGACCACGGTCGCCGGCCGCCGGCCGACCCCGGTGACCGGGACCCGCACCTGCACCACGACCCCGGCGGCGAGCGCGTCGCGATCGACGGCGGTCGTCGAGGCGCTGGGCGCGCCGAGCTCCACCTCGCCGTAGGAGAGGCCGTGGCCGAAGCGGACCAGCGGGAGGGACCCCGCGGCGTCCACGCCCCGGTAGCCCACGAGCAGGCCCTCGCCGTAGGTCTGGACACCGTCGACCGGGGCGTAGTGCGGCCAGGCCGGGACGTCCTCGAGGCGGGCCGGGTAGGTGACCGGGCTCCGCCCACCCGGGTCGGCGTCGCCCAGGAGCACGTCGGCGACCCCCTCACCCATCTCGTTGCCGCCGAAGAACGCGAGGACCACGGCGGCGACGTCGTCGATCCACGGCATGGTCACCGGGGCGCCGGCGTTGACGACGACGACGGTCCGCGGGTTCACCGCGGCCACGCGGGCCACGAGCTCGTCCTGGGCACCGGGCAGCGCGAGGGTCGTGCGGTCCTCGCCCTCGGTCTCCCACTCGTCGTTGGTCCCGACGACGACGACCGCGGCGTCGGCGTCCGCGGCTGCGGCGACGGCCCGCTCCAGGAGGTCGTCGGGATCGGGCGGGCGGACGCCGATCCGGATGGCGGCGAAGCCGATGACCCCGCTGCAGGTGACGTGGAGCTCGACGGGCACGCCCGCCTCCAGGTCGATCGTGGACGACTGCCCCTCGCAGGCCATGCCGAAGAACAGCGGGCCCCGGGGCAGTGAGTGGTCCGGGTCCGACAGCACCGTCACCCCGCCGACCTCGACCGCGCCGGCGCCGGTGATCACGGCCGACACCTCGTGGGGGCCGCTCACCTCGGGCACGTAGGTGCCCCGCACGGTGACGTGGAAGCGGGAGGCGTCGACCTCCTCGGGGGTCGAGCCGAAGAACCGGACCATCGTCGTGCGGGCGACGTCGGAGGTGACGACGTCGCCGTCGGGGTCGTGGCCGTTCCGGTACTCCACCAGCACGCCCGGTTCGCCGTCGGGGGTCCGGAGCCGGCGCTCGTCGGGGGGCGGGGGGAGCCGGTCGATCCGCACGCCCGGCTCGTGGACCACGTCGGTCCGCGCCGCGAGCGCGTCGAGGACGCTCGTGTGGGGGAGCGGCTCGAGGCTGGCGCTGCCTCCGCCCATGATCCGGGTGTCGGCTGCGTTGGGGCCGACGACGGCGATCCGGGCCGGCTCGCCGTCGGCCCGGCTCGGCTCGAGGGGGAGCGTGCCGTCGTTGCGGACGAGCACCAGGCCGGCGTGCACCGCCCGTCGGGCCAGCGCCCGCTCGGCGGGGTCGTCCACGGTCTCCTCCGGGCGCTCGGAGGAGCGCTCGACGGCCCGGGTCCGCTCCACGAGCCGGGCGAGGTCGGCCACGAGCTCGTCGACCCGGGCCTCGGGGACCTCGCCGGCCTCCACGGCCCGGCGCAGGGGCTCGCCGTAGATCGTGCGCGGTCCGGGCATGGCCAGGTCGAGCCCGGCGAGCGCCGAGCCGACCGTGTGGTGGCTGCCGAACCAGTCCGACACGACGAAGCCGTCGAAACCCCACTCGTCGCGCAGGACGTCGGTGAGGAGCCAGCCGTTGTCGGCGCAGTGCTCCCCCCGGAGCTTGTTGTACGCGCTCATGACCCCCCAGGCGCCGCCCTCGACCACGGCGGCCTCGAAGGGTCGCAGGTAGAGCTCCCGCAGCGGCCGGTCGTCCACGGCGACGTCGACCGACATGCGGTCGACCTCGGTGTCGTTCACCACGAGGTGCTTCACGGTGACGGCGACGTCGTGGGCCTGGACGGCGCGCACGAACGCGACGGCGAGCGCCGCGGTGAGCTCGGGGTCCTCGCTGTAGCACTCGAACACGCGGCCGCCGATGGGGGTCCGGTGCAGGTTCACGGTCGGGGCGAGCAGCACGTGGGCGCCCTTGCGGATCGCCTCCCGGCCGAGGACGTCGGCCACCTCGCCGACGAGGTCCGGGTCCCAGGTGGCGCCGAGCGCGATCCCGGCGGGCACGACGAGCCCGGGCGTGCGTCGGGTGCCGATCCCGTCGCCGCGGACGCCGTTGGGTCCGTCGGAGAGCTTGAGCGCGGGGAACCCGACCCGGTCGACGGGGTGGCTGCGCCAGTTGGAAGCGCCCCCCAGCAGCCGGCACTTCTCCTCCAGGGTGAGCGATGCGAGGTCCACGCCCGCGGTCTACACCACGGCCGCGGTCCGGCGCACCGGACGCACACGCCGGGGTTCTGGGCCGCGGGTGGCGGGGGAAGGAGACCCCGATCGCCAGCCCGTCGCACCCACCGATGCAGCCACGCCACGAGACCCCCTCTCCACCGACCGGCGACGCCGGCGCCCTCGAGGTCCGCCTCTCCGGACCGGACCACCCCGTCGTGGGCACGATGGACTTCCTCGTGGTCACCGAGCTGGTCGGCGCCCGGCTCGCCCGGATCTCGCCGCTCGACGGCTGGCTGGTGCTCCGCCGGCTCGGTGGCGAGCACGTGGTCCTCGTCGCGTCGGGAGCATCCGTGGCCGGCCTCCGCCCCGGCGACGTGCTCCGCGATGACGATGCGCGTGCCCCGTGGCTGGCGGGCCCCGGTCCGCTCGTCGTGGCCGACGCCTCGCGCGCCGGACCGCCCGGGCCTCCACCGGCGGGCGTGGGTGCGCTGGTGCGGTTGCCGCTCGTGTCGGTCGGTGCCGCCGACTTCGGCGTGGTGGTGGGCACGAGCCCGGTGCCGCTGCCCGAGGTGGCGCTGTCGGGCGCGCAGCCCGTGGTCGGCACGATCGTCGACCTGCTCGGCACGGTCCTGGACCTGGACCTCGACCGGAGCCGTCTCCAGCAGCGCCTCGACCGGGCCGAGTCCAGCGCCCGGTCCGACGTGCTCACCGGGCTCGGGAACCGCCTCGCCCTCGACCAGGCCATGGCCCGGGAGGAGTCGCGCTGCCTGCGCTTCGGGCACCCGGCCGGGTTGGTCGTGGTCGACCTCGACGGGCTGAAGGAGCTGAACGACGACCTGGGGCACGAGGCCGGCGACGACCTGCTCCGGCGGGCCGGGGTCGCCATCCGCGACACCATCCGCGGCACCGACCAGGCCTTCCGCATCGGCGGCGACGAGTTCGCCATCCTCCTCGCCGAGACCGAACCCACCGAGGTCGACGCGTTCGTGGCCCGCCTCCGGCGCTCGTTCCGCTCCCACGACGTGTCGGCATCCGTCGGCGCCTCCCGCCGCCGGCCCGACTGCGACCTGCGGACGGCACTGGCCGAGGCGGACGCCGAGATGTACGAGGAGAAGCGCCGGCGCAGCGAGCGCCGGGACGACACCCGGGCGGACGGGTCGGGCTAGCCCGCACGGACGGCGACGCGGACGGCGCACACGTGCCATCTCTGTGATGGCGAGGTCGCGGTCGGTCGAGCGGCGGCGCCGGGTCGTAGCCTCCGCCCGGTGTACGAGGGTTCGGCGCGCGACGGTGGGGGTGCGGGACCGGCGCGCCCCGCCCCGCCCCACCCGCCGGAGGAGGACCTCCGGCTCGCCGAGCTCCGGGCGTGCGGGCTCGACGGCCCGGGCCGCGAGGCGGCCTTCGACGACCTCGCCCACCTGGCGCTCGGCCGCCTCGGGGGCGACGTGGGCCTCGTCACCTTCGTCGGCGCCGAGCGGCGGTGGATCCGTGGTGCGGCCGGTCCCGCACCCCGGGACGAGCCCCGGGACGACTCCCTGTGCGCGTGGGCGATCGGCCTGGCCGGGAGGGCGGACGGCGGTGACGGCGACGCCGGGGTCCTCGTCGTCCCCGACACCCTGGCCGACCCCCGCGTCTCGACGGCCCCGGCGGTGGCCGGCCCGCTCGGCGTCCGCTCCTACGTGGGGGCCGTCATCCGCTCCGTCGGGGGACGGAGCCTCGGGACGGTCTGCGTGCTCGGCGCCGCGCCCCGCCCCGACCTCGACGACGCCGAGCGCGCCGCCCTCGTGCGGCTGGCGCGACAGGCCGGCCGGGTGGCCGAGCTGCGGCGCACGACGACGTCGTTGGCCGACCTCGCCGCCCGCACCGACGCGCTGCTGGCGGCCACGTCCGACGTGGTGGTGGTCGTCGACGCAGCCGGTCGGATCGCCTGGGTCTCGGCCTCGGTCGGCGACCTGCTCGGCGGCGACGTCGATCGCTGGACGGGCACCCCGGCCGACGCCCTGGTCCACCCGGACGACCGGGCCGCCGTCGCCGACAGCCTGCGAGCCGTCGCCCGCCGTGAGGAGCTCCCGCCCCTGCGCCTCCGCCTCGTCGCCGACGACGGGACGGTGGTCCCGGTGGAGGCGGTGGCGAGCGACCAGCTCGCCACACCCGGCGTGCACGGGTTCGTGGTCAGCATCCGGGACGTGCGCCACCGCGTGGAGATGGAGCGCGACCTGACCGCCGAGCGGTCCTTCCTGCGCGCCCTGCTCGACTCGCTCGACGTCGGGATCGTCGCCTGCGACGCCGACGGCGCCCTCACCCTGGTCAACCCGGCGACCGCGGCGCTCCACGGCCTCCCGGGCGCGCAGCTCCCACCTCCGGGGTGGGCCGCGCACGACGACCTGACCGCCGTCGACGGGTCGCCGCTCGCCCCCGAGGACGTCCCGCTCCGACGGGCCTTCGTCGAGGGCGAGGTGCGGGACGCCGAGGTGGTGATCGCGCCGGAGGGCGCACCGCCCCGGCTGGTGTCCTGCACCGGACGGGCGATCGTCGACGACGACGGCGAGCGCCTCGGTGCCGTGGTCGCCATGCACGACGTGACCGAGCAGCGGGCGGCCGAGGGTCGGCTCCGGGAGCTGGCCGATCGCGACCCGCTCACCGGCCTGCACAACCGCGCCGTGCTCCTCGACGCCATCCGCGACGACCTCGCTGCCGGGCACCTCGACGCGCTGCTGTTCCTCGACCTCGACGGGTTCAAGGCCATCAACGACCGGTTCGGCCACGCGGTGGGCGATCGTGCGCTGGTCGCCGTCGCCGAGCGGCTCGTGGCCGGGGTGGCACGGCACGACCTCGTGGCCCGACTCGGCGGGGACGAGTTCGTCGTCCTCGCCCGGGACGTGCGCGACGGTGCCGACGCCCGCCGCCTGGGCGACCGGCTCGAGCGGCTGCTCGACGACCCGGTCGTCGTGGGCGGCGCCCGGATGCGGCTCGGTGCGAGCGTCGGGGTCGCGGTGCCCGAGGACGACTCGGTCGACGCCGAGGGGCTCCTGGTCGACGCCGACCGGGCCATGTACCTCCGCAAGGCGCAGCGCCGGGCCTGAGGACCGCGGGCTGACCCGACGGGTCAGCCGTGCCCGGCGTCGGGCGAGGTCCCCGACCGGTGCTCGTAGAGGCGCCGCACCACGTCCTCCGCATCGGGCTCCTCCACCCCGAGGTCGCGGACCTCGGCCCGGGAGGCGACCGCGGCGAGCGCGTCGCCCACGGTCCCGTCGGTCACGGCGAGTCGCTGGCGCATCCCGCCGCCCTCGCTGCCCAGGTGCGTGGTCCCGGGGACGTCGACGAGATCGGCCCCCGGTGCGGCGAGGTCGACGACGAGCACCCGGTGGGCGCCGACGGCGGCCGAGAGCCCGGCGAGGTCGCCGTCGAACACCAGCCGTCCCCGGTCGACGACGAGCACGCGGGGGCAGAGCCGCTGCACGTCCCCCATGTCGTGGGTGGTGAGCACGAGCGTGGTGCCGTGCTCGCGCCGCTCGTGGGACAGGAAGTCGCGCAGGTGCTGCTTGACGAGCACGTCGAGGCCGATCGTCGGCTCGTCGAGGATCACCAGGCGGGGCCGGTGGAGCAGCGCGGCGGCGACCTCGGCCCGCATCCGCTGGCCGAGCGACAGCTGGCGGACCGGCGTGGCGAGCAGGCCGCCGAGGTCCAGGCGGTCGACGAGCTCGGCGGTCCGGGACCGCTCCTCGGCGCGCGAGAGCTCGTGGACGGCGGCCAGGATCCGGAACGACTCGGCCACGGGCAGGTCCCACCACAGCTGGGAGCGCTGGCCGAACACGACGCCCACGTCGCGGACGATCCGCCGACGGTGCTGGACCGGGTCGAGGCCGCACGTGCGGGCCCGACCTGCGGTGGGCACGAGGATGCCGACGAGGAGCTTGATGGTCGTCGACTTGCCGGCCCCGTTCGCGCCGATCCACCCGACCGCCTCGCCGGGGTCGACGGCCGTGGTCAGGTCGACGACGGCCTCGACGGTGATGCGCCGTCCACCCTCCCGCCGGCGGAACGAGCGGGTCAGTCCCTCGGTCTCGACGATCGGGCTCATCCGCCCGCACCCTGGTACGAGCGGGCGCCCCACCGCCAGCAGGCCAGGGCGAGCAGCCAGGCCCACGCCGCGACGAGCGGCCCGCACCACGCGAGCCAGGCCGGCAGCCCTGGCGGACCGGGCAGGCCGAGGACGGCCAGCGTCGGCAGGTAGCCGCAGAACACCACCGGGAACACGAACGTGAACGCGGCCCGCACCCCGGGGACCATGACCGAGGCCGGCTGGGTCGAGGCGTAGCGGCCGCCGTAGACGAAGGCGTTGGTCATCTCGGCGCCGTCGACGAGGAAGAACTGCAGCCCGCCGGCCAGGACGTACTGGGCGGCGCTGATGGCGGTGCCCGACACGAGGGCGAGCACGAGGAGCACGACGGTCCGCGGCGTGGCCGGGACGTCGGCGACCACGACCCCGACCGCGAGGGCGACCGCCGACACCGCGACCCGCGTGATCCGCTTGAGCTGGACGTCGCTGGTGACCACCTGGGCGAGCAGGGGCTGCGGGCGGAGCAGGAGGACGTCGAGGCGGCCGGTGCGGACGAGGTCGGGGAGGTCGTCGACGTGGCCGACGACGATGGAGGCCAGGGAGAAGCCGACGTCGGCGAGCCCGAACACCAGGAGGACCTGCTGGAGCGTCAGCCCGCCGAGCGCGTCGACGCTGCGGTAGAGGACCAGGACCTCGGCCAGCTCGATGAGCGCGACGAGCCCCGAGGAGACGAGGTCGAGGCGGAAGCTGGCCCGGTGGCTGCGCTGCTCGGCGACCCGCGACGCCAGCACCGTCCGGTAGGGCCGCCACCGGTCGCGGCGCACCTCCTCGGTGGTGGCCGAGCGCTCAGCCACCCTGCACCTCCAGGCGTCGGCGGCCGGCCCCCGTCGCCAGCGCACCCACCGCGACCGTGCCGATGAGCCAGGCGGCCTGGGTGGCGACGGCGGCCACGGCGGCGGTGCCCGTCAGCCGGCTCGACGCCACGTCGACCGGGAGCATGAGCATGGAGGGGAAGGGCGTGCACCACGCCACGCCGCGCAGCGCGGCGGGCAGGAGGTGGATGGGCACGAACAGCCCGGCGAGGAAGCCCGACACGATCATGTAGAGGACCCGGACCCCGCGCGTCTCGACCAGCCAGAAGCCGGTCACCCCGACCAGGTAGATCGAGGCCGCCGACACGCCGATGGCGAGCAGCACCGACGTCGCCGAGACGATCCAGCCGGGCACGGTCGTCGGGAGCGAGACGCCGACGAGCAGGGCGCCGATGGCGACGCTGGGCACGCCCCGCGGCAGGAGGGCGAACAGGCTCCGGCCCACCTCGCGCAGGCACGTGGACGCCTGGAGCGGGAGCGGCCGGAGGAAGTCGACGACCACGTCTCCGGAGTGGATGCGCTCGCCGAGCGTGGTGCGCCCGAAGAGGTTCACCGAGCCCAGCAGGCCCTGCGAGAGCCAGATGTAGCCAGACATGGTGACGGCGTCGTACCCGGCGACGGCACCACCTGCCTGCTCCACCGTCTCGGTCAGGATCCCGTACTTGAGGAGGCCGAAGGCGATGTTGGCGACGAGGCCGCCGAGGAGCGCGAGGCGGTACGTGGAGGACTCGCGCACACCGGCCACGACGAGGCGCCACCCGGCGCGCAACCCTCCCACCCGGGCGACGCTAGGCGGAGGTGCGCGGCGCTCGCCGCCCGGCTCCGGTGACGAGGAAGGCCCGGTAGGCGGGGTTGTCGGTCTCGGGGGTGGCGACCATGCCCACCGACGCGAGGAACTCGTCGAACTCGTCCTCGCTCCCCGGCGCGACCTCGAAGCCGACGAGCACCCGTCCGTAGTCGGCGCCGTGGTTGCGGTAGTGGAACAGGCTGATGTTCCACCGTCCCGACAGCCGCTCGAGGAAGCCGAGCAGCGCGCCGGGCTGCTCGGGGAAGGCGAAGCGGTACACGACCTCGTCGTGGGCCTCGCTCGTCGGTCCGCCCACCATGTGCCGCACGTGCAGCTTGGCCAGCTCGTCGTCGGACAGGTCGACGGTCTCGTAGCCGGCCGTGCGCAGCTGCTCGGCCAGGGTTCGGGCGTCGTCCCGGTCGGCGACCGTCGCGCCCACGATCACGTGGGCCGCGGCGCGGGTCGCGAGGCGGTAGTTGAACTCGGTGACGACCCGGTCGCCGAGGGTGCGGCACAGCTCCAGGAAGGCCCCGGGCCGCTCCGGGATGGTCACGGCGAGCAGCGCCTCACGGGCCTCCCCGAGCTCGGCGCGCTCGGCCACGAACCGGAGGCGGTCGAAGTTCATGTTCGCCCCGGACAGCACGGCGACGAGGTGGGCGTCGTGCACGCCGTGCCGGGCGACCCACGCCTTCATCCCGGCGACGGCGAGCGCGCCGGCCGGCTCGGCGATCGACCGGGTGTCGTCGAACACGTCCTTGATGGCGGCGCAGATCTCGTCGTTGTCGACGACGACGATCTCGTCCACGACGTCGCGCACCAGGTCGAAGGTGGTGTCGCCGATGCGACGGACGGCGACGCCGTCGGCGAACACGCCGACGGTGTCGAGCGTGACGACCTCGCCCGCGTCGAGGCTGGCCCGCATGCCCTGGGAGTCGGCGGCCTGCACCCCGACGACGGTCACCTCGGGCAGCACGGCCTTGACGTAGGTGCCCACGCCTGCGGCGAGCCCGCCGCCGCCGATGGGCACGAAGACCGCGTCGAGCCCGCTGCGCCGCTGGCGGACGATCTCCTCCCCGACCGTGCCCTGCCCGGCGATCACCAGCGGGTCGTCGAAGGGGTGGATCGGCACCAGACCCTGCTCGTCCGCGAGCCGACGTGCCTCGGCCTCGGCGTCGGAGTAGCTGAGGCCGTGGAGGAGGACCTCGGCGCCACGGCTCGCCACGGCGTCGACCTTGATCTCCGGCGTCGTGCGCGGCATCACGATGACGGCCCGGATCCCGAGGCGAGCGGCGGCCGCGGCCACCCCCTGGGCGTGGTTGCCGGCCGAGGCGGCGACCACGCCGCGGGCCCGCTCCTCGGCGTCCAGGGACGCGATGCGGTTGTAGGCCCCCCGGATCTTGAAGCTGAAGACCTCGGTCAGGTCCTCCCGCTTCAGGTGCACCTCGTTGCCGAGCCGGGCGGACAGCTTCGGCGCAGGGTGGACCGGGGTCTCCTGGCACACCTCGTACACGCGGCTGGTCAGGATGGCCCGGAACACGGCGTCGGCGTCGGTGGCCATGGCGACGATCCTCCCAGGTCGGGGCCGGTCAGCCGCGGTCGAGCAGGTCGAGCGCCTCGGCCCGCTCCCGCTCGGCCCGGTGCCGCAGCGCGAGGGCGCCGGCCTCGTCGTCCATCAGCGCGGCCACCTCGGCGAGCTCGTCGAGCCGCTCGGCCGATGCGGTCAGCGCCCGGACCAGGGCGGCACGGTCGTCGTCCACGGCCCCATGGTGGCCCAGCCACCGCCTCGCACCCGTCGCACCGGGCGTCGCAGGCCGGGCTGTCAGCCCGCCGAAGGGTGGACGGGACCGGGTGCCCACGCGAGGACGGCGCGGGCCCGGGTGTCGGCCAGGCGCAGGTCCCGGGGACGGACGGCGTCGCGGGGCGTGGTCCCGGCCACGACGGTCGACGGGTCGATGCCGGCGGCCGACGCGGCGCGCACGGCGAGCCGGTGGCGGTCGAGCAGCTCGGGACCGGGCAGGTGCCAGGCGCCCCGTGCCGCGTCCGGTCCGAGGGCGACGAGGGCCCAGATCGAGCGGGCGACGTCGTGGGCCTCGACGGGCTGGCGGAGCTCGTCGACGAACCACGTCGCCGCCGCAGCGGCGGCGCGCAGGCGGGCGATGTCGTGGTCGTCGGGGTCGCGCGAGGTCAGCAGCGAGGTCCGGACCACGGCGGCGCCGGGCACGTGGCGGCGGACGGCGGCCTCGGCCTCGGCCTTGTGCCGGCCGTAGTCGTGGACGGGATCAGGGACGTCGTCCTCGGCGCGGACCCGCCCGTCGCCGGCGAACACGGCGTCGGAGGAGACGTGCACGAGGCGGGCGCCCACTTCGGCGGTCGCGGCGGCGACGTGGGCCGTGGCGTCGACGATGGAGTCGCGGTCCTTGGCGTAGGCGGCGTGGACCACGACGTCGGGCCGCACGTCGCGCACGGCCCGGGAGACCGCGTCGGCGTCGCGCAGGTCGGCGCGCACGGCCGCACCCGGGACCGTGCGTCGGTGGACGAGGGACACCACGGCGTGGTCGGTGGGCGCCGTGCGGCGCAGCCAGGTGCCGAGCAGCCCGGAGGCGCCGGTGAGCAGGATCCGAGGGCTCACGGGTGGTGGTCGTTCACGACGGCCCGGGTGCCGGCGCACGGCGGAAGCAGTCGCGCACGGCCTTGGCCTCGTACGCGGCGGCGTCGGCCCGGGCGAGCACGGCGGGCGGGGTGTCGCCGGGCACGACGGAGGTGATGCCCACGCTCAGGGTCACCCGCAGCTCGGTGCCGTCGAAGTGGATGGGCTCGCGGACCGCGTCGATGAACCGCTGGGCCAGGTCGTCGGCGTCGGCGACCGAGGGGAGGCGGTGGGCGAGCACGACGAACTCGTCGCCACCGAGCCGGGCCACCACGTCGCCGTCGCGGGAGAGGCGGGCGAGCCGCTGGCCGACGCTGAACAGGACGGCGTCGCCGGCGAGGTGCCCGTGCGTGTCGTTCACCGGCTTGAGCTGGTCGAGGTCGCAGAGGAGGAGCTCGGTGCTCCCCGCGCCGTGGTCCGGCGTGCCGGTCGCACGGGCGAGGTGCTCGAAGAGCAGCGCCCGGTTGGGCAGGCCGGTCAGGTGGTCGTGGGTGGCCTGGTGGCTCAGCGCGTCGTTGGCCGCCCGGAGGGTCTCGACCTGGGTGCGACGGTGGGTGACGTCGGCGACGGTGCACACCAGGTGCTCGGCCACGTCGCCGTGCCGGACCAGCGACAGGCGCAGCTCCACCCAGCGCCGCTCCCGGTCGGCCCGACCGACGCGCACCTCCACCTGGTGGGCCGGTCCGCCGTCGGCCACCACCCGGGCGAGCAGGTCGGCGCACGTCGTGCCGTCGCGCCCGTCGACGACGTCGCAGACCACGGCGTCCCGCACGTCCTCCTCGGTCAGGCCCGTGATCGCGGTCCAGGCCGGGTTGACGCGACGGAAGCCGCCGTCGAGGTCGAGCAGGGCGAGCCCGACCGGGACGTGCTCGAACGTGGCCTCGAAGGTCCGTGCGATCGTGGCGGTCTCGGCCCGGGCGAGGACCTCCTGGGTGACGTCCTCGGCGGACACGACGACGTCGGCGCGGTCGCCCGACGCCAGGGGCTGGGCCCGCAGGCGGACGTGGCAGTCGTCGAAGGGGACGACGGCGACGGCGCTGCCGTCGGCGCGGGCGTGGGAGGCGAGCGCGGCGAGCGCCTCCCGGACGGGTCCGTCGTCGTCGCCCGGCGGGGCGTCGTGGGTGCCGGGCACCAGCCCGCTGAGGGTCGAGAAGGGTTCGTTGCACCACACGAGCCGGTCGAAGCCGGTCCACAGCGCCAGGCCGATCGGGGCGGCGGCGGCGAAGGAGTACCCGCCGCCGTCACGGTCCCGCGGGTCGGCATCGGTGGTCCCCGTCACGGTCGAGCAGATGAGCACCGACCGCGGCCCGTCCTCGTCGCGCTCGGCCACCACGGCGGTGACCTCGGCGTCGAGCCACGTGCCGTCCCCATCCGGGGCCGCCGTGCGGATCCGGACGCGGCCGCGACGGTCCTCCTCCCGCACGAGGCGCAGCTCCTCGATCAGGCGGGGGAGGTCCTCGGGGTGGATGCGCGACAGCATCCGGTGCCCCGTCGGCGACGGCGCGCCGTCCCGGGCGGGCCGGTCGGCGTCGCGCCAGCGCCACACGACCTGGCCGTCGCGGTCGAGCACGACCATCGTGTCGAACACGTGCGCGCCGACGGCCTGCCACACCGCGTCGTCGTCGGGCCCCGCCCCCTGGTCACCTCCCACCGGAGCAGACGCTACCGATGTGGTGGCGCCCGTGGTGACGGCGGGCACGTCAGACGGTGTTCAGCGGATCGACCCACGGTCATCACGGCGGTCCGGCAGGACGGATCCGGGTCGCCGCCCAAGCGTGGGGACATGGGAACGAGGGAACCGAAGAGGATCGGACGGCTCGCCGTCGCCGTGGCCGGGCTCGCCGTCGGAGGCGTGCTCCTGGCCCAGCTGGCCGGCGCCGCGCCCGCCGAGCAGGCGAAGGAGAGGGGGAGGCCGCCGTCGGAGGCGGGTCCGGGCCAGGGGCAGGGCGGGCCTCCCGAGGGGCGTGGTCCCGGCGGTGGGAACCCCGGTGGTCCCGGCGGCGGCAACGGCGGTGGTGGCAACGGCGGTGGTGGCGGCGGCGAGGACCCGACCGTCCCCACGCCCCTCGAGCGGGGAGAGGTGGACGGCGGCGCGCTGGCCGTGCTCGGCGCCGAGCACGACGCCGTCTTCTGGCACACCCCCGTCGTCGTCTGCGAGGACGACGAGGACCCGAGCAACGTCTCCGGGCCGCCCACGTGCGCCGACACGTCCTTCACCTGGACCTTCGAGCTCGAGGCGGCCGTCGAGCGGCTCCGGGTCGACATGGACTACCCGTACCGCCAGGACGACCACGTCCTGACCGTCACCACGCCCGACGGCGAGACGCTCCGCCAGGCGTCGTCGAACACCTACAGCCACGGCGTGGTCGACCTCGACGCGCCGGCGGGCGAGTACGCCGTCCAGCTGCAGGTCAGCCGGACCGCCGGGTCGATCGTGCGCCTCCGAGCCGGCATCACGCCGCCCGCCGAGGTGGTCGGCACCGAGGTCGACGGCGAGGTGCTGGTCCTCCCGAACCTGCGCGTCACCCCGCCCTTCGAGCTGGGCTTCGCCGCACCGATCAACCCGGCCAACAGCACCTTCACCGCCGGCGACGACCAGAACCCCGGCGTCGTGATCGGCGACGACCCCCTCTACTCGTGCACGCCCGACGAGGTGCAGGAGGCCGCCGACCCGACCCGCTACCCGGTCGAGGAGCTCACGGTGCTCACCCGGTGCCTCCGCTTCACCGCCGGGCCCCACAACGTCGGCGAGGGGCACATGGACCTGCGGTTCCCGATCGTGACCCGGGCCACCGGCGGGGACACCGACCGGATCGAGGAGATGACCCAGTACATCCGGGACGTCGACGGCGGGCTGGTAACCCGTCCGGCGGGCACGTACGAGTACCACGTGACCCACGGGCACTACCACTACCTCGACATCCTCTTCTACGAGCTGCTCGCGGTGGACGAGGAGGCCGGGACGGTCACGCCCGCCGGCGTGGGACACAAGTCCGGCTTCTGCCCCGCCGACCAGGGCTACGGCGACTGGACCGACTTCGACCAGGACGTGAAGAACACCGTCGGCGGCGAGCAGGGAGCGAGCTGCTTCGCGCTCACCGGCGACGGTGCCCTCGGCCTCACCGCCGGCTGGGGCGACTTCTACCGGTGGCAGCGCCCCGGGCAGTTCGTCGACTTCTCCGGGCAGCCCGACGGGCTGTACGTGGTGCGGGCCACCGTCGACGTGCTCGACAACGTGCTCGAGTCCGACGAGACCGACAACGCGTCGTACGCCTACGTGCGGGTGACCGGTGAGCAGGTCGAGCTGCTCGAGCGCGGCTACGGCGAGTCGCCCTTCGACCCGGGCAAGCGGGTCGCGGTGGACAACCGGGGCCAGCCCCCGGTGCAGGGACTCGTCCGACCGATGTAGCCGAGACGTCGGGGCGGATCGACCGACCACGGGTCGGGGGTCCGCCCCGGCGGCCGCCGTGCCGACGAGGGCCGGACGCGACAGAACCCCAGGCGGTGCCCGGGGTTCCGGTGGAGCAGTGCTCAGCGCGCCCGTAGGGACTCGAACCCCAAACCTTCTGATCCGTAGTCAGATGCTCTATCCAATTGAGCTACGGGCGCTGGTTCCCGGCGGACCGGGAACGGGCAGCATAGACGACGACCGGCCGGCGACCACCAGTCCGGGGCGTCCCCGGCCGGGTCACCGGGTGCGCTTGTGGGGACCGTGGGGGAGCAGGTCGCCCACGGTGGAGACCACGACCTCGGTGCCCGCCACGTCGGCGACCACGACGCGCAGGTCGGGCCCGCCGAGCTCCAGGGCGACCTGCAGGCACGCCCCGCACGGGCGGGTGAGCTGCTCGCCGGTCCGGGGTGCGACGAGCGCCAGCGCGGTCGGCCGACCGGCCCCGGCCGCGACGGTCGAGAACAGGGCGACGCGCTCGGCGCACATGGCCAGCCCGAGCGACACGTTCTCCACGATCGTGCCGACCACCACCCCCTCCGGGGTGGCGACGGCCGCGCCCATGGCGAAGCCCGAGTAGGGGACGTGGGCCCGGTCCCGGGCGGCGCGGGCCTCGACCAGCAGGGCCCGGTCGGCGTCGGTCGCGCCGGTCACGACCCGTCCCCGTCCTGCCCGTCCCCGGCTGCGGGAGCGCACGACCGCACCGCGTCCTCGAAGGCCCGGGCGACCTCGTCGCTCGGCTCCACGCCGTCGTCGACGGCCTCGTTCACGGCGACCACCTCGTCGTCGTCGAGGCGCTCGGCCACGCAGTCGGCGACGTCGACGCCCAGGGCGGTCACGACCTCGCCGGTGAGGGCCACGGGGGCCTCGTCGTCGCCGCAGGCGCCGAGCAGGAGCCCGGCGGCGAGGCCCGTCGCAGCGAGCGCCCGCACCGCCAGCACGCGGGAGACCGGGACACGGGAGACCAGCGTCACGCCGGCACCCTAGGTCCGGGCCGCCGCGTCCCCCGCCGATCCGGGACCGTCGAGGTCGGGCAGGTCCTCCACGGAGAGGACCTGGTGCGTGGGCAGCCTCGTGGAGATCGCGACGGTGACCACGGATGCGGCGAGGGCGAACAGGATCGGCACCGACTGCCCGTCGGACGCGTCGGCGAGGAAGCCGGCGGTCGTGGGCCCGATGAGCCCGCCGAGCCCGGCGCCGAGGAACTGGAGGCCGATGATCCCGCCCAGGCCGACCGTCCCGAACAGGACGGCGGCGACCTCGGGTCCGAGGGCGACGAAGCCGCCGTAGGCGATGCCGAGGGTGACGGCGAACGCAACGAGGACGGGGTACCGCCCGTCGGACACGGCCCACAGGGAGAAGGCGACGGGCTGCGCGGCCAGGCAGCCCTGCAGGAGCCGCACCGAGTTGACCCGGCCGGTGAGCGCGGTGATCCCGAGGCGTCCGAGGATGCTGGTCGCGCCGACGATCCCCACGAGCAGGGCGGCCCGGCTCGAGCTGACGCCGTCGTCGGTGGCGAAGTCGACGATGAAGGCGAAGGCGACGAACAGCGACACGCCGAACAGCAGCCCCGTGGCGAACAGGACCCGGAACGGGCCCTGGGCCAGGACGGCCCGCATGTGGGCCAGCGCCGGCGGCGGCGCGACGGCCCCCGGAGGTCGGGCCAGCAGCAGGGCGGCGACGCCGAACAGGCAGAGGTCCAGCACGGCGAGGCGCAGGTAGCCCGAGCGCCAGCCGTGGGTGTCGATGAGGGACTCGGCCAGCGGGACGAGCAGGAGCGTCCCGAGCCCGTTGCCGGAGGCGACCACCCCCATGGCCACCGCCCGCCGGCGGACGAACCAGGCCCCGGCCGTCGCGTACATCGGGGTCGCGATCATCCCGCCCCCCAGGCCGACGCCGATGCCGTAGGTCACGTAGCCCGGGTACACCGAGGAGACCTGGGAGGTCATGGCGAGGCCCCCGGCGATCAGCAGGGCACCGCCGACGACCAGGCGGCGCGGGCCGACGCGGTCCGACAGCGGACCGGAGACCACACCGAAGCCGAAGAACACGAGCAGCGTGATCCCGAACACGAGCGCGGTCGCGCCCCGCCCCGCGTCGAAGTCGCTGGCCATGGCGTCGAAGAAGGCACCGAAGGTGTAGGCGGTGCCGAACCCCGTGCCCGATGCGAGGGCGGCGCCGACGGCGACCCGCCACGCCAGCGCCGAGTCGGCGTGGGCGGGTGGCGTAGCGGCGGTCATCGGATCCGAGTCTGTCGTCCCGCTGACGTCGTCGCCCGGAGCTGTCCGGTACGTCCGGATCAGCGATCGACGGTGCCGGGCACCCACGTGCTCAGGTGACGGTCTGCCAGGCGATGGCGAGGGCGATCCCGAGGCGGAGCGTCCACACGGCCGTGCGGACCAGGTCGACCGCCAGCAGTCGGCGGTGGACGGCCTCGTCGAAGCCGTCGAGCAGCCGGCCGTGGGCCGGTGCGGCGAGCAGCCCCGTGAGGCCGAGCACGGCCCCGACGGCCACGAGGCCGGCCACGGCCAGGGCGCGGAGCCCGTCGGTCGGCGCCGCCACCACGAGGCCGACCGCGGTGAGCGTCTCGGCTCCCCACGGCACCACGAGCACGCCCGTGATGCGACGCATGTGCTCGGACTGGAACTCGCCGTAGCGCTCGGCGCCGACCAGGCCGAACAGCGGGTAGTGGACGAAGTGGATCGTCCACATGAGCCCGACCATGGCGCCGGTCGCGGCGAGGTGGGCGAGCACCAGGGCAGCCCAGCCGTCGGAGAACCCGGTCACGACGCCGGCGGTCGGTCCGGCCGCACGGCGGCAGCGTCCTGCACGGCGTTCGACATGGCCAGCAGGCTACGGGCACGCTGCGGACGTGCCGCCCCGCCACGACCACGACGCCGGCGGCGATCCCGCTGTCCTGGCCGCCAAGCGCGCCCTGCGGGAGGCGACGTGGGGCCGCATGGTCGCCGAGGGCGTCGGCCGCTTCCCGGCACCGACCGGGCGCATCCCCAACTTCGTCGGCGCCGAGGCCGCGGCCGAGGCGCTGCGCGCCCTGCCGGAGTGGCGGGCGGCGGCCACGGTGAAGGCCAACCCCGACAGCCCGCAGTGGCCGGTGCGCCAGCGGGCGCTGGAGGACGGGAAGGTGGTCTACATGGCGGTGCCCCGCCTCGCCGAGGACGACCCGTTCTTCCTGCTCGACCCCGACCAGCTGGCCGACACCCCCCGCCGGTCCTCCTCGATCAAGGGCGCGTCGCGCTCGGCCCGCACCGTGGCCGTGGCGGACCTGGCGCCCGTCGACCTCGTCGTCACCGGCTGCGTCGCCGTCGACGCCGCCGGGGCCCGCCTCGGCAAGGGCGGCGGGTTCTCCGACCTCGAGTTCGCCATCGCCTCCGAGGCGGGCCTGATCGGCCCGGACACCGTCGTCGTCACCACCGTCCACGAGACCCAGGTCGTGCCCGTCGGCGACATCCCCGTGACCGATCACGACCTCCGCCTCGACCTGGTCGTCACCCCCGAGCGCGTCCTCGACTGCCGGTCGGGCCGGGACGGGCCCCGACCGGCCGGTCGGATCCGGTGGGACGAGCTGACCGACGACAAGGTCGCCGCCATCCCGCTGCTCGCCGCGCTGCGTCCCGAGGCCTGAGCCCGCGTCCCTGACGATCCGGCTTCCCGTCGCCGGCCCCGCACTGGTTGGCTGGACCGGTGCTCGAGTCCGCCCTCACCGGCGTCGCGGTCGTCCTGGCCCTCGCCCAGCCGGTCCCCCAGGTGGTCCGCCTCCTGCGCACCGGGTCCGTCGCCGGCGTCTCGGGCCCCACGACGTGGCTCGGCTTCGTCGTCAACGCCGGCTGGCTCGCGTACGGCATCGGCCAGGGCCTGCTGCCGGTGGCCGTGCTCTCCACCGCCTACGTGGTGGGCTACGGCTGCATCGGCGTCCTGCTCGTCCGGGGTGGCACCCGGACCGGCCTCGCACCGTCGCTCCTCGCCGCGGTCGGCCTCGTCGGCCTCGCCGCGGTCGCGGGGTGGACGGCGCTGGGCACCGTGCTCGCCGTCGCGGTCGGCGTGCAGTTCACCCCCCAGGTGGTGCACGCGTGGCGGAGCGCGGACCTGACCGCGCTCGCCGCCGGGACCTACTGGGTGTGCGCCCTCGACGGCGCCATCTGGGGCGGCTACGGGACCCTCGTCGGCGACGTCCCGCTCCAGCTGTACGGCGCCGTCATGCTCGGTGTGGCCGTGCTGGTGCTCGTGCCCCGGGCCCGCTGGGCCCGTCGGACCGCCCTCGCCGCCTGAGGCCCGACCCGGCCCGCGTCCCTCGCGCCGCCCGCCCGGCCCTCGCCGGGGGTCGGAGCGCGGCGCCGGCGAGGTCGACGGCGACGGTGACGGCGGCGAGGGCGAGCACGACCGCGGCCACGTGGTCCCAGGCGAAGGACGACAGCGCCTCGTCGAGGTCGCGGCCGAGCCCACCGGCACCGACCACGCCGACCACGACCGCGTCCCGGGCCGCCACCTCCCACCGGTGGATGGTGAGGTCGGCGGCCCGCCCGGCGACGGCGGGGAGCGTGGCGTGGGCCGTCGCCGCGACCGAGGTCGCCCCGGCGGCGACGAGGGCCTGCCGTGCGGTCGGCTCCGCGTCCTCGACCGCCTCGAGCAGCAGCCGCCCGAGCACCCCGAGGTTGTAGGCGCCGAGCGCGACGGCGGCTGCCCACGGGCCGGGGCGGACCACGAACAGGACCGCCACCGCCCACACGGGTGGTGGCACGGCGCGGGCCACCAGCAGGAGCGACCGCACGACGATGCCGGTCACGCCGGCAGCGGACCGCAGGCGACGGGGCCGGCCGGGGCCGACGAGCACGGCGACGGCTCCCCCGATCCCCGCGGCGAGCAGCACGGCGAGCACGGCGACGGCCACCGTGTCGAGCGCGGCGCCGGCGAGGGCGGCGGGGCCGTCGGGGGCGACCGGCGGGAGCGCTCGGGCGGCGAGGTCCCCGGCCAGGCGGCGGGCCCGCGGCGCGAACGGGGTGGTGGGGTCGAGGCCGACCCAGCGCCACGAGGCGGCGACGGCGGCCACGACGACGAGCCCGGCGAGCGGCGCCGTGCGACGTGGTGCGGGACGCAGGGAACCGACCGAGGGCGCCCGTCCCCGGCGTCGGCCGTCGGGACCGAAGCCGATCCGGCGGCGCACCCTGGATGCGACGAGCTCGGCGGCCCCGTCCAGCACGACGAGGGCCCACAGCACCGTCCACACCTCCTCCCAGCGCAGCGACGCGAACGACAGCTGGAGCTGGAAGCCGAGGCCGCCCGCGCCGACGAAGCCCAGCACGGCGGCGGCGCGGATGGCGCACTCGAAGCGGTACCAGGCGTAGGACGCCAGGTCGGCGCCGACGGCCGGGACCACGCCCCACGCGATCGCCGCCGTCCGTCCGGCACCGGCGGCCAGGAGCGCGTCGTGGGCCGTGCCGTCGGCCGCGTCGACGACGTCGGCGAACACCTTGGCCGTGACCGCGCCGAAGGGCAGGCCGATGGCGAGCACGGCGACGAGCGGATCGAGGCCGAGCACGTTGAGCAGCACCAGGCCCCACACCACCTCGTGCAGCGATCGGGGCACGACGGCGCCGACGCGGCACGCCACCCACCCGGCGCCGGGTCGCCGTCCGCTCGGGCCCGACCACCAGCGGCTCGACAGCAGCGGTGCCCCGACGACGCCGAGGCCGAGGGCGAGCGCGGTGCCGAGCACGGCGAACGCGAGCGTGGTCAGCGCCTCGCGTCCGACGATGGCGAGGAACGTCGGGTCGGTCTCGGGGCCGAGCGCGGCGGCGGCGAGGTCCCCGAGCTGGGGCAGGCCCCTCGGGTTCAGGAGTCCGGTGGGCGCGCCGGCCCGGACCGCGGCCGCGACCACCAGCGCGACCGTGACGGCGGCCCGCCAGCGGACCGGTCGGCCCCGCCGCGGTCCCGGGCCCGACGGCGGCCGTGCCGGGGCGCCCGGGCGCGCCGTGGGGGCGAGGGTGTCGGTCACGGCGTCAGCGCGCGTACAGGGCGTCGAGGTCGGCGGCGGTCACGTCACCGGCCGGTCGGTCGAACGCGACGCGACCGCGGCGCAGGCCCACCACCCGGTCGCAGGTGGCCACGGCGAGATCGGGGTCGTGCAGGGCGAGCACGAGGGCGCGCTCCGGCCCGGCCGTGCCGCGGGTGGCGACGTGGTCGACCAGCAGCGCCACGGCGAGCCGGGCGAGCGCCGGGTCGAGGTTCGCGGCGGGCTCGTCGGCGAGCACCACGTCGGGGTCCTGGACCAGGAGCCGCGCCACGGCCACCCGCTGGCGCTGCCCACCCGAGAGCTCGTCGACGCGGGCCTCCTCCAGGCCGGCCAGGTCGACGGCGGCCAGGGCGGCGGCGACCCGCTCCCGGTCGACCGGGGCGACGAGGGCCCGCAGCGCCGTCGCCGTGGACCAGCGGCCGAGGTTCCCGGCCTCGACCTCGGCCCGGACCGGGCGGACGCCGACCAGGGCGAGGTCCTGGTGCACCGTCCCGATCCGGGCGCGCACGGCCCGCCCGCGGCGTCCGGTGAGCCGGTGCACCTCGCGGCCGAGCGTGCGCACGACCCCTGCCGTCGGCGCGACCGCGCCGGCCACGGCCCGGAGCAGGGTGGTCTTCCCCGCGCCGCTCGGGCCGAGGAGCGCGACGCGCTCGCCGGGGTCGACGGCGAGGTCGACGCCGTCCAGGGCGCGGACGTCGCCGTGGTCGACGACCACGTCGCGGAGCTCGACGAGGGGGGACACGGCCGCGCCGTCCGGGGTCAGCGGATCTTGCCGATGTCGCGGGCGACGGCCTCGATGGCGTCGTAGGCCGAGGCGTCGGTCTCGATGAAGCCGCCGGCGCCGAACAGGTCGAGCACCGCGGCGTCGTCGGGGTCGGCCGGATCCAGGGAGAGGAGCGCGGCCTGGATGCGGGCGATCAGGTCGTCGCCGAGCTCGGGTCGGGCCACCCAGTGGTAGTCGGGGTACTCCGGCGTGCGGAAGACCTCCACCACCCGGTCCGTGTCGACCGCACCCTCCTCGACGCGCTGGTCCCACACGAGCGAGGAGAGCGCGCCGGCCTCGAACGTGCCGGCCTCGACGAGCTCGATGGTGGCGTCGTGGGAGCCGGAGAACCCGGGTTCGCCGTCGAAGTCGTCCAGGGACACGCCGGCCCGGTCGAGGAAGTGCTGCGGCATCAGGCGGCCCGAGGTGGAGGAGTCCGAGCCGAAGGTGAAGCGGGTCCCGGCGAGCACGGAGAGACCGTCCACGTCGGCGATCGGGCCGATGCCGGTGTCGGCGCCGACCACGAAGGACGAGGTGAAGCGGGCGTCCACGTCCCGCTGGGCGATGGCGACGGCGCCGGGGACCTCGAGACGGGCCTGCACGCCGGTCAGGCCGCCGAACCACCCGAGCTGGAGGTCACCGACGCGGAAGGCGGCGACGGCGGCGTCGTACTCGGCGACGGGCTGGTAGGAGACGGCGATGCCGAGCTCGGCGGACAGGTGGTCGGCCACGAGGCCGAACTGCCGCTGGAGCCGCTCGGGGTCCTGGTCGGGGATGCCGCCGATGACGAGCTCGGTGACCTCGTCGGGCCCCTCGGCGTCGCTCGACCCGTCGGAGCCGCCGCATGCGGCGAGGACGAGGAGCGCACCTGCGAGGAGGGCGACGAGGGGGCGCGCCGGGCGGCGCCGGCGGGCGGGGTGGGGGAGGGGATCGCGACGACCGCCGCGGGTGGGGCTCGTCACGGGTGACCTCGCAGCTGCAGGGGGATGGGCACGGCACGACCCTACGGGCACGGTGGGGTGGCCCGGATCCCCGGGCCCGGCGGTTGTCCCCGAGGGCCCGCGACGTCCACGATGGCCGCGTGGCCGAGTCCAGCGTGACGGGGGCGCCCGGAGACGGGGCGCCGGCAGCGACGCAGGCCGACGGCCCGGGTCTGGGCACCGTGGCCCGAGGCGCGTGGCCGCTCCTGCTGTCGATCCTGCTGCTCATGGTCGGCGGCGGACTCAGCGGCGGGCTGCTCGGCGTGCGCGCCGAGGCCGCTGCGTTCGACGCGAGCGCCACCGGCGCGATCCTCGGCCTCTACTACCTCGGCTACGTGGCCGGGTCGGCGACCGTCCCGGCGCTGATCCGCTCGGTGGGCCACATCCGCGTGTTCGCCTCGCTCGCGTCCGTGGCGTCGGCGACCGTCGTCGTCCACGGCGTCTGGGTCGTGCCCCTCCCGTGGATGGTGCTGCGCTTCACGACGGGCCTGTGCATCGCCGGCCTCTTCATCGTGAGCGAGTCGTGGCTCAACGACGTGGCCACCGCCGGGACGCGGGGCAGCCTCCTCGGCCTCTACAACTCGGTCGTCACCGCGGGGCTCGCCGCGGGGAGCCTGCTCCTGAACGTGGCCGACACCAACGGCTTCGTCCTGTTCGTGGTCGGGTCCGTCGTGCTGTCGCTGGCCGCGGTCCCCGTGGCCCTGGCCCCGGTCGAGGCCCCGCCGCCGCGGGATCCGGCCCCCATCTCGACCGGCGAGGTCATGGCCGCGGCGCCGCTCGGCGTCGTCGGCGCCACCTTCTCGGGCTTCGCGACGGGTGCCGCCCTCGGCTTCGGCGCCGTCTACGCGACCCGCGCCGGCTTCGGCGTGTCCGGGGCCTCCCAGCTGCTCGCCGCGATCCTCGTCGGCGCCGTCGTCGGCCAGGTGCCCCTCGGCCGCTGGTCCGACCGCACCGACCGGCGCCTCGTCATGGGAGCGGCGGCGATCCTCGTCGGCGCCGGTTCGGCGCTCGCTGCGGCGGCCACCGGCATGGGGTCGTTCCCCCTCGTCGTCGTCGCCGGCGTGGCCGTGGGTGCCGGGTCCTTCTCCCTGTACGGGCTGTCCTTCGCCCACGTCGCCGACTACGTCGAGCCGGAGGCCCTGACCGGCGTGGGCGCCCGCCTGATCCTGGTCAACGGGCTCGGCGCGGCCTGCGGGCCGCTGCTGGCCTCGGTCGCGGTCCGGGTGCTCGGGCCGGAGGGGCTGTTCCAGCTGCTGGGTGCGACGTCGGTCGCCTTCGTCGGGCTCGTGGTCCTCCGCCTGTTCAGGCGGGCCGCCGTCGACGACGACCGCCGGGCCTCCTACACGCCCGTCGCCACGTCGGCCACGGTCGCCCTGGTCGAGGACGTCGCCGCCGAGTCGGTCCACGACGACTCCCTGGCCGAGCACCCCGCCCGCCCGCGCCGTCGCCGACCCCGCCGCAGGCCGACCGCGACCGGGTGAAGGTTCCCTGAAGGTCGACCGCAAGGTCGGCCGGCCCGGTGCGTTCCCCCGGGGAACCGCACGACGAGCCCAGGGGTCTGGACCATGCGAACCCGACGTCTCGCCGCAGCCGGAGCCGCCGCGCTCCTGCTCGGCGCCATCCCGGCGGCCGAGGCCGCCACCACCACCGCCGACGGTGGCGCCGACGCCGTCCTCGAGCTGCTGACCGGTCAGCTGAACGTCACCTTCGCCCCGGGCGCGCTCCCCGCCGTCGGCGACGTGGTGGCCGGGCTGCCCGTCCGGGACACCATCCCGGCCCTCGACGTCGCCACCGTCGACGCCGGTCCCCTCGGTGTGGCGGCGGGCGTCCTCGAGGCCCTCCCCGGCGTCGTCGCCGTCGAGCCCGACGTGACGCTCCGGGCCCTGGTCGAGCCGGGCGACCCCCGCTACCAGGCCCAGTACGGCCCCGAGATGCTCGGCCTCGAGGCGGCCTGGGACCAGGTCGGCTACGGCTCCTCCGACGTCGTCGTCGCCGTGCTCGACACCGGCATCCGGGCCAGCCACGAGGACTTCGAGTCGGGCCGGCTGCTCCAGGGCTACGACTACAGCAACGGCGACGCGAACCCGGCCGACGACTGCGGGCACGGCACGCACGTGTCGGGCACGGTCGGCGCCACGACCGACAACGGCCGCGGCGTCGCCGGCGCCAGCCAGGCGACGATCCTGCCGATGAAGGTGCTGTCGCCCATCGGGTTCTTCCTCAGCGTCACCTGCTCGGGCTCGACGTCCGACATCGCCGAGGCCATCGTCGACGCCACCGACCAGGGCGCCGACGTCATCTCCATGAGCCTCGGCGGCGGCGGCTCCACGACGCTGCGCAGCGCCGTGGACTACGCCTGGGACGCCGGCGTGCTCGTCGTCGCCGCGGCCGGCAACGACGGCGGGAACGACTCGATCGACTTCCCCGCCGCCTACGACAACGCCATCGCCGTCGGCGCCCTCGATGCGAGCAGGTCCCGGGCGTCCTACTCCGACGGCGGGCCGCAGCTCGACGTCATGGCCCCCGGCTCGAACGTGATCTCGACCGACGACGGCTCCGACACCGCCTACACCACCCTGTCGGGCACGTCGATGGCCACCCCGCACGTCGCCGGCGTCCTCGCCCTGGCCAAGGGCTGCTCGGGCCTGCCCGCCGCCGACCTGCGCCAGGCCCTCGAGGCCACGACCGAGGACCTCGGCACCCCGGGCCGGGACGACGCCCACGGCCACGGCCTGGTGCGGGCAGACCTGCTCGTCGCCCAGGTGTGCGACGGCACCACGCCGCCGCCGGACCCGGACCCGGACCCCGAGCCGGAGCCCGACCCCGAGCCGGATCCCGAGCCCGATCCCGACCCCGGGACGCCCACCCTCACCTCGGGTGAGGCCGTGACCCTGCAGGTGTCGGCGGCGAGCGCGGAGCACGTGTTCCGCATCGCCGTCCCCGCCGGCGCCGCCCGGCTCCAGGTCGTCCTCGACGGTCCGGGCTGCGGCCTGTTCGGCTGCTCGGTCGACGCCGACCTCTACACCCGACCCGACGTCGCCCCGACCGACGCCCAGTGGGCGTGCCGGCCCTACGCCAGCGGCTCCGACGAGACCTGCACCCACCAGCCGCCCACGTCGTCGACCGGCTGGTGGTACGTGCGGGTCGCCCGCTACTCGGGCAGCGGACAGGTGACCCTGACCGCGACCGTCGCCTAGGCGGGCCCGGCGATCGCCACCGTCGCCCGGAGCGCCAGCCCGGGCGGCGGTGGTCACTCCCGCGGGCCGCACGGACGTCGACGCCGACCCGACCGGCGTCGGGCGCGGACCTCGGCTGGGCAGACTGCCGGGCGTGGACCGACCCGGTGACGACGCACCAGACCACGCCCACGCGCCCCCCGACCGTCGCGGGGCGGTGCGCGCCGGCCTGGCCGCCGCCGCGCCGATGCTCATCGGGATCGTCCCCTTCGGCCTGGTCGCCGGTGCCGCCCCCGTCGCCGCCGGGCTCGAGCCGGTCCACGCCGTGGGCCTGTCGGTGCTCGTGTTCGCCGGCGCCAGCCAGCTCGCCGCCGCCGACGTGCTCGGCGACGGCGGGGGCTGGCTGATCGCGGTCGTGACCGCCTGGACCATCAACCTGCGGATGCTGCTGTACTCGGCGTCGCTGGCCCCGCCGCTCGCCCACCTGCCCCTCGGAGCCCGGCTGCGGGCCGCCTACCTGCTCGTCGACCAGGCCTACGCCCTGTCGGTCACCCGCTGGGACGGCCGGGACGACCCCCGGACCCGGCTGCCCTACTACCTGGCCATCGGGATCCTGCTGTGGTCGACGTGGCAGGCGACGACCGTGGTCGGCGCCCTCGTCGGCTCCCAGGTCCCCGACGACGTCCCCCTCGACTTCGCCATCCCCCTCGTGTTCCTCGTCCTGCTCGTCCCGGTGCTGACCAGCCGGCCCGCCGTCGTGGCCGCCGCCGTCGGGGGCGCCGCCGCCGTCGTCGTTGCCGAGGTCGGCCCGTCCCGGCTGTCGATCGTGCTCGGCGGCCTCGCCGGGATCGTGGCGGGGACCGTGGCCGAGACCCGTCGCGAGCGCGCCGCGGCCGGCTCCGGAGGTGGCGCGTGACCACGTCCACCACCGAGGTGTGGCTCGCCGTCGTCCTGGCCGGCGCCGGCACCTACGCCATGCGCGCGTCGTTCCTCGCGTTCGCCCGTCGCCTCGTCGACCTGCCGCCGCTGGCCGAGCGCGTCCTCCGCCAGATCCCGCCCGCCGTCCTCGCCGCCCTGGTCGTGCCCGCCCTCGTGCGACCCGACGGTGCCGTCGACCCGTGGTCGGCCGAGCTAGCCGCCGGCGTGCTGGCCGCGGCCGTGTCGTGGCGGACCCGCTCGGTCACCGCGACCCTCGCCGTCGGCATGGTCGTGCTCGTCGCCCTCCGCCAGCTGACCTGATCCGGACGGGATCCCGGTGCCGGGTGGTCGCGATCCCCGACACGACCGGCCGGCGGCAAGGCAGGATGCCGGCCATGGCCGACGCACCGGTGATCGATCTGCTCGACCGCGAGTTCTGGCGCTCCCGCCAGCACGAGGCCTGGACGTGGGCCCGGGCCAACGACCCCGTGCCCCGCGACGAGGTCAACGGGTTCTGGGCCGTCACCCGCCACGCCGACGTCCTCCACGTCGAGCGCCACCCCGAGGTCTTCTCCTCGTTCCGGGCCTACCGGGTCAACGAGACCCCGACCGAGTCGAACATCATCGCCAGCGACGACCCCCAGCACGTGAAGCAGCGGCGGCTCGTCAACCGGGGCTTCACCCCGAAGGCGGTGCGGGAGGCCTCACCCGGGATCGAGGCCATGATCGACTCGATCGTCGACCCGGTCACCGCTTCGGTCGAGCCGGGCGAGCGGGGCGAGGTCGAGCTCGTCGACGCGATCGCCGGTCGGCTGCCGGCCCAGTTCACCTGCGACATCCTCGGCCTGCCCCGGGAGCGGTGGCGGCAGGTCAAGGCGTGGTCGGAGAAGCTCATGCGCATCGACGCCATGCAGTTCGACCAGGACGTGCTCGTCGGGCTGACCGAGGTCACCCAGGAGCTGATCGAGCTGGTGATGACCGAGGTGCCCCGGCTGCGGGGCTGCCCGATGGAGGACGGGCTCCTCTCCCGCTGGAGCCACGCGGAGATCGACGGCCAGCCCCTCGAGCTGGAGACCATCTTCCACGAGGTCGGCCTGTTCGTGGCCGGCGGCGCCGAGACGACCCGCACCGCCATCGCCCACGGCGTGCGCGCCTTCGTCGACCACCCCGAGCAGTGGGAGCTGCTCCACGACCGGCCCGAGCTGCTGCCCACCGCCGTCGACGAGGTGATCCGCTGGGTCACCCCGCTCAACAACATGCTCCGCAAGGCCACCCAGGACGTCGAGCTCGGCGGCAAGCAGATCCGCGCCGGCGACCGGCTGTTCCTCGTCTACCCGTCGGCCAACCGCGACGAGGCCGTCTTCGACGACCCCTTCACCTTCGACGTCACCCGCGACCCGAACCCGCACATCGCCTTCGGCCACGGCACCCACTTCTGCATCGGCGCGAACTTCGCCCGCCGCGAGCTCGAGGTCCTGTTCGGACGGCTCACCCAGCAGTGGACCGACCTGTCCGTGACGAGCGAGATCGACGTCGAGCCGAACATCTTCGCCCCCGCCGTGCGGTCGCTCGGGATCGGCTTCACCCGTCGCTGAGCACCGGGCGGGCCGGTCGACCCCACGCCGGTTCGCACGATCTTGACCGAGCGGTCAAGATCGTGGGGTGAGCGACGCCAGCACCGCACCGATCACCCACGACGACACCGTGCAGCCCGACGGGGTCGACGTCGACGTCCTCGTCGTCGGCGCCGGGATCTCCGGCATCGGCGCCGCCCACCACCTCCGGGAGCAGCGGCCCGACGACTCCTTCCTCGTGCTGGAGAAGATGGGCGACTTCGGCGGCACGTGGCGGACCCACACCTACCCGGGCGTGCGCTCCGACTCCGACCTCCACACCTTCGGCTACCGGTTCAAGCCCTGGACCGGGAACCCGATCGCCACCGGGCAGCAGATCCTCGACTACCTCGGCGAGGTCATCGAGGACGACGACCTCGAGCCGCAGATCCGGTACCACCACCGCATCGACGCCGCCTCCTGGGACGGCGAGGCCTCCCGGTGGAGCGTCGTCGGCGTCCGCACCGCACCCGGCGACCCCGACGACGGCGTCCCCTTCCGGGTCACCTGCCGGTTCCTGTGGATGTGCCAGGGCTACTACGACCACGACCGGCCCCACACCCCCACCTGGGAGGGCTTCGACGACTTCGCCGGCACCGTCGTCCACCCCCAGAGGTGGCCCGACGACCTCGACTGGACCGGCAAGCGGATCGTCGTGATCGGCTCCGGGGCCACGGCCGCCACCCTGATCCCCAACCTGGCCGACGACGCCGAGCACGTGACGATGCTCCAGCGGTCACCGACCTACTTCATCAACCGGGCCAACGTGAACGAGCTCGGCGAGCAGCTCCGGGCCCTCGACATCCCGGCCGAGTGGACGCACGAGATCCTCCGCCGCCAGGCGCTCGCCACCCAGCACATGGTCGCCGAGTTCGCCCGCGAGGCCCCCGACATGGTGCGCGAGGAGCTGTTCAAGGGCATCCGCGAGGTCATGGGCGAGGACTTCGACGTGTCCCCCCACTTCGACCCCGACTACCGGCCCTGGCAGCAGCGCCTGTGCCTCATCCCCGACGGGGACCTGTTCCACGCGCTGAAGTCGGGCAAGGCGTCGGTCGTCACCGACACGATCGAGCGCTTCACCCCGACGGGCATCGACCTCGCCTCGGGCGAGCACCTCGAGGCCGACGTGGTCGTCACCGCCACCGGCTTCGACTTCCTCCTGCTCGGCGGCATCGCCTTCGACGTCGACGGCGAGCCGGTCGACCTGACCGAGCAGGTGTCCTACCGGGGGATGATGTTCACCGGCGTGCCCAACCTCGCGTGGGTCATGGGCTACTTCCGGGCGTCGTGGACGCTGAAGGTCGACCTGATGGGCGACTTCGTGTGCCGTCTGCTCGCCCACCTCGACGAGCACGGCTGCGCATCGGTGACGCCGACGCTGCGACCGGGTGAGGAGCTCATGGACCGGCTCCCGTGGGTCGACCCGGAGGACTTCAACCCGGGCTACCTGCTCCGCGCCGCCGACCACCTGCCGGCCCGCCTGCCGGTCGAGCCGTGGAACACGGCCAACGACTACTGGATCGACAAGGACGCGCTCCCCGCCGTCGACCTCGCGACCGAGGACGCCCTCGTCTTCGAGTGAGGACCGGCCGCCCCGACCTCAGGGACGCTCCTCGCCCTCGGGGGACCCGTCCCGGGACTGGTCCAGGCGCACCCGGCAGGTCCACGGGTCCCACCCTGACCGTCCGAAGAGCCACGCCGCGAAGGCCGTGTTGACCTCGGGGTCGTAGCGCTCCTCCCACGACCGGCCGGTCACGATCGGGAACGCGCGCTCGTGGACGTCGTTGATCTGGAACAGGCCGTGGTCCTGGGTGCCGTTGGCGTTGGTGCCCACGGCCAGGGCGTCGAAGCCCGACTCGCACTGGACGATGACGAGGGCCTCGACGGTGTCGGACCCGAAGTACCGCCGGATCAGGTCGGTGAGCCCGCCGGTCACGGGGCTGGCGTCGCCGGGGGTCGTCGCCGCCAGCGGCAGTGGCGGGAACCCGTCGGCGTCGAGGGCGACGCCGGAGCCGTCCCCGGCCCGGAGCGCGATGCGGGGCGCAGACGTGGGTGGTGCGGGGCCGTCGCCGGCGCCGGCTGCGTCCAGCGAGGAGACGTCCAGGCCCGAGACGGCGCCGACCGCCGGCGCGTCGTCGGTGCCCCCGGTGCCGGGCGTCGCCGCTGCGAGCCCGACGAGCCCGGCGGTGGCCAGGGCCAGCGCCACGACCGCCGCCGCCGGTCCGTGGCGGGCGGCGCGGCCCGGGGCGCGGCCGGTGGCCGCCGCCTGCTGCACCTCGTCGTCGCCCGCGTCCACGGCCGCCGATCGTAGGGAGGACCCGGGCGCCGGCCCCAGCGCCGCCCACCCGGGCGTGGCCTCCGGTCACGGGCCGCGGGTACCGTCGGAGGCGCCATGGCCCCCGACCTCGATCCCGCTGCGCCCCGCCTGTCGGAGCCGATGACGTCGCCGACGCCGACGATCACGCCCGACACCACGGTCGACCCGACCACGGGCGACGGCGACCACGACCGCTTCGCCCACATCTGCCGCAAGGAGGACGTGGCCCGGGCCTACGTGACCGGCGAGGCCATCGAAGCCCTGTGCGGCAAGAAGTGGGTCCCCACCAGGGACCCGGACCGCTACCCCGTCTGCCCCGCCTGCAAGGAGGCGATGGGGCAGATCCGCAACGCCGGAGCGAACTAGGGCACACCCCGTCGGATCGGGGGCGGATGCCTCCAGACTGGGAGCCATGGCCCACGTCCGCTTCGAGCTCACCGTCGACTTCGCCGCTCCCGCCCGCGTCGTCTGGGACGAGATGGTCGACTGGAAGGGCCACGAGGCCTGGATCCCCGCGACCACGGTCGAGGTGCGCGCCGACGACCCCACCGCGGTCGGCGCCGAGTTCACCGCCTGGACCGGGTTCCGCCCCCTCGCCCTCGAGGACCGCATGCGCGTCGTGCGCTGCGACTGGGACGACGCCGCCGGACGGGGCGACTGCGAGGTGGACAAGCTCGGTCCGGTGCTGGCCGGCCGGGCCGGCTTCACCGTCGTCCCCGACGGCGCCGGCTCCCAGGTCCGCTGGTTCGAGGACGTGACCGTGAAGTGGGCGCCCGGGTTCCTCGCCCCCGTGCTCTCCTTCTTCGGCGCCCTCGGCTTCAAGACCGGGATGCGCAAGCTCGACAAGCAGCTGCGGGCGCGGGCCGCCTGAGTCCCCCCGGCTCAGGCGTCGCCGACGACCCGGGCGTCGAGCCGGTCGAAGGACGCCAGGTACTCCCGACGCTCCCGCTGCAGCCGGGCGACGAGCGTGTCGTACTCCTCGGTCCGGCCCTGGCGCTCGTAGAGCCGTCGGGGCTGGAGCAGCTCGTCGTCGTCGAAGCCCGGGATCGAGGCCGCCACCTCGTAGCCGAAGTCCGGGTCGGTGACCCACTCGATCGATCCGTCGACGATGCCGGCCTGGACCGCGGCGGAGTGGCCGATGCGCACCTTCTTCGAGCGCTCGTCGTCCTCGCGACCACCGACCCGGCCCGTGTTCAGCAGGTACACCTCGAGCGGGTGCTGGTCGAGGATCTCGAGGAGCCGGTTGGCCTGGGAGGCGTCGTCCTCGAACCAGAACGGGTTCGTGCCCGGGACGCGCAGGCTCCTGCCCGCCTCGGCGGCACCGCCAGCGGAGGTGCCCTTGGTCTCGCCGAGCATGAAGTACCGCGCGGCCTGCTCCGGACGGAGCCGGGCCACGGCCGGGATGATCGTCTCGTTCCGGTTCAGGATGAACAGGTACGTCGCCTTCGGCAGATCGGAGGGGTCGCGGTGTCGGATGCCCTCGAGGCCGAAGGTGACCCGCCCGTTGGCCGTGTACCGGTCGTCGAAGAAGTCCACGGCCTTGGTCTCGGGGTCGACGTGGGTGCTCTCCAGCCAGGCGGCGGGATCGGTCGCCCCGCCGTGGATCGTGGGCTCGTCCTCGGGGTCGAGGCCGTAGGTCTTGGCGAAGCAGCCGTTCTCGGTGGCGTGGACGGTCCCGTCGGGGAACAGGGCGATGAAGTCGTCCTGGACGGGGAGGCTGCCCTTCACCTCGCGGAAGGTGGTCGTCGTCTTGCCCGTGCCCGACAGGCCGATGATCAGCGCCAGCTCCTCCTCGCCCGAGGCGGTCTCCTCGGCGGGGAAGACCTTGGCGCCCGAGTGCATGGCCAGGCCGCCGCGGTCGAACACCAGCCGGTTCCACATGCGCAGCCCGCCCATCTTCGACTCGCCGAAGTAGTCCGAGCCGAACACGCGCGTGGTCCAGGTCTCGAGGTCGACGGTGATGAGGCGGTCGTTCGGCATGCCGGGTGCGAGCAGGCCGGGCGTGTAGATCACGGTGAAGCCCGCCTCGGCGTGCTCGGCGGCGAAGGCCTCGTGGTCCTCGACGGGGAAGTACAGCTGCTGCTGCATCCCCGGGATGTTCGAGTTCTTCCGCTCGATGTAGAGCCGGACCGGCGTGCGGAAGTCCTCGTCGGGCCCGATGTAGCCCTCGACGAGGACCATGTCCTGCTCGGCGATGAACGCGTCCTGCTTCCGGGCCCACGCCTCGGCCTCGTCTCGGGGCATCGTCGGCTTGCCGGTCGGCTCGTCGGACACGAAGAACGTGGAGGGGGCCAGGCGGGCCTTGACCATCGCGGTGTAGGCGAGGTTGTCGTGCTCGGTCCGCTGGATCCGGGGCATCAGCTGGAACGCCCACTCGCGCAGCTGGTCCTGGTCGGGGTTGACCTCGACCGAGCGGGCGGGCGGCAGACCGGTGACCGACGTCATGGGAGAGTCATACCGCGATCCGGACCCGGCCACCCCCGCCCCGACCGATCGCGCCCATCACCACCCCGGATGGGACGGCCGGAGCGCAGCCCGGGGACCCGGCGTCGGGAGCGCCAGCGAGCAGCCGGCACGCGGAGCGGGGACGAGCGCGATCGGACGAGACGGCCAGAGCGCAGCCCAGGAACTCAGTCCAGGCGGCGGAGCTCGGCCCGGTAGCGCTTGCCGCGCTCCCGGTAGAACTCGGCGCCCATCGTGATCTGCGCGGGGTCGACGGCGTCGAGGCGGATCTTGGCCGGGACGCCGAGCGCCATGGCCCCGGAGGGCACCTCGGTGCCGCCGGACACGACGGCGTTGGCCCCGACGAGGGCGCCGGAGCGGACGATGGCCTTGTGCAGCACGACGCTGCCCGAGCCGACGAGCGCGTCGTCCTCGATGGTGCACCCCTCGAGGTGGACGATGTGGCCGATCACGCAGCCGCTGCCCACCACGGTCGGGGCCCACTCGGTCGTGTGGATCACCGACCCGTCCTGGATCGAGGTCCGCTCGCCGATGGTGATCGAACCCGCGTCGCCGCGGAGCACCGCCTGGGGCCAGATCGTGGACTCCGAGCCGATGCGGACGTCGCCGATGATCGTGGCGTCGGGGTGGACGAAGGCGTCGTCCGCGATCGTCGGGGTCAGGTCGCCGAGGGCGTAGATGGGCATCAGGTCGCTCCGGGGTCGGTGGCGGGGGCGGGGACGTCGAGGTCTCGGGCCGCGGCGAGGGCCTCGGTCGGGTCGAGGCCGGCCGTGCCCACCAGCCAGCACGCGATCGGGGCGGCGATCCGCTCGCTGGCGTGGGCGGCGACACCGGCGAGCGCGAGGAGGACCTCGATCTCCTCGTCGCTCGGCGTGGGTCGGCCGATCCGCTCGGCGAAGGCCCGCAGCCAGGTGCGGGCGTCGGGCAGGTCGCCGGGTGCGGGCGTCGGTCCGTCGGTCACCGACCCATGCTGCCCGTCGACCGCCTCGTCGCCGAATCGTCCTCGCTCCGCAGGGCGCCCGCGCCGGCCCGCACCCCGCGCCGCGCCGCCCCGGCCACGGCCCGGCGGTTGCGACGGGACAGCCCGGTGATGCGGGTGAGGAGGAAGACGATCGGGAAGATCTCGAGGCGGCCGGCGAGCATCATCACCATCAGCACGCCCCGGGCGGGGCGGGAGAAGTAGAGGAAGTTCGAGGCGGGGCCGGCCTCGCCCAGCGCAGGGCCCATGTTCCCCATCATCGAGGCCGCCCCGCCCGCGGCCTCGGGGAGTCCGGAGCCGAGGAAGGTGAGCACCAGGGTCCCGGCCCCGATGGAGAGGACGTACAGCAGCGAGTAGCCGACGACCCGCTGCACGATCCGCTCGGGGACCGGTTCGTCGCCGAGGCGGATCGCGAGCACGGCGCGGGGCCGGCGGATCCGCCGGACCTCCCGCGTGGCGTGGGACAGCAGGACCCGGACGCGGACCAGCTTCAGCCCCCCGGAGGTCGAGCCGGCCATCCCCCCGGACACGAACAGCGCGAACAGCAGGAGCTGGATGCCGGGTGCCCACTGGACGAAGTCGACGGTGCCGAAGCCGGTGGAGGTCAGCAGCGTGGTCACGTTGAACACGCCGTCCCGCAGGGCCCGGCCCGGGGTGAGGTCCTCCTGGAGGACGAGCAGCAGCGACACGAGACCCGTGAACACGAGGAGCACCTGGACGTAGAAGCGGAACATCGAGGACCGCCAGTAGCTGCCGGGCGCCCCGGCCAGCGCCCGCCAGTGCAGGCTGAAGTTCACCGCCCCGAACAGCATCAGCGCGACGAGGGTGAGCTCGACGGCCAGGGAGTCGAAGTGGGCGACCGAGCTGTCGTAGGGCGACAGCCCGCCGGTGGAGACGACGGTGAACGCGTGGGTGGCCGCGTCGAAGGGGGACAGGCCGACGACGCTGAGGACCACGAAGGACACCACGGTGAACCCGCCGTACACGGCCCACAGCCGCTTGGCCGTCTCCGACACCCGGGGCGCGAGGCGGTCCGCCGTCGGGCCCGGGGCCTCGGCGCGGAGCAGGTCCATGCCGCCGACGCCGAGGAAGGGGAGGATGGCCACGGCGAGCACGACCATGCCCGTGCCGCCGTACCACTGGGTGAGGCTGCGCCAGAACAGCACGCCGCGGGGCGCGGTCTCGATCGGGGACAGGACCGTCGAGCCGGTCCCGGTGAAGCCGGACACCGACTCGAACAGGGCGGCGTCGATCGTGGGGAAGGTGCCGGTCAGGACGAAGGGCACGGTCCCGCCCGCCGATGCGAGCACCCACGTCGCGCCGACCGCGACCAGGGTGTCGCGCGCCGAGGTCCGGGCCGGGATCGTCGTGGTCCGCCACAGCAGGGCGCCGACCACGGCCACGATCCCCGCCGAGCCGGCCAGCGCGCCGGTCTCGTCACCGCCGGCGCCCTCCTCGACCGCGGCCGAGACGAGGATGCCGGCGGCCACGAACAGGAGGGCGGCGCCGCCCACGTGGGCGGTGAGGTTCGGTCTGCGGCGGGACGGCTCGCTGAACGCCGTGGCCCGCTCGGTCCGTCGCACGTCCCCGCCCGCCCCCTAGGCCGGCTGGCCGTCCGCCCGGGGAGCCCGGGCTGCGTCGCCCAGGCAGCCGCGGCAGGTGCCGGTGATGGCGAAGTGGCGCAGGTCGAGGGCGAAGCCGTGGTGAGCCTCGATCGCCTCGGCGAAGGGCCGGTACTCCTCGGCGGTCAGCTCGATCACGGCCTGGCACGACTCGCACACGAGGTGGGCGTGCTCGTCGGTGCTCAGGTGGTACTCCGCCGGGCCGTGACCGAGGTGCACGTGGCCGACGATGCCGTGCTCGGTGAGCAGGTCCATGGTCCGGTACACGCTCGACGCGGAGACGTCCGGGTGGTCCCGTCGCACCCTGGCGTGGAGGGCCTCGGCCGTCACGTGGCTGCCGGCCTCGACCAGCGCGTCGAGCACGGCGCGCCGGGGGGCCGTCATGCGCACGCCCCGGGCCCGCAGGCGGGCGACGAGGTCGTCGACGGAGAGGGCGGGCACGCGGCGAGGGTACCGGTGGCCCCCGCCCGCGGGCGGAACCGCGGGAGGGGTCCGCTCGCCGAGGCGTCGCCGGTTCACCCGCCGTTCACCTGCGACCAGGGTGCAGCTGGGAGGAGACGTCGATAGCGTCGCCGTCGTGCCCACCGCCCCGTGCTCCCCCCACCCCCGCGCCGGTCGACTCGCCCGCCTCGTCGCCGTCCTCGCCGTCGCCGCGCTCGTCCTCGCCGCCTGCGGTGGCGACGACGACGACGGCGACGCCGCCCCCGCCGGCGCGGACGCGTCCACCAGCGGCCTCGTCGTGGTCACGACCGTCGCCCCGATCACCAACATCGCCTCCGAGGTGATCGGCGACCTCGCCACGGTCACCGGCGTCGTGCCCGAGGGCACCAACTCCCACACCTACGAGCCGACCCCGTCGGTCTCGGAGGTCCTCGAGGGCGCCGACGTCGTGTTCGTGAACGGCCTCCAGCTCGAGGAGCCGACGCTGGCACTCGCCCGCGACGTCGCCGCCGACGCCGAGATCGTGCTCCTCGGCGACCTGATCGTCGACCCCGACGAGTACCTCTACGACTTCTCCTTCCCCGAGGACGAGGGCAAGCCCAACCCGCACCTGTGGACCGACCCGTCGCTGGCCAAGGAGTACGCGACCTTCATCGCCCGGACGATGGCCGACGTCGACCCCGACAACGCCGACGCCTACGAGGCCAACCGCGACGCCTTCCACGCACTCGTCGACGACTTCGACGTGGCCCTGCGGGAGGCGCTCGAGACCGTGCCGGAGGACGACCGCAAGCTCGTCACCTACCACGACGCCTACGCCTACTGGGCCCAGAACTACGGCTGGACCGTCGTCGGCGCCGTCCAGCCCGCCGACTTCGGTGACCCCACCCCGCGCGCCGTCGCCGACCTGATCGACCAGATCGAGGCCGAGGGCGTGCCCGCGATCTTCGGGTCCGAGGTGTTCCCGTCCCCGGTGCTCGAGCAGATCGCCAACGAGACGGGCGTGACCTACGTCGACGACCTGCGCGACGACGACCTCCCCGGCGAGCCGGGCGACGACGTCCACTCCTGGCTCGGCCTCATGCGCCAGAACTACATCACGATGGTGGACGCCCTAGGCGGCGACCCGTCGGCGCTCGAGGCCTTCGAGCTGGTCTCGATCAACGGCGACCGCGCCACCTACCCCCAGTAGCCGGCCGGGCTCCGACGACGTGCACGACGACACCCCGCCTCCTGGTGCGACCAGGTTGCAGCAACGGCGATGAGGGATAGCGTCGTGTCCGTGGCCCCGCTCCTCACCCTCGACGGCGTCGCCGCCGCGTACGGGTCCACGCCCGTCCTGCACGACATCGACCTCGCCGTCGATCGGGGCGACTTCGTGGGGATCGTCGGCCCGTCCGGCTCCGGCAAGTCGACGCTGCTGCGCCTCCTGCTCGGGACCGTCGACCCGGTGGCCGGCTCGCTCGAGCGGGCGCGCGGCACCCGGCTCGGGTACGTGCCCCAGGTCGAGACGATCGACTGGAACTTCCCCGTGACCGTCGCGCAGTGCGTGCTCATGTCCCGCAGCCGCGGTCGCATCCTGCCGTGGGCGTCGAGCGAGGAGAAGGCCGACGTCGCCCGGGTGCTCGACCGCCTCGGGATCGGCGGTCTCGCCGACCGCCACATCCGCGCCCTGTCCGGCGGGCAGCAGCAGCGGGTGTTCCTCGCCCGGGCGCTGCTGTCCAAGCCCGACCTCCTCCTCCTCGACGAGCCGACCTCGGGCGTCGACGTGCGCACCCGCCACGAGGTCCTCCACCTCCTCGGCGAGCTGCACGACGACGGACTCGCCATCGTGCTGACCACGCACGACCTGAACGGCATCGCCGCCCACCTGCCCCGCCTCGTGTGCATGAACGGCACCGTCATCGGCGCGGGCGCACCGCACGAGGTCCTCGTGCCCGAGGTGCTGGAGCAGACCTACGGGTCGCCGATGGAGGTCCTCGAGCACGGCGGCATGCGCGTCGTGGTCGACGTCCCCCTCGAGCCCGGGCAGGCCCTCGCCGACGTGGTCGACATGCGCCGGCAGGAGCGGTCGGCGTGACCTGGGACGAGCTGGTCCGACCCTTCGAGTTCGAGTTCTTCCAGAACGGGCTGATCGTCGCCACCGTCGCCGGTGCCCTCTGCGGGCTCATCGGCGTCTACGTCGTGCTGCGCTCCATGTCCTACATCGGCCACGGGCTGTCCCACGCCATCTTCGGCGGATTCGCCGTCTCGGCCCTGGCCGGCATCAACCTGTTCGTCGGCGCCGGCCTCTGGGGCCTCGCCTCGGCCATGGCGGTGTCCTCGGTGACCCGCCGTCGTCCGATCGGCTCCGACGCCGCGATCGGCGTGATCACCACCGCCTCCTTCGCGCTCGGCCTCGCCCTGCTCCAGCTCGGCGGCGGTGCCGACGTCGACGCCGACGCCGCCCTCTTCGGCAACGTGCTCGGCGTCACCCGCACCGACGTCCACGCCATCCTCGCCGTCAGCGCCTTCGCCGTCGCCGTCATCTTCCTGCGCTACCGGACGCTGCTCTTCGTCACCTTCGACCCCGAGGTCGCCGGTGCGTCGGGGGTGAAGGTGGCACGCATCGACGCGCTGCTCATGCTGGTGCTGGCCGTGTCCATCCTCGCCACGATGAACGTGATGGGCGTGACCCTCATCGCCGCCGCCCTGGTCCTGCCAGCGGTCGTGGCCCGCATGGTCACCTCCAGCTTCGCCACGATGCTGTGGCTGTCCGCCCTGATCGGAGGCGTCTGCGGCTTCGTCGGGATGAACCTCAGCTACCACCTCGACGTCGCCTCCGGCCCGACGATCGTGCTCGTCGGCGGGGCGCTCTTCGTGGTGGCCCTGGCCGCCACGGGCCTCCAGGGCCGGCGCCGTCTGGCCGGCGCGCACGTGCACTGAGCCGAGCTGCCCGCCCGGTCCTCCCGCCTCGCACCCCGCCCGTCGCACGGAGCGGCCGCCGCCGTCCCGTCCGGGGTCAGTCGATGACGGTGACGGGGTCGCCGGGGCGGATCGTGCCCTCGACGACGACCCTGGCGTTCACGCCGCGCAGCTTGAGCTCCCGGCCGACGTCGGTGGCGGTGAAGCGCTGCGCGTCGAGCCCGAAGCGCTGCACGAACTTCGCGCAACCCGTGTGCGGCTGGTCGGTCACCTCGATCACCGCACCGCCGGCGTCCGGGTCGCCGATGGCCAGCTGCCGGCCGGGTGGGCAGGTCGCCTCCGACAGGTCGAGGTCGACGTAGAGCTGGTCGCCGGCCAGGGGCACCCGGTCGTCGCGGCCGGCGACGAACCGGGCGAAGCGCACGTTCATGACGTTGAGCTGCATGTCCGGGTGCGACGACCCGTCCTCGGTCCGACGGCTGCCGCGCACGTCCCACGTGTCGCCCTCGACGCCCTGGGCGAAGGTCAGGCGGGCCTCGTCGAGTACCTCGCGCTCGCCCTCGGCCGGGCGGCGGACCACGAGGGCGAGCTCGCCCCGGTCGGTCGGCGACGCCCGCACGTCGTCGACGGCGGCCTCCAGCTCGGCCGTGGTCCGGTGGGTGGTGACCTGCTCGGTGCGCTCGCTCACCCGCCCAGCCTGTCGCGGCCAGCCGGATCCCGCCCGTGGGTTCCGCGGGTCAGCGCAGCTCGCGGTGCTCGGCCACGACCCGGTCGATGACGGCCCGGAGCACGTCGGAGACGAGCCCCTCGTCGAGCTCGTGCTCGGCGGCGAGCCGGCGGACCTTGGCGTCGATCTGGGCTTCGCGCGTGGAGTCCTGGGCCGGGAGCCCGCGGTCGGCCTTGATCCGCCCGACCCGCCGCGTGATGCGGAACCGCTCGGCGAGCAGCTCCACGAACCGCTCGTCGACGGCGTCGATCTCGCGTCGGAGCACCTCGAGCTCGTCTTCCATGGGCCCCATCGTGGCCCAGCGGAGGTCGTCGCGGCAGATTCGCACCGAGTCGCTCAAGTCCCGCGACCGGCCGCCCGATGACTAGGTCACAGGAACTAGTCAGATGGAACCGCACCCCGCCCTCCGCTCCGACGTCCCCCTGGACGATCTGCCCGACCCGACCGATCGGCGACGACTCCTCCTCGCCTTCCTCCTCGGGCGTGACGTGCCCGGCGAGTGGGCAGACGCCGTGTTCGAGGGTCCGTCGCCCGCCGGTGCGGCGGTCCCGGGCGGATCCCCCACGCCGGCACGCGGCTGCCGGCAACCCGGGCCGACGGCCGGCGCCCGGAGCCGTTCGAGGTCGGGGGCCCCGTCGAGCGCCGAGCGGGCGGATGGACGGCGCCGCCGGACGGTGTCGAGCTAGGCGACCCTCCCACCCTCCGATCGCGTCGCCGTGGCGCTCGCGCCGGGCGGGTCAGCTCGTGGACAGGAGCCGTCGAGCCGCGGCGGAGGCGAGGAGGTCGGCGAGGTCGGGGAGCGGGGCGGCGGGTTCCCCCACGTCTGCTCCCGATGCCGCATCCGCGCCGGCGGCGTCGCTCGCCCCGGCCGCAGCCGCAGCCGCAGCACTGGCCTCGGCGACCGTCGGCACGTCCCGGCCGGGGCGGGTGACCACGACCACCGACACCAGCGGCCCCACACGGAGCAGGACGAGGTCCACGGCGACCTCGGCCTCGTCGGTGCCGACCCGGTGGCGGAGGGCGAGCACGTCGTCGAGACCGCCACCCGACGTCCCCGTCCCGCCGGTGGCCAGCAGGTCCCCGGCGTCGACGTCGCGGGTCGCGACCCGGTTGGCTCGCCCGGCGGGATCGGTCCAGGTGCCGCACCCGGCCGTGGCGGCGATGTCGCGGACGAGGGCCTCGGCGGCGCCCTCGTCCACCGCCCGGGCCACCCCCGAGACCACGATCGGGCCGGCGTCGCCGGCGCGGAAGGCCGTGGCCCGCACGTCGGCGAGCCGGCGGACCGACACGAACCGGCCGCACATGGCCGAGGCGAGGTCGAGGGTCGCCGCACCCGGGGCCGGGAGCCAGTCCGGGCCGAGGTCGCCGCCGGTCAGCAGCGCGGCGCCCGGCGCGAGCGGTGCCGTGGTGGACGTGGGGGCCGCGGTCGTCGACGTGGACGGGACCGCGGTCGGAGCGCTCGTCGTCGTGGACGGCTTCGCCTCGTCGTCGCCGCCGCAGCCGGCGAGCGAGCCGAGCGCCAGGGCGCAGGCCAGCGCCGTCGCGGCGCACCGCCTCGCCCTCGGTTGTCCTCCGACCCTCACGGCCCCCGACCGTACGCGCCGACGGGGCGCCCGGAGGCGCCCCGTCGGATCGGTTCGTGTCGCCCGGCTCGGTCGCTGCGCCGGGCTCGGTCGCTGCGCCGGGTCAGGCGGACTCGGCGGCCTCGCGGTCCTTGGCGACCTCGTCGAGCAGCTCGTACTCCTCGCCGGTGTCGACCCAGTCCTCGAACTGGGTCACGCCGAGGGTGTCGAAGCGCTTGCGGAGCCAGCCGTCGTTCGCGTCGAGCAGGCCGAGCTTCTTGCAGTTCGGCACGATCTTGGAGAACAGCAGCTGCTGGAACGGGTCCTGGTTCTTCAGCTCGGGGTCGTCCTGCTTGAAGATGCGGATGGCCTCCTTGACCGGGACGCCCATGCGCTCCCACACCTCCTGCTGGAGGAACCGGTCGCGCATGCGCACGGCGGCCTCGAAGGCGAACTCCTGGCGCTCGAGCATCTCGGCGTCGGAGAGGCCCTCGTAGTACTCCTTCAGCGACAGCACGCCGAAGGCCACGTGGCGGGCCTCGTCGGACATGACGTAGCGGAGCAGCTGCTTGAGCAGCGGGTCGTCGGTGGTCTGCATCGCCATGCCGAACGCGGCGAGGGCGAGGCCCTCGACCATGATCTGCATGCCGAGGTAGGTCATGTCCCACCGGCTGTCGTTGATGATGTCGTCGAGGAGCATCTTCAGGTGGTGGTTTATGGGGTAGTGACCCGACAGCTTCGTGTCGAGGTACTTGGCGAAGACCTCGACGTGGCGGGCCTCGTCCATCACCTGGGTGGCCGCGTAGTACTTGGCGTCGATCCAGGGCACCGTCTCGACGATCTTGGCCGTGCACAGCAGCGCGCCCTGCTCGCCGTGCATGAACTGGCTGAGGCTCCAGTTCTGGGTCTGGACCTGGAACTCGAGCCACTCCTTGTTGGTCCACTTCTCGAAGCTGGTGCCCTTGAAGTCGGCGCCGAGCGCCTCCCAGCCCTCGACGGTGGGCGTCATCGGGCTCTCGGCGGCGAGCTTGTACTGGTCGACCTCGATCGACCAGTCAAGGTCGGTCTCGCCGTTCCACTGGCTGTTCTTGGCCTTCTCGTACAGCTTGATGAGCGGCGTGCGGGAACGCTCGTAGTCCCAGGTGAACAGCGCATCGGCGTTGTCCTGGACGGTGTGGATGACCTCGTCGACCTCGGTGTTGGTCATGGCGAGGATCTGGTCGAGATCGTTGACGTCTTCGCGTCCCAGGATGTCGGCGTCGGTGCGGGCCATGGTGTGGTGATCCCCCATCAGGATGGTTGCGGGCTGAGGCGTTCGGCAGATGGCCGAGACCGATAATAACGATAGTTATCGCACGCCGATCTGACAAGGGGTTGCCGTCTCGCGGCCCCGATGGTGACCGCGGACGGATCGGCCAAGAATTTATCGCTAAGAATACGAATCCTTGGTACCCTCAGGTCGGTGCGGACCGGGATCACGGCGGTGGGCGACCTCCTCGACGGGCTCGGCGAGCCGCGCCGCCGGTTCACCGTCGCGGATCGCGAGCGGCTCATGGACGAGCTGCTGCCCGTCGACGACCAACTTCCGGCCTACCTGTGGCGCTTCGCCTCGCTCATCGCGCTCTCGGCGTCGATCGCCGGCTACGGACTGCTGGCCGACTCCTCGGCGGTGGTCATCGGCGCCATGCTCGTCGCGCCGCTGATGACCCCAATCCTCGCCACCGCGGCGTCGATCTGCACCGCCGACACGCCCCGCCTGGTCCGGGCGTTGCTCGTCCTGGTGGGGGGCACGGTGCTCGCCATCGTGGTCGGCTACCTGGTGTCGCTGACCTCGGGCAACACCGTCGTGACCGCCAGCAGCCTCCCGGGGGAGATCCTCTCGCGCACCGAACCGGGCGTGCTCGACCTGGCCATCGCCGTGACCGCCGGCGCAGCGGCCGGCTACGTCGCTCCCCGTCGGGACGCGATCTCGGCCTTGCCGGGCGTCGGCATCGCCGTCGCCCTGGTCCCGCCGCTGGCCACGGTCGGCATCACCGTGGAGGCGGGGGCCGGCGATGCCGCCGGGGGCGCGCTGCTCCGTCTCCCGCGCCGCATCCCGTACGCCGTGGCG
>CAZCEZ010000002.1:63996-102160 GCA_964497795.1 uncultured Acidimicrobiaceae bacterium | reverse complement strand
CCGCGTCAGGGGCATGAGCCAGCGTGCGGGCCAGCCAGGCCCGCACCCGGGCCCAGGTGCCGGGGGCGTCGGGCGATCCCTGCTCCCGGGCCGCGGTCACGCGCCGGCGCGCCCGTCGAGCAGGTCCCGGGCCACACCGGCCGCGCCGAGGGGGCCGGCGTGGTCGCCCAGCGTCGCCGCGACCACCTCGGGGACGGCGTCGGCCACGGCGAAGCGGGCCAGACCCCGCCCGATGCGACCGGTCGCCTCGGCGGCGAAGCGCTCCCCGAGGCCGCCGCCCACCACGACGGTCGACACGTCGGCGGTGACCACGACGTTGGCGACGGCGACGGCGAGCAGGTCGAGGCCCTCGTGGAGCAGGTCGACGGCGACCTCGTCGCCGGCGTCGTAGGCCTTGCGGAACACCTTCGACCGCATCGTGCCCTCGCCGGCGAGCTCGACGAGGGCGGTGCGCGTCCCGGCCGCGTGCCGGGCCCGGGCCTCGGCCTCCATGGCGCGGCGTCCGATGTAGGCCTCGACGTGGCCGTGGCCGCCGCACCCGCAGAGGCGCCCGTGGTGGGCCACGACGGTGGCGTGGCCGAGCTCGCCGGCCAGCCCGTGCGGGCCGATGCGCAGGGCGCCGTCGAGGATCAGGCCGGCGCCGAGCCCGGTGCCGAGCCAGACGGCCAAGACGTCGTCGACGCCGGCTGCGGCCCCGGCCCGCGCCTCGCCGAGGGCCGCGGCGTTGACGTCGTTGAGCACGACCACGGGGCAGCCGAGCCGCTCGGCGAGCAGGTCGGCGACCGGGACCGGCTCGTCGAAGCCGTCCAGGTTCGGGGCGTAGAGGATCCGGCCCGTGGTCGGGTCGACCGCGCCGGGCGCGCCGACGCCGACGGCGGCCGGGGAGGGGTCGAGGGCCCGGACGGCGTCGACGACCGCGCCGAGCACGCCCTCGTGACCGGCGTCGGTCGGGGTCGGCCGCTTGTCGTCGGCCAGCACCGCCCCGGGGCCCGAGCGCGACGGGTCGACCGACGCGGCCAGGACCTTGGTGCCGCCCAGGTCCACGCCGACGAGACCGCCGGTCACGGTCCGGTCCGGGGCGAGGTGGCGGGCACCACCGGGATCAGCTGTCCTCGGGGTAGCCCAGGTCCCACTCGAGCTGGATGCGCTCGCGCTCGGCGTCGCGGTTGACCCGCTCCCGGTTGCGCCGGAACTGCGGGTCGTGGGGCGGCAGCAGGACCAGGCGGGCCCGGACCCGGGCCCGGAAGGCCTCGATCATCGCCTCGTCGCCCCAGTCGGACTGGATCTCCCAGTGGGGGGCCACCGGCCCGAGGTACACCATGCGGGCGTGGGCGACCGGCGGCAGGACTTCTTCTTCGACGTCGACGTCGCTCATCGTGGGACTCCGGAGCTCGCGAGGCGGTGGCACCCGGGACCGGGCGCGCTGGCCCGTCAACCGTAGCGGGCCGCCGGCGGCGCGCCCGAGGCCCGTCCCGGTCAGCCGCGGCGACCGAGGACGGCGACCACCCGGAGCGGTTCGCCGCGCCGCACGACGTCGACCACGACCTCGTCGCCGGGCTCGAGGCCCCGGATGACGTCGCCCACCGACGGCGAGTCCGGCGTGGGCGTGCCCTCGACGGCGACGATCACGTCGCCCTCCTCGAGCCCGGCGTCCTCGGCCGCGCTGCCCGGGACGACGCTGCGCACGTAGGCGCCCTCGTCGAGGTCGATCTCGAAGCGGAGCCGGTTGGCCTCGCTCTCGGTGGCGACGTCGGTGGTGTTGACCCCGAGGAAGGCCTGGTCGCCCCGCACCTCGCCGCCACCGGCACGGATCTCCTCGATCAGCGGCTTGACGATGTCGATCTCGATGGCGAAGCCGATGCTCTGGGCGTCGCCGATGATGGCGGTGTTGACGCCCACGACCTGGCCGGCGGCGTTGACGAGCGGCCCACCCGAGTTGCCGGGGTTGATGGCGGCGTCGGTCTGGATCAGGTCCTGGAGGGAGATGCCCTCGGCGGTGAGGCTCCGGTCGAGGGCGGACACGATGCCCCGGGTGACCGTCGGTCGGGCACCGAGGTTCAGGGCGTTGCCGATGGCGATCACCTCCTCGCCGACCTGGAGCGCGGCGGAGGAGCCGAGCACGGCGGGCGTCAGGCCCGATCGGCCCTCGATCTGGATGAGGGCGACGTCGGCCTCGGGGAAGGAGCCCACGAGGCTGGCGGGCGCCCGCTCGCCACCGAAGAGGCCGACCTGGATCTCGTTGAGGCCGCGCACGACGTGCGCGTTGGTGAGGACCAGCCCGTCGGCGGTGAGCACGATCCCGGTGCCGGCGCCGGCCTGCCCCGTCCCGAGCGCGGAGCGCGTCTCGATCGACACGACCGAGGGCTCGACGGCCGTGAGGACGCCACCGATGTCGATCCCGGCCCCTGCCGTGGCCGGCGGGACGGGCGCGGGCGCAGCGTCGCCCGCACCGCTGCCGCCGGAGGGCCACAGCGCCACGACGCCGAGGATCAGCGCGGCGACGACCGCGCCGACTGCGCCGCCGACCAGCGCGGCGCGACCGGCGACGACGTCCCGGTCCCCGGGATGCGGCGGCGGGTCGAGGCGGGGCCAGGTCCGGGGGGCGGCCAGGTCGCGGTCCCGCCGGACGGGAGGCGATGCGGGCAGCACGGACCCCGAGGGCCCGGGATCCGGCGCAGGCTCGGGCGCGGGGCCGACGTCGCCGGCGGGCCCGCTCGGCTGGTCCGGCGCGGCCCAGGGGTCGGACCGACGGTCCTCGACCTGGAGGGGGATCACCTCGGTGGGACGCTCCCCCGGGTCCACGTCCCGCTCGGGGCCGTCGTCGGTGCTGCCCTCGTGGTCGGCCATGCCCCCAGTCTCGCCCGCGCGGATCGAGATGCGAACGTCACGTCCGGATCGTGTGTTTTCGCATAGCGCGATTTAGTATGGGTTTCATGAGCGGACCATCCAGGAACCGAACGGCCGCCGGCGACGTAGAACCGGTGGAGGTCGTGATGGAAGCACCCTGGATGCAGGACGGCGCGTGCCGAGCGCACCCGCCCGAGACGTTCTTCCCCAGCGACGGGGTCGGCGTCACCGTGGCCCAGCGCATCTGCGCGACGTGCCCGGTGCAGGAGGTGTGCCTCGAGCACGCCCTGAGCCAGCGCATCGACCACGGGGTGTGGGGAGGCGCGTCCGAGCGCGAGCGCCGGCGCATCCTGAAGCGGCGGCGCATCGCGGAGGAGGCCGCCGAGACGGCGGGCTCCCCCGCCGCCTGAGCGCCCCCGCCTCAGCCGTCGAGGGCGAAGACCTGCACGACCCGCTGCGCGGCGTCGTGGAGGCGGTCCACGGTCGAGCGCCGCCGGAGCGCGGGCATGCCCCCGACCGCGGTGAGCGCTGCGGCGCGGTCGTCGGAGACGACCGTGACGACGAGGTCGCCCCGCTGGGTGACGACGACGGTCCGGGGGGTCCCCGACGCCAGCCACGCGTCGACCCCGGCCACCTCGACGAGCTCCCCGTCGCCGAGGCGACCCAGGTCGACGCGCCCGGGCTGCTCGAAGACGGAGACGACGACGTCGCCGTCCCGGTAGACCACCGCGGTCAGGTCGGGGCCGTCGAACACGGCCGTCCGGCTGAGGCGGACCGCCGAGCCGATCAGCCCGGCGGGGGCGGCGTATGGGGCGTCCAGCTCCTCGCCGGTGGCCATCGGCTCCATCGAGTCGCCTGCGACGCCGAGCGGCTCGCGGCCGAGCGCGCCGGACGGGTCGAGGTCGGCCTCGGGCCCCACGGGCAGCAGCGCGCCGGCCAGGGTGCGGGCCTCGGCCTCGTCGTGGGCCCGGACGAGGGCGGCGACGTCGGGCAGCACGTCCCGGCGGTGCACGGCGGCCCGGGCACCGAGGACGCCGAGGAGGAGGCAGGCGAGGGCGACGAAGGCGGCCGCGCCGCGCACGAGCCGCCGGTGCCGCCCCAGGTACCCCTCGACGACGGCCGTCGCGTCGACGCTCGGCAGCCGCCGGAGCAGGCTCCGGGCCTCGAGCAGCCGCGTCGCCGCGTCGGCGCACTCGCCGCACGCCTCGAGGTGGGCGCGCACCCAGGCCTCGGCGTCGCCGTCGAGCTCCCCGTCGAGGTGGGCCGACAGGAGGTCCTCGGCGTGGCCGGAGGCGGGTGGGAGGAGCGGGTGGTCGGGGCCGACGGTCACGTGAGCGCCTCCCGCAGCGCCAGCCGTCCCCGGTGGATGCGGCTGCGGACGGTGCCGACCGGGATGTCGAGCTGGTCGGCGATCTCGGCGTAGGACGCGCCCACCACGTCGGCGAGCACGACGGGGACCCGGAACTCCTCGGGGAGGGCGGCGAGGGCGGCGTGGACCTCGACGGGGAGCGTCTCGGCCGCCGAGGCCTCGGCGGCGTCGGGTGCGGCGGGGAGCACCAGGTCGGGGTCCTCGGGGAGGGCGACGGCGGGCCGTCGCGACCGGCGGCGCGCCTCGTCGAGGAAGGCGTTGGTGGTGATGCGGGTGAGCCACCCCCGGAGCGACCCCGGCGTGTAGCTGCGCAGGCCTCGGCGCACTCGGACCAACACCTCCTGCACCAGGTCCTGGGCGTCGTCGCGGTTCCCGGTCAGTCGGTAGGCGACGGTGTGGATGAAGTCGCCCTCCTCGCGGGCCACCTCCTCCCAGGTCGGGACTCGGTGCTCCAGGTCGGAGGCCGGCGCCGGTCGCTCCCGGCGGCTGCGGGTCACCACGTGGGGCCCGCCGCCGCCCGGTGCGGAGCGTCGCACCGCCACCAACGTCGGGGAGCGGCGCCGGGTTCCCCGGTCGGGACGATGCCACCGGGACCCGGGGCCACGGAGGGGCGGCGGGTGGCGGTCGGCATCGGCACCGAGGGTATCGGGCACCCCGCGCCCGCCGACCGGGTGTCGGCGACGTCGGGGGTGGGCCTCGGTCGGCCCGGGCGGGGATCAGGCGGACTCGAGGGCGCTGCGCCGGGCCAGGGCGCGCGCACGGCGGATGCGACGGCGCTCGCGCTCGCTCATCCCGCCCCAGATCCCGAACTTCTCGCCGTTGGACAGGGCGTACTCGAGGCAGTCGTCGCGCACGACGCAGCCCCGGCAGACCTCCTTGGCCTCGCGGGTGGATGCCCCCCGCTCGGGGAAGAAGAGGTCGGGGTCGACCCCGAGGCAGTTGGCGTACTCCTGCCACACTCGGGGCTCGGACTGGCTGTCGATGTCCACGGGGACGCTCATGCCAGGGACCTTTCGTCAGTCGGGTTCGTCGGAATGCTTCCGTCTCGGTCGGGACCACCGGCCCTTACCAGACGTGTAATTACATCGGTGTGATCATCGCCCAGATCGGGCGGGAACGCAAGCGAGACCTGGGATCCGGCCCCCTCACGGACGACCGCCCCCGGGCCCGACCGCCGATCCGACCCCGATGCGCACTTCGCTCCCCCTGTCAAGGACCCTCCCCGAGGGCCGACGGAGGGCGTCGGAGTCCGCACGTCGCGTGCTCGGTCCCCACCTCGGGGGCGCCGGCGCGATAGCCAAGGGGGGTGATCCAGGACTGGGAGCACCACGAGCTCCGCCGGGCCCGCCGGGACCTCTACCACCTCAGCCACGAGGTGGCCCTCCGCGAGGCGCACGCCGCCCGCCAGAGCGGACCGGACCGGTTCCTCGCCGGCCACGACTTCCGCTCGCTGGCCCTGCTGTGTGACGCGGTCGAGTGCTACGCCGCGACCTCGCGGACCGGCAGTCGCCCACCCGACGCCGCAGCCATCCCCGACGACGGCGTCAACGGCGTCGTGCTCGAGCTGGCCGGTGCGATGGTGGCCGAGCTCGAGCGACGGCGGACCGAGGCGGCGGGCCCGGCCATCACCGCCTTCGCCAACCTCCTCGACAAGGTCGACTGGGCCATCGGGGTCCTGCGCCTCCGCACCTGACCCGGGCAGACCCAGCCGGCGAGCGCAGCGAGCCGGCCGCGACGACCGGGGCGGCGGACCGGAGCGCCAGCGCCGCCGCACCCAGGCCGGCGAGCGCAGCGAGCTGGCCGCAACCACGCGGTAGGAAGGAACGCGTGCGCCACGACCTCGCCGAGCGACGACAGCTGTCCGACCTGCTCCTGGAGCTGGGTCCCGACGCCCCGACGCTGTGCGAGGGGTGGACGACCCGCGACATGGCGGCCCACCTCTGGGTGCGGGAGCACCGACCCGACGTGCTGCCCGGCCTGACCGGGCGCGGTCCGTTCGCCCGCTGGACCGAGCGGGTCCAGGACGGCGCCGCCGAGGGCCGCGACTACGAGGCGATGGCGACCGACCTCCGCTCCCCCGCCCTGCTCGCCCCGGGCCGGGCCACGCTCGGCAGGGGCGACCTGCACGAGTTCGTCGTCCACCACGAGGACGTGCGGCGAGCCAACGGCCTGGGAGCCCGCACCGAGGACGTCGAGGGCCTGCAGGGCGCCGTCTGGGGCATCCTCGGCGCCTGGGGACGGGTCCTCACCCGACGGGCCGACCTCGGCATCACGCTGGACGCCACCGGGGGCCGGCGGCGCGTCGTGTCCCGGGGGACGCCGGCGGTGACGCTGGCCGGCGAGCCCGTCGAGCTGCTGCTCGCCCTGTTCGGGCGGGCCGACCACGCCGAGGTCGAGGTCCGGGGCGACGCGGCCGCCGTCGCCGCCTGGGACCGGGCCGAGATCGGCCTCTGAGCGACCGCTACCGGCGGGCCCGGGTGCGCAGCGCCCGCTTGTGCTCGACGAAGTCGACCAGCACGTAGTCGCCCAGCGTCTCGGGCGTGGTGAAGAAGGCCCGGCCGCCGTTCATGCGGGTGATCTTCTCCACGAAGCTCTTCAGGTAGTGCGTGGCGTCGAGCATGAAGGTGTTGATGCGGATGTCGTCCCGGGTGCAGCGCACCACCTCGCGGACGGTGGCGTCGATCGTCTCCTGCACCGGCGGGTAGTTGAAGTACGGCTGCGCCATGCCCTCCTCGTAGTGGGCCGTGGGCTCGCCGTCGGTGATCATGATGATCTGCTTGGTGCCCGTCTGGCGGCTGAGCAGCTGGCGGGCCAGCTGGAGGCCGTGCTGCATGTTGGTGCCGTAGTCGTAGTCCCAGGACACCTCGGGCAGCTGGGCCGGGGTGAGGACGTGCGCCACCTTCGAGAACCCGACCAGGCCCAGGTAGTCCTGGGGGAACTGGCCGGAGATGAGGGCGTGCAGCGCCATGGCCACCTTCTTGGCCGGCAGGAAGTTGTCGCGCATCGGCATCGACAGCGACAGGTCGAGCATCAGCACGGTCGCGGAGCGGACCACGGACTCGGTGCGCTCGATCTCGAAGTCGTCCGGCGTGAGGCGCACCGGCGTGCCGCCGCCGCTGCGGCGGACGGCGTTGCGGACCGTCTTGCCGATGTGGAGGTTGAACGGGTCGCCCCACTCGTAGGGCTTGGTGTCGTAGGTCCGCTCGTGGCCGATCCCGGTCGAGGTCATCTCGTGGCGGCCGAGCTTGTCCTTGGCCAGCTTGGAGAACAGGTCGTCGAGCGCGTTGTCGCCGATCCGGCGCAGGCCGCGGGGGGTGAGCTCGAGGCGACCCTCCTTGTTCTGGACGAGCCCGGCCTTCTCCAGCTGCTCGGCGAGCTTCGACATCTGCTCGAGGCTGCGGGCGGCGTCGTCGCCGAGCAGCTCGCGGGCCCGGTCGACGTCGGCCTCGGCCAGCGCGCCGGGCTGGGTGGCGTTGCGGAGCAGGTTCTCGAGCTGGTCGAGGTCGCCGAGCTCGCTCATCATCTGCGCGGCCTCGGCGAAGCCGAGGGGGTCGTCGCCACCGAAGTCGTAGGACCGGTTCCAGTCGAGCTGGGGGAACATCTGCTGGAGGTTCTGGCCCAGCTGGCTGGCCAGGAAGTTGAGGTCCATGTCCTCGAGCAGCTGCTCGGCCAGGACCTGGAGCTCGGCCCGCTGCTCGGGCGACATCGAGTTGAGCATGGCCTGCATCTGGGCCATGCGCTCGGCCATGGCCCGGAGCAGCTCCTCGACGTCCTGGGGGTCCTCGGGGAAGAAGTCGCCGTACTCCTCCATGAACCGCTCGAAGTCCTCGGGGGTGTCCTCGCCCCGCTGGTGCTTCTCGAGCAGCTCGTTGAGCGCCGCCATCATGTCCTTGGTGCGCTGCATGGCGGCGGGGTCCGGGTTGGACATCGCGCCGGCCATCTGGTCGAAGTACCGCTGCGCGAGCTGCTGGCGCAGCTCGTCCATCAGCTCGTCGAAGCGCTCCTGGGCGGCCTGGGACTCGAAGTCGTACTGCGAGAGGCTCTGCACCTGGCCGGCGAGGTCCGGCGGGAGCATGTCGAGGTGCATGTGCTTCTCGGTCGTGGTGGCCTCGGCCAGCTCCTGGGCCCGGGGGTCCCCGGCCCGGTGGGCCTCGGCGAGGCGGGCGTCGAGGGCCTGGCGCTCCTGGTCGACGACCTCGCGCAGCGCGTCCGCGATCTCGTCGTAGACGCCGCCGAGGTTCGCGCTCTCGAGCCGCTCCTGGCGGGCGTCGCGCAGGCGCTGCATGAGGTCGCGCAGGCCCTCGACCCGGTTGCCGTCGTCGCCGTCGAAGCCCTGCTGCATCAGCCGCCGGAGCGCCGCGTTGAGGTCGCCGTGGTAGAGGAGGTCGTCGGTCAGCTCCTCGAACACCTGGTCGGCGTCGAGATCGAAGCCCACCTGGGTGCCGTCCCACCGCGAGTACCGGAACTGCGGACGTGCCATGGGGGCACGGTAGCGGCGCACCCGCCGGGCGCGTCCCCGGACGCGGCGCGGGCGGCGCCGTGCGGCGCCGCCCGTGCGACCTCCTGCGGTGGTGGGCCTCGACCGCCGAGGCCCGGCACCCGCCCCGTGGGTGGGGCCGACCGTCTGGGTCAGACGTGGGTGTGGTGCTGCTCCTCGACCACCTCGGTGCCGTGCGCCCGGGTGGCGCGGTCGATCCAGAGGAGCGACACGACGACGCCGAGGACGCCGGCGATCATGAGGATGACGCCGACCGTGGCCAGCTCGAGTCCGGAGACGGTGACGTCGACGGCGAAGGTGAGGATCGCGCCGAGGGCGATGAGGAAGATGGACGTGCCGGTTGCCATGTGGGCTCCTTCGTTCCCGGCGCCCGGTGGCGTCGGGGTGGGGTGCGGGTGCCCCCGGTCGTTACCCGAGGCGGCGCGAGGCCCAGAACCCGCCCACGCCGGCCGGCCGTCGATGCGGCACCCCACGTCGCCGGGTGGTTCTGACCTGCGGCGGGTCGGGGTAGGTGGGGCGCCGGGTCGGGCCCGCACGACGGCGCGCCGCGACCCGCCGACGACCGATGCGGAGAGGACCCATGACCGAGCACGCCGACCCGAGGACCGGCCCGACGCAGGAGCGGGACGACGATCCCACCCCCGACCGCCCCGCACCCGACGGTGCCGGACCCGACCGCACGGGACCTGACGATGCGACCCGCTCGAGGGTCGAGCAGGTCGCCGAGCGCCTCAAGCACGTGCTCGGCTCGGGCCGCTGACGCCCCGCCCCACGCCCGACACCCGCCGCTACCCTCCCCGACGCCCACGACGACGAGATGGAGCCCTCGCGTTGACCGACAGCACCCCCGCACCCCAGGACCGCCTCACCGTCGAGGTGACCGAGGACGACCCCGTCGTGCTCCGCCTCCGAGGCGACCTGGACCCCCACACCTCGCCGTACCTCCAGGAGCTCGTCGACGAGCGCGTCGAGGGCGGCGCCAACGCCGTCGTGCTCGACATGGCGGAGGTGTCCTTCGTGGACTCGGCCGGCCTGCGGGTCCTGGCCGACAGCCACCGCCGCCTCACCGCGGCCGGGGGCAGCCTGGTGGTCCGCAACCCGACGTCGGGCCTGCAGAAGCTCCTGGCCGTCACCGGCCTCGCCGACCACATCGCCGTCGAGGCCTGACCGTGGCGGTGCCCTCCGGCACCGCGGCGTCAGACCTCGGTGCGGCAGCGGACGACGAGCACGTCGCCGCCCTCGACGTCGACCTCGACCTCGTCGCAGAACGCCGAGACGAGCAGCAGGCCGCGACCCCCGGTGCGCAGCGGGTCCTCCAGGTCCCAGGCGTCGGCGCCGTCGTCGCCGACGTGGTTGCGGACCTCGAGCAGCAGCGCCCGGCCCTCGAGGCGTGCCGCCACCGTCGGGGCCGGCGAGCCGGTCGGCGTGCCGGTGACGGCGTTGGCGCCGAGCTCGCTCACCACGACCGACTGGTCGTCGATCCGCTCGGCGTCGACGCCGGCCGACACCAGCCACGCCGTGAACGCCGCACGGACCTCGCCCAGGCGGGCCAGGTCGACGATCTCCCTCTGGGGGAAGCGGCGGGTCGACGGTTGGACGGACATCTCCGAGCGGGCCCTACCCAGGGCTCGCTCCAGCGTAGAACGGAACACACGTGCCCGAACCCACCCTGATCACCGACGAGGCCGTCGAGCTGGCCGTGCCGGCCACCGCGGCCCACCTGCGCCACGTCCGCGTCCTCGCCGCGACCGTGGCCGACGACGCCGGCCTCGACGTCGAGGCCATCGAGTCGCTCCGCCTCGCCGTGGACGAGCTGTGCGCCCTGGCCGTGGGCGACGCGACCCCCGGCGCGCAGCTGCGGATCCGCCTCGGCGTGGTGTCGGGCGCCCTCGTCCTCGACGGGACCTGCGGGCCCGTCGCCGACACACCCGAGGTGGACCCGATCGCGGCCAGCATCCTGGCCGCCGGCGCCGACGAGCACGACCTGCGGGTCGAGGACGGCACCTGCCTGCTGTCGCTGCGCGTGCGACTGCCGGGGAGCCACGGTGCGGCCTGACGTCGAGCGTCGCTTCCGCCAGTACCGAGCCGAACCGACCCGCCGCCTCCGCAACCGGCTCGTCGAGGAGCACCTCGACCTCGTCGAGTACTACGTGAAGCGCTACGGCAAGGGCCAGATGGAGGCCGACGACGTCCGCCAGCAGGCGCTGCTCGCCCTGATCAAGGCCGTGGAGCGCTTCGACCCCGAGGTCGGCGTCACGTTCAAGACCTTCGCCAACCGCACCATCGAGGGCGAGCTCAAGCGGCTGCTCCGGGACAAGGGCTGGTCGGTCAAGCCGCCGCGCTCGCTGCAGGAGCTGGCCGTGCAGGCCCGCCGCCTCGAACCGCAGCTGACCCAGGAGCTGGGGCGCTCGCCCCGGGTCGCCGAGCTGGCCGACCGCCTCGACGAGTCGGTGGACCGCGTCCTGGAGGCGCTGTCGGCCGGGGCGTCCTACCGGGCCGACAGCCTCGACGCCCCCGTGGGCGACGGCACCTCGACCCGGGGCTCGCTCATCGCCGGCTCCGACGGCGACATGGGCCAGGTGGAGGCCGAGATCGACGTGGCCGCGCTGCTCGACACCCTCGACGAGCGCGACCGCACGATCATCGAGATGCGCTTCGTCCAGCGCCGGAGCCAGCAGGAGATCGCCGACGAGCTCGGCGTGTCCCAGTCGTACCTGTCCCGCCTGCTGCGCAAGGTGCTCGCCCAGCTCCGCGAGGAGGCCGAGGGCGCCGACCCGGCCGGCGACGGCGGCACGGCCGGAAGCGACGGCACGGCCGGCGCCTGAGCGCCGAGGGCCGTCGGGCGCTGCCGATGACCATCTGGACCTGCCCTCGCTGCGACCGGCGCTTCGGCGCCGTGGGCACGGGCCACGTCTGCGAGCCGGGCATCACCCTCGATGCCTACGCCCGGGGCGCCCTGCCCGCGTTCCGGCCGATCTTCGACGCCATCCACGACCGCCTGCGGGGCCTCGACGGCGACCTGATCGTCGACCCGCTCGCGTCGTGCGTGCTGCTCAAGCACGGGCCCACCTTCTGCATCGTGGACTCCAAGACCCGGTGGGTCGCGGTGGGCGTGACCCTGCGCCGGCGCCTCGACTCGCCCCGCCTGTCCCGCAAGGTGTCCGAGCAGGGCGGTCGCTTCCACCACACGTTCAACCTGACCGACCCGGCCGAGGTCGACGACGAGCTGCTCGGCTGGATCGAGGAGGCGTTCCACGTGGCCGTGGGACGCACCCCGCCCGGTGGCGGCGACGACGACGGGGGCATGGTCCCCGACGACGTCGACGTCGACCTCGCCTGAGCCCGGCGCGGGTCCGGACCGGTTCAGGCCGGTCGGAACGAGACGAGCTCCATCGTCACGGTCGCGTTCCCGGTGCCGAACTCGCCCGTGGAGCGCTCCTCGGAGACCATCCGCACGAGCATCCCGGTCTCCACGTCGACCCACGTCGTGGTCGTGGAGGCGGTCTGCTGGCCGCCGTTCACGGCGACCGACGACACGGTGGCCGCGTTGGCCTGCTCGGTCCGGTACACCCAGGTGAGGATCTCCCGTCCCGCGACCGTGATCCGCTCGGGCCCGTCGGTCCGCCCGGTCCCCTGGATCGTCGCCTCGACCTGCAGGCCGTTGACGTCGTCCTCGCAGCGGGTGTCGACGGCCCAGGTCGCCCCGACCTCCCACGCGCCGCTGAACAGCCAGTCCGGCTCCCAGTCGCACTCCACCGGACCGACCTGGGAGTCGATGACCGAGGACCGCAGGAGCAGCCCGTCGGGTCCGACCGAGGCGAGGGAGTCGACCTGGCCCTGGGAGTTCTCGAGCGAGATGCGGATGTCGCCGGCGCCGTCGTCGCCGCTGCGGCGCTCGACGATCGCCTCGGACCGCCGGGTCTCGGTGCCCCCGTCGCCGGCGACGGTGCGGTCGTAGACGTACACGCCGGCGGCGGGGACGCCGGGCACTCGCACGGCCCCCTCCTCCGCCCCGGCCCCGGCCGGCGCCGACCCCGTCGAGCCGGTGGCGTCCGGGGCGGTGCCGTCCCCACCGGCGACCTCCCCCGGGTCGGCCCCGGACGCCTCCGACCCTGCCTCGGCCGCGGCGTCGTCGGGGGCCCCGTCGTCGGCGGCCCGGTCCCCGGCCGGGGCGCCGTCGGTCCCGTCGGTGCCGTCGAGGTCGGCGGCACCTGCGTCGTCGGCGCCGACGGTCGCGGTCGGCTCGTCGCCGCCTCCGCCGCACGCGCCCACCAGCAGCAGGCCGGCGAGCAGCGCCGCCCGGGTCCGCACGATCGCCATGTCCGTTCCTCCCAGCGGGCCGGTCGGCCATCGACCGGTCCGGGGGGACCCTGCCGCGCCGTCCGGTTCGCGCACCACGACGACCGGCGCCGGCGGTGCGCGAACGCACCCACCCGCCGGAGGTCACACCGCGGCGGGCCGGGGGCTCCGGTGCTCAGGCGCGGGCGCGGTAGCTGGCCCGACCGGCCAGCGCGTCCTTGTTCAGGCGCTTCCCGAGGTGGAGGCCCTCGAGCAGGAACTCGACGGCCGAGGCGATGGCCGCGGCGGACTCGTCCCCCTCGGTGAGCCCGAGCACCGGGCCCTTGAGGGCGGGGAGCTCCTCGACGAGCGCGGCCAGGTCGGCGGAGGAGACGTCGTCGCCCGTGTCGACGATCCGACCCTCCTCGAAGGCCTCGAGGACGAAGCGGAGGCTGGCGGCATCGGTGAGCTCCCGGAACACGGTGAGCACCGAGGACCGCACCAGGTGCTCGGCGATGGCCTCGTCCCGCCCGTCGTCGAGGGACTCGATCTCGATCTTGCCCATGGTCGACGCGGCGAGGGCGTCGAGGTCGGACACGCGGGGCACGACGACGTCCTCGCCGTGGCGCAGCGCCCGGCGGGCGGCGTTGGCCACCAGCACCTCCTGGTTGGAGACGGTGAGGCGGACCGACACCCCGGACCGCTGGTTCACGTGCGGCGACTGGCGGGCCAGGTGCGACAGGGTCGCCACGATCTGGGCCATGAAGGCCGGCACGTGGGAGCTGACGCCGTCGGCCTGCAGCGGGGCGGACTCCTGGGCGGCGATGACCATCTCGGTCTCGACGTCGAGGGGGTAGTGGGTGCGGATCTGGGACCCGAAGCGGTCCTTGAGCGGGGTGATGATCCGGCCGCGGTTCGTGTAGTCCTCGGGGTTGGCCGAGGCGAGGAGCATGACGTCGAGGGGCAGGCGGACCTTGTAGCCCCGGATCTGCACGTCGCGCTCCTCGAGCACGTTGAGCAGGCCGACCTGGATGCGCTCGGAGAGGTCGGGGAGCTCGTTGATGGCGAAGATGCCGCGGTTGGTCCGGGGCACGAGGCCGTAGTGCAGCGTGAGCTCGTCGGAGAGGTAGCGGCCCTCGGCGACCTTGATCGGGTCGACCTCGCCGATGAGGTCGGCGATCGAGGTGTCGGGGGTGGCCAGCTTCTCGCCGAAGCGCTCGTCGCGGTGCACCCAGTCGATCTCGGTCTCGTCGCCCTGCTCGGCGACGAGGTCCAGCGCGTACCGGGACACCGGCGCGTAGGGGTCGTCGTTGATCTCGGAGCCCTTGACGATCGGCATCCACTCGTCGAGCAGGCCGGTCAGGCTCCGGATCATGCGGGTCTTGGCCTGGCCGCGCTCGCCGAGGAAGACGACGTCGTGACCGGCCAGCAGCGCGTTCTCGAGCTGCGGCATGACGGTCTGCTCGTAGCCGAGGACGCCGGCGAAGAGCGGCTCGCCCGCCTTGATCCTGGCCACGGCGTTGCGCCGGACCTCCTCCTTCACCGGGCGGGAGACCCACCCGGACTCCCGCAGGGCGCCGAGCGTGGTTGGCAGATCCGAGGGTGCAGCCATGGGGCCAACCTATCGACACCCCGGACGGGTCGTGCCGGGGCGCGCCGCGGAGGGCCCGGACGGACCCGGGCACCGCCGGCAGTAGGTTCTGGCCGGTCATGGGACCCTTCGACGCCTGGCTGGCCATCCCCGCGGACGACGAGCTGCGCCGCACCTTCGCCGAGGTCGACCTCGCCGAGGACGGCTGGGAGCCGATCGCCGTGCCCGGCCACTGGCGCTCCGTCCCCGCCTTCGCCGACCTCGACGGTCCGCTGCTGCACCGGACCCGCTTCGAGACCGATCCCGGTGGCCCGGACCGCCGGTGGTGGCTGCGCTTCGAGGGGATCTTCTACCAGGGCGACGTGTGGCTCGACGGCACCTACCTGGGCGACACCGAGGGCTACTTCTTCGCCCACGACTTCGAGGTCACCGACCACCTCCGGGCCCGTCGCGAGCACGTGCTGGCCGTCGAGGCGGCCTGCTCGCCTCCCCACGACCGGACGGCCAAGCGGAACCTGACCGGCGTCTTCCAGCACTGGGACTGCCTCGACCCCGACTGGAACCCGGGCGGCATCTGGCGTCCGGTGCACCTCGAGTCGACCGGTCCCGTGCGGATCCGCCACCTCGTCACGAGGTGCACGAGCGCGGACGCCGAGCGGGCCGTGCTCTCGCTCACCGCCGACCTCGACGCGGCCGGTCCCCTCGACGTGCACCTGCGCACCACGGTCGGGGCGGTCGACCACGGCACCGACCGCACGCTGGCCGCGGGCCCGAACACCGTCGAGTGGACCGTCACCGTGGACCGCCCCCGGCTGTGGTGGCCCCACGCCCTCGGCGAGGCCCACCTCGAGCAGGTGCTGGTCGAGGTCCGCGTCCGCGACGCGGCCGGCAGCCAGGTGTCGGACCGCCGCCGGTTCCGCACCGGGCTGCGCGAGGTGTCGATGAAGCGGTGGCAGCTGCGGGTGAACGGCGAGCGCCTCTTCGCCAAGGGCGCCAACGTCGGCCCGACCCGCATGGCGCTGGGCGAGGCCACCCCCGACGAGCTGGTCCGAGACGTGACCCTGGCCCGCGACGCCGGCCTCGACCTGCTCCGCCTCCACGCCCACGTCGGCCGGCCCGAGACCTACGCCGCCGCCGACGAGGCCGGCATGCTGCTGTGGCAGGACTTCCCGCTCCAGTGGGGCTACGCCCGCTCGGTGAAGGGCCAGGCCGTGCGCCAGGCCCGGGAGATGGTCGCGATGCTCGCCCACCACCCCTCGGTCGCGGTGTGGTGCGGCCACAACGAGCCGATGGCCATCGACGTCGACCCGGAGGCCTTCACCGACCCCCGCCGCACCGCCCAGCTCGGCGCCCGGGCCATGCTGTCCCAGCAGCTGCCGACCTGGAACAAGACCGTGCTGGACCGAGCCGTGGGCAGGGCGATCGACGCCGCCGACGGCACCCGGCCCGTGGTCCGCCACTCCGGGGTGCTCCCCCGCCTCCCCGGCATCGAGGGCACCGACGCCCACCTGTACTTCGGCTGGTACTGGGGCCACGAGCGCGACCTGCCCGCCTTCGCCAAGGCCGTCCCCTCGATGGTCCGCTTCCCGACCGAGTTCGGGGCCCAGGCGCTGCCCGAGGCCGACGACTTCGTCGGGGCCGAGGACTGGCCCGACCTCGACTGGGACCGCCTCGCCCGCACCCACGACCTGCAGCCGTCCGTGCTGGAGCGCCACGTCCCCCGCGACGGGCACACCTACGAGTCCTGGAAGGCGGCCACGCAGGCGTACCAGGCCACGCTGATCAGGCACCACGTCGAGACGCTGCGGCGCCTCAAGTACCGGCCGACGGGCGGGTTCGCCCAGTTCCTGTTCGCCGACGCCCACCCCGCCATCACCTGGTCCGTGCTCGACCACGAGCGCAACCCCAAGCCCGGGTACCACGCCCTCGCCGCGGCCTGCGCTCCGGTCATCGTCGTCGCCGACCGGCTCCCCGAGACCGTGTCCCCCGGCGACGCCCTCGCCCTCGACGTCCACGTCGTGTCCGACCGCCGCCTGGACCTCACGGGGCGCGTCGAGGTGGAGCTGTCCTGGGACGGTGGTCCGTCGGGCTCGGCCGGTGGCGCGCACCGCTGGCTGTTCGAGGGCGACGTCCCCGCCGACTCCTGCGTGCGCGTCGGCACCGTGCAGTTCGAGGTGCCCGACACCCGGGGGCCCCTCGTGCTCGGTCTGGCCGGCCAGGTCGGCGACGACCAGCCCACGAACCGCTACGAGACGACCGTCGTCGACGGGGGCTGAGCCCGCCGGGGCCCGGGGCTACCGGGTGCCGGACGCGTCGGAGAAGCTCGCCGCGATGCCGGCCGCCTCGGTCCGCACCGCCCGGCTGAGGTCGAACGCCGTCGTCACGGGCACGTCGGCGATGCGCAGCTGCTCCTCGAGGGCGGGGATGACCTGGTTGGCCTCCCACCGCTGGAAGTCGTCGAAGGCGGAGAGCTCGGCGAGGGCCTGACCGCCGGCCAGGCACCGCTGCAGCGGGGACGGGTCGAGCAGGGTGCGCTCGTGGTGGGACCCGATGGCCTCGACCATCTCCTCGGGGAACCGCCACGCATCGAGCACGACGGCGGCCACGGCGGCGTGGTCCATGCCGAAGGAGCGCTTCTCGTGGAGCGCGGCCTGCCGGCTGTCGGGACGGTCGACCGACTCCTCGATGGCCGTGTAGCGCTCGGCGTCGACGCGGCACAGCACGGCGGCGCCGAGGTCGTGGAGCAGCCCGAGCGAGAACGCCTCGGGCCGGGCCACGCCGTGGCGGCCCGAGATCTGCGCGGCTGCCGTCGCCGTGGCCGCGGCGTGCTCCCAGAAGCCGACGGGCAGCCTCGCGCCCTCGCCGAGGGCGCCCGCCGCGCTGGCCGCCGCGATGGAGCGCACCGTCGAGAACCCGAGGACCGTGACGGCGAAGTCGGCGGAGCGGACCCGGCCCGACAGGCCGTAGTAGGCGCTGTTGGCCAGGCGCATCACCTGGGCGGTGAGGATCGGGTCGGCCGACACGGCGAGGGCCAGGTCCTTGGCGTTCGACGTCGGGTCGTCGGCGACGTAGAGGACGCGGACGGCCGCCGCCTGCTGGGGCGGCATGCGCTCGAGCTCGGCGAGCAGCATCTCCTCGTCGAGCATGGCGTCTCGTGCGATGACCACGGTGGCTCCAGGGTCGCTCAGGCCTCGCCGACGGCGACGGCCGCCGGGGCGAGGATCGGTCGGACGGGCAGCAGCTCGGCGTCGCCGGGCCGGGCCAGCAGGTAGCCCTGGAACAGCGAGCAGCCGAGGTCGCTCAGCGCCTCCAGCTGCTCGCAGGTCTCGATGCCCTCGGCCACGACGGCTCCACCGAGCGCGTGGGTCACCGACACGACGGCCTCCACGATGGCCACGACGAAGGGGTCGTCGGAGTCGGCCACGAAGCTGCGCTCGATCTTGACCAGGGAGACCGGGAAGCGGCGCAGGTAGGCCAGCGACGAGTAGCCGGTGCCGAAGTCGTCGATGGCGAGGCGCACGCCGAGGGCGGCGAGCTCGCCGAGGACCTCCTCGGCCCGGTGGACGTCGGTCATCAGCTGGCTCTCGGTGAGCTCGAGGCACAGCGAGCCCGGGTCGAGGCCGTGGAGCGCGAGCACGGCGCGGACGTGCTCGACGAAGCGCGGGTGGGACAGCTGCGAGGCGGCCAGGTTCACGCTGACGTACTCGGGGCGGAACCCCTCGCACCGCTCGCGCCACTGGACCAGGTCGTCGCAGGCCCGCTCCAGCACGTAGGCGCCGAGCTCGTCGATGCAGCCCGACGCCTCGGCGATCTCGATCACCTCGTTGGCGGGGAGCGGCCCGAGCTCCCGGTGCGAGTAGCGCAGGAGCGCCTCGGCGCCGACCACGCGCAGGCCGTCCTGGTGGACGATCGGCTGGTACGAGACGCCGACCTCGCCCTCGCTCATGGCCCGCCGGAGGTCGGACACGACGTCGAGTCGGTGCTCGATGAGGCGCCGGGCCTCGGCGTCGAACACGGCGGCGCGGGCCTTGCCCCCGGACTTCGCCTGGTACATGGCCACGTCCGCGTCGCGGATCAGCGACTCGGCGTCGCGCTCGCGGGCGTCGGCCACGAGCACGCCGACGCTGGCCGTCACCCGGATCTGGCGGTCGCCGAGGGGGACGGGGTCGCGCAGCGTCTGGAGCAGCCGGTCGGCGAGCGCGAGGGCGGGCGCCTCCCGGACCAGGCCGGGGCAGAGCACGACGAACTCGTCGCCGCCGAAGCGGGCCACGACGTCGCTGGGCCGCACGGCGTCGGCGAGGCGGGCCGCGACGACGGTGAGCAGCTCGTCGCCGGCGGCGTGGCCGAGCGAGTCGTTCACGAGCTTGAAGTCGTCGAGGTCGAAGAAGAGCAGCGACACACCGGCCACACCGGCCTCGAGGTGCTGGTGGATGCGGTCCCACAGCTCGACCCGGTTGGGCAGGCCGGTGAGCGCGTCGTGCCGGGCCTGCCAGGACAGCTTGGATTCGCGGGCCCGGGCCTCGGTGACGTCCTCGACCGAGCCGACGAAGGAGGTCTGGCGGTCGGCGCCCTCCACGGGGACGAGGCGGATGTCGACGATGCGCACGTCGCCGTCGGGCCGGCGCACGCCGACGGTCACCTCGCCGTCCTCGCCGACCAGCACCCCGCCGAGGGCGGCGAGGAGCGCGTCCGCGTCGCCGTCGACGACGGCGCGCAGCCAGCGGTCCCCGACCAGCTCGTCGGGCTCGGCGCCCCAGATGTGGGCCATGTGGCGGTTCACGAAGGCGAGGCGGACCCCGACGTCGGACAGGAACACGCCGATCGGCGCGTTGTCGGCCAGGGCGCGGAAGCGGGCCTCGGAGGTGCGCAGCGCCTCGTCGACGCGGATGTGCGCCGCGATCTCGCGGACGCGCAGCACCCAGTGCCCGTCGGGCACCGCCTCGATCCGGTCGGTCGTGACCGACACCGCGACGGTCGAGCCGTCACGGCGACGCAGCTGCAGGCGACGGACGGCGGGGTGGTCGAGCCCCTCGTGCAGGTCGACCGGCTCGCCCGACACGCCCTCCTCGCCCAGGGGCACCACCTCGATGGCGGTGACGCCCGTGCCCACGAGGCTGCCCGGGGCCACGGCGCAGATGGCGTGGAGGGCGGGGTTGGCCCACCGGATCGTCCCGCCCGCGACGAGGGCCACGCCCTCGGCCGCCACCCACGTGGCGCGCTCGAGCAGGTGGCCGAGCTCCACGGGCTCCGAGGTCCGGCCGCCGGTGCGCTGCTCGACCGTCGACCTCCGCACGGGGGGCCGGGGGGTCGGGGGCTCGGCGGCCCAGGCCGCACGGCCGCGCGACCCGACGCCGTCGACCGACACCTCGAGATCGTCGCGTGAGCGCACCACGTCCATGTCCTCTCCGCCGCGGGCCCATCCTTGGGTCCGGGAACACCGATCCGATCGGCAGCGATCCGGAGGAGTTGAACGGCGCTCCGGATGCGGGCCGATCGCGCCCCCGGAGCCCGGCACGAGCCATCTGCGCGGGCGATGTGCACATCGGCGATGGCGATGAGCAGCGAATGCGTCGACCCCCGGGCACCCGGGTACCGTGCATGGTCATGCAGACGATGGAGAACCCTGCCGGGTCAGGAACGGCGGGCTCCGCCTACAGCGGTCCCCGCCCGGTGAACCCCGCCCGTCGGCCGGCCCCCTGGCCGGTCCAGTTCTACCGCTCGGCGGTGGGCAAGAAGTGGGTGATGGCCGTGACCGGCATCATCCTGATGGGCTTCGTCTTCTCCCACATGGTGGGGAACCTGAAGATGTACCAGGGGGCGCACTCGCTCAACGTGTACGGCGAGTTCCTGCGCGAGCTGCTCTACCCGCTGTTCCCCCGGACGCTGTTCCTGTGGATCATCCGGTCGGTCCTGATCCTCGCGTTCGCCCTCCACATCCACGCCGCCTTCACGCTGACCCGGATGAACAGGCGGGCCAACGCCGGCGGCTACGCCAGCGCCCGGGACTACCAGGCGGCGAACATCGCCAGCCGCTCGATGCGCATCACCGGCGTCATCGTCCTGCTGTACCTGTTCTGGCACCTCGCCGACTTCACCTGGGGGTGGGTCAACCCGGACTTCGTGCGGGGCGACGTCTACCGCAACGTCCAGGGGAGCCTGACCAGCGCCGTGCCCGCCGCCATCTACGTGGTGGCCAACCTCGCCCTCGGCCTGCACCTGCTGCACGGCTCGTGGTCGATGTTCCAGAGCCTCGGCCTGAACAACCCGAAGTACAACAACGCCCGGCGCAACTTCGCCATCGGCTTCGCTGCGATCGTCACCCTCGGGAACCTCAGCTTCCCCATCGGCGTGGTCGCCGGGGCCATCGAGGACGACGTGTGCTTCGAGCAGGGTGACCGTATCGTCACCTGCGAGGAGGTGTTCGCCGACGCCCTGCGCGAGGGCGAGCTGACCGTCGAGGAGTTCGACGAGCTCGGTGACAGCGAGCGCCACGACATCATCAAGGCCTACGAGGCGAACGAGAAGCTCGTGGTCGACGAGGAGGCAGCAGAGTGATCGGCAATCTCGACAGCCAGGTCCCCGCCGGCGCCATCGGCGAGAAGTGGACCCAGCACAAGTTCGACATGAAGCTGGTGGCGCCGAACAACCGGCGCAAGTTCGACGTGATCGTCGTCGGCACCGGTTTGGCCGGCGCCTCGGCGGCGGCCACGCTCGGCGAGCAGGGCTACAACGTCAAGTGCATCAGCTACCACGACTCGCCCCGTCGTGCGCACTCCATCGCCGCGCAGGGCGGCATCAACGCCGCCAAGAACTACAAGAACGACGGCGACAGCGTCTACCGCCTCTTCTACGACACGGTGAAGGGCGGCGACTACCGCTCCCGCGAGGCCAACGTCCACCGCCTCGCCGAGGTCAGCGTCGACATCATCGACCAGTGCGTGGCCCAGGGCGTGCCCTTCGCCCGCGAGTACGGCGGCCTGCTCGACAACCGCTCCTTCGGCGGCGCCCAGGTCTCCCGGACCTTCTACGCCCGGGGCCAGACCGGCCAGCAGCTCCTCCTCGGCGCCTACCAGGCGCTGATGAAGGAGGTGGCCCGCGGCAGCGTCGAGATGCTGACCAAGACCGAGGTCCTCGACCTCGTCGTCAAGGACGGCCAGGCCCGGGGCGTCATCACCCGCAACCTGCGGACCGGCGAGGTGGAGCGCCACTCGGCCCACGCCGTGCTCCTGTGCACCGGCGGCTACGGCAACGTCTTCTACCTCTCGACCAACGCCAAGTACTCCAACGCCACGGCGGCGTGGCGGGCCCACAAGCGGGGCGCGCTGTTCGCCAACCCGTGCTTCACCCAGATCCACCCGACGTGCATCCCGCCGTCGGAGGAGTACCAGTCGAAGCTGACGCTGATGTCGGAGTCGCTGCGCAACGACGGCCGCGTCTGGGTCCCGAAGAACGCGGACGAGACCCGTCCCGCCTCCCAGATCCCCGAGGAGGACCGGTACTACTACCTCGAGGAGAAGTACCCCTCCTTCGGCAACCTGGTCCCCCGCGACGTCGCCTCCCGCAACGCCAAGACGGTGGTCGACCAGGGCCTCGGCGTCGGGTCCCGCAAGAACGGCGTGTTCCTCGACTTCGGCGACTCGATCGAGCGCCTCGGCGAGGACGCCATCCGCGAGCGCTACGGGAACCTGTTCGACATGTACGAGCGCATCACGGACGAGAACCCGTACAAGCAGCCGATGCGGATCTACCCCGCCGTCCACTACACGATGGGCGGCCTGTGGGTGGACTACCACCTGATGTCGAACATCCCGGGCCTGTTCGTGCTCGGCGAGGCCAACTTCTCCGACCACGGCGCCAACCGCCTGGGCGCCTCGGCGCTCATGCAGGGCCTGGCCGACGGCTACTTCGTCATCTCCTACACGCTGGCCAACTACCTGTCCGGCCTCCTCGGCGAGGCCGCGCTGCCCACCGACGACCCCGCGTTCGCCGAGACCGAGTCCGACGTCAGCGACCGCGTCTCCAAGCTCCTGTCGATCAAGGGGACCAAGTCCCCCGACTACTTCCACAAGGAGCTCGGCCGGATCATGTGGGACTACTGCGGCATGGCCCGCAACCAGACGGGCCTCGAGAAGGCCATGTCGGAGATCCCCGCCCTGCGCGAGGAGTTCTGGAACGACGTGCGCGTCCTCGGCTCGGGCGCAAGCCTGAACCAGTCCCTCGAGAAGGCCGGCCGCGTCGCCGACTTCCTCGAGCTGGGCGAGCTGATGTGCAAGGACGCCCTCGATCGCAACGAGTCCTGCGGCGGCCACTTCCGCGAGGAGTCCCAGACCGAGGAGGGCGAGGCCCTCCGCGACGACGAGAACTTCTCCTTCGTCTCGGCGTGGGAGTCGGTGTCGGACAGCCCGGCCGACTCGATCCGCCACGAGGAGCCGCTCGTGTTCGACAACGTGGCGCTCACCCAGCGCTCGTACAAGTGAGGACCCCCCGATGAAGCTGACCCTGAAGATCTGGCGCCAGCCCACGCCCGAGGCCAAGGGCGAGATGCGCTCCTACGACCTCGACGGCATCTCGGAGGACATCTCGTTCCTCGAGATGCTCGACATGCTCAACGAGCAGCTGATCGAGCGTGGCGAGGAGCCCGTCGAGTTCGAGCACGACTGCCGCGAGGGCATCTGCGGTTCGTGCGGCCTGATGATCAACGGCCAGGCCCACGGCCCGCAGAAGGGGACGGCGACCTGCCAGCTCCACATGCGCAAGTTCGCCGACGGCCAGACCGTGCACATCGAGCCGTGGCGTGCCGCCGCCTTCCCGGTGGTGAAGGACCTGGTCGTGGACCGGGCCGCGTTCGACCGGATCATCGAGTCCGGTGGATACATCACGGCCCCGACGGGCTCGGGCCCCGACGCCAACCTGATCCCCGTGCCCAAGGAGGCCGCCGACGCGGCCTTCGACGCCGCTGCCTGCATCGGCTGCGGCGCCTGCGTGGCTGCGTGCCCGAACTCGGCCGGCCAGCTGTTCACGGCCGCCAAGATCGAGCACCTCAACCTGCTCCCCCAGGGCCAGGCCGAGCGCGACGCACGGGTCATGGACATGGTCGAGACGATGGAGTCCTACTTCGGTTCCTGCACCAACCACGGTGAGTGCACCTCGGCGTGTCCGAAGGAGATCCCGCTGGACTACATCGCCTACATGAACCGCGACTACGTGAAGGCCCAGCTGCGCAACCGCAAGCTCGCCGGCCAGCGCTAGGAGCGCCAGCGACGCTGGCCGCAGGGAGGCGACGCGCAGCGAGCCGACCGAGACCACACGGCCAGCGCTAGGAGCGCCAGCGACGCTGGTCACGGCCCGGCATCCCGACCCCGCTGGGGGTGGGGACGCCGGGCCGTGGCGCGTCCGGGGGCCTGAGAGTTGATCGTCGGTTGATGTCCGCGGGCGAGTGCGTCAACCCACGTTGCCTTACCGTCCGTGGTCGTGGACCGGGACCAGCAGGGGACGCATCGGAGGACGGGGACGGGAGCGAGGCGCCGCACACCGCGGGGCGGGCTCGTCGCGCTCGCCGTCGCGGCGGGGATCCTCGTGGTCGGGGCCGCGTCGACGCTCGGCGGCGGGGGCCCCGACCCCGCGGACGGCCCCCGTCTGCCCGGTCCGGTGAGCGACGCCGACCGGGCCTGGGCCGAGGCCCGCGGCACGATCCGCATCGCGACCGGCCCGTCGGCGGAGCCGGCCTACATGCCGGGGCCCGACGGCGAGATGACCGACGGACACCTGATCGAGAACGCCCGCCTGGCTGCGGACCGCATCGGGGTCGAGGTCGACTTCGTCGCCTACCCCGACGTCGCCCAGGCGGTGGCGTCGGTCGTCGACGGGACCAGCGACCTCGTCATCGCCGCCGAGCGCCCCGACATCGTCGCCGCCGGCATGGGTCGGACCACGCCCTTCGACTGGTCCCCGCTCGTGTTCGTGACGACCGACCCCTCGATCACCGAGCCGGGCGACCTCGCCGGGCGCCGCGTCTCCACGGTCCCGGGATCCCCGCTCGAGACGGCCCTGCTCGAGACCCGGCCCGATGCCGTGTACGTCGAGGCCGACTCGATCCCCGACAGCTTCGAGCTCCTCCTCGGCGGCGACGTCGACGCCTACCTCGGCACGATCGACTTCATCGCCTACCTCCTCCAGGAGGACTTCGCCCGGACCCGCGTGATCGGCGAGCCCGTCACCGTCATCACCGCCGGTCTCTACGGCCCCCACGACGGACCGGCGCTCCGCCTCCTGCAGGCCGGTCGCGAGACCATCTCGGACAACGAGCTGCGCGCCGCCCACCTCCGCTGGGCAGGCGTCGACCTCACGGACCAATCGGCCCGCTCGGGTGGCGTCCCCGCCGCCGGCGTCTGGGGCGCCGGGCTCGTCGTGGCCGCGCTCGCCGCAGCCCTGGTCCGTGGCTGGGTGCGCCGGCGCCGGCTGCACGACCTCGTCACCACCGACGCCCTCACCGGACTCGTCAACCGGGCCGGCCTCGCCACGGCCGCCGCCCGGCTGCGAGCCACCGAGCCGACGACCCACGCCGCCTGCTTCGTCGACCTCGACGGGTTCAAGGCCGTCAACGACCACCTCGGCCACGCCGCGGGCGACGCGGTCCTCCGGACCGTCGCCGAGCGCCTGCGAGCCTCGGTCCGCGAGGGCGACGTCGTCGCCCGGACCGGCGGCGACGAGTTCGTCGTGCTCGTCACCGACCTCCCGCGGTCCACGGCCCGCGACCTCGCGCGCCGGGTCGCCCAGGACCTCGTGACCGCGTGCGAGGAGGTGGTCGAGGTCCCGGGCCGCATCACCCGGGTCACCGCCAGCGTCGGCGTGGCCATCGCCGACCCGGGCGAGTCCTGCGACGCGCTCGTCGCCCGAGCCGACCTCGCCATGTACGTCGCCAAGGGCAGGGGGAAGCGCCGGGTCGTGCTCCACCACCCCGGGATCGAGGCCCGCCCGGACGCACCCCCGTCGCTGGAGTCCCGGCTGCCGGCGATGCTCGACGCCGGCGCCCTGCACGTGGAGTTCCAGCCCATCGTCGACCCGTCGACCGGTGCCGTCGTCGGCGCCGAGGCGCTGGCCCGCCTCCTGACCGACGACGGCGTCGTCGGACCCACCGCCTTCGTCCCGGTCGCCGAGCGGACCGGGCAGATCGACCACGTCTTCCGCATCGTGCTCGACGCAGCCTGCGTCGCCGCCGCCGGCTGGGGCCGGGACGAGTGGGTCGCCGTGAACCTGTCACCCCACCAGCTGGTCGACCCGGACCTCGACCTGACCGTCCACGAGGTGCTCGCCCGCACGGGCCTGCCGGCCCACCGACTCGTCCTCGAGCTGACCGACGGCCCGACGCCGACGGGCCCGGGGATCGCCGCCCTCCACCGGCTGCACGACGCCGGCGTCCGGATCGCCGTCGGCGCGACGGCGCGGCACCTGCGGGCCGAGGCGACCGCCGTCGAGGGACGCGACGTGGTCGACGGCGACCGGCAGGCGCTGACCCCGTCGGGGATCCCGGCCTCGGTCGTCAAGGTGGACCAGCGGACCCTGGCTGCGCTCGGGGACGACGAGGTCCACGCCGTGCTCGACCTGCTCGGGCTCCTCGCGGTCCGCAGCGGCCTCACGCTCGTGCTCCAGGGCGTCGAGCACGAGGCCGACGCCCTCCGCCTCGCCGGGACCGGTGCGCTCCACCAGGGGTGGTGGTGGGGCCGGCCCCTCGCGTCGCTCCCCGAGCGGTCCTCGCCGGCGACCCGGCGGGTCTGAGCTCGGGCCCGGGGGCGTCAGGACCGGTCGTCGAGGAGACGTCGGAGGCAGTCGGCGGTGGCCTGCTCCATGTCCGGGCCGTAGGCGGCGACGAGGACGCCACGGCGTCCGCTGGCCCGGTCGTGCACCCCGAGGACGATGCTCTCGTCGCCCGGGTCGCTCGAGCCCTCGAACCGGTGGATCCGCTCGACGTCGACGGTGCCGGTGGGGGTCCAGTCGCCGTCGACCCGCAGGACGACTGCACCGCCCCTGACGTCGGCCTCGTGCTCGAACCCCTCGTCGCGCAGGGCGGTCGTGGCGGCGGAGACGGTGTCGGGCGCAGCGGCGGTCATGGGGCTCGCGTACCCGATCGACCCGCCGACCATGCGGGGCGCCCGCGGCGCGCCCTCAGCCGGCGGCGACCAGCTCGTCCCGGATCTGGCGCTTCAGGATCTTGCCACTGGCGTTGCGGGGCAGCTGCTGGGCCGACACGTGCAGGACGGTGGGCAGCTTGTACGGGGCCAGGTGGGGGGCGAGGAAGTCGCGCAGCCCGTCGAGGTCGAGCTCGGTCCCCGGCTTCGTGACCACGGCGACGGCGACCTCCTCGCCGAGGCGGTCGTGGGGCAGGCCGAACACGGCGGCCTCGTAGACCGCCGGGTGCTCGTAGATCGCGGCCTCGACCTCGGCGCAGTAGATGTTCTCGCCACCGCGGAGGATCATGTCCTTGGCCCGGTCCTCGACGTAGACGAAGCCGTCCTCGTCGATGCGCCCGAGGTCCCCGCTGCGCAGCCAGCCGTCCACGATCGTCTCGGCCGTGGCCTCGGGGCGGTTCCAGTAGCCGCGGATCAGGTGCGGGCCCTTGAAGCAGATCTCGCCCAGCTCACCCGGGCCGAGGTCGTTGCCCTCGGCGTCGATCGTCTTGATCTCCAGGATCGGGGTCCCCCGACCGGTCGAGCGCGGATGGGTGACGTAGTCGTCCCCCGAGTTCTGGGGGCCGTAGGCGTTGGTCTCGGTCATCCCGTACCCGATCGAGGGCCGTCCCTTGGCGAAGGACGACTCCACGCGCTTCACCAGCTCGGGCGGGGCGGGGGCACCGCCGCCGCCGACGCTGCGCAGCGAGGACGTGTCCCGTCGCTCGAAGTCGGGGGACTCGAGCAGGTCCCAGGACATGGTGGGCACGCCGACCAGGTTCGTGACCCGCTCGCGCTCGATGAGCTCGAGGGCCCGGGACGGGTCCCACTTGTACATGATCACCAGCTTCACGCCGCCGGCGAAGGTGCTCATCATCACGGGGACGCACCCGGTCACGTGGAACAGCGGCACGACGAGGATGAAGCACAGCGGGTCGCCGTCGCCGTCGTCGGGCGACGGCGGGTTCCGGAACCGCTCGATCGCGCCCCGGCACGAGAACCCGAACAGGGCCTGGGTGATGGCCCGGTGGGTCGACACGGCGCCCTTGGGACGCCCGGTCGTACCCGACGTGTAGAGGATCGTCGCGTCGTCCGAGGGGAGGACCTCGACGTCGGGCATCGGACGGGTCGTGTCGACCACGTCCTCCCAGGCCCGAGCGCCCTCGGCCAGGTCGCCCACGTCGGTGCCCTCCGGGGCCCGGACGACGACGGTCGCGATCCCGGGGGCGCCGTCGTCGCGGCGGAGGTCGTCGGCGGCGACGGTGCCGGCGGCGCGAGCGGCCCGCTCCACGTCGGCCACGAGCACCGACGTGCCCGAGTCCCGCAGGGCGAAGTCGAGCTCGTCCTCGGTCCACCAGGCGTTGAGCGACACCGAGATGGCCCCGACGGAGGTGATGGCGGCGATGGCCACGATCCACTCGGGGTAGTTGCGCATCCCGATGGCGACCCGGTCACCCTTGGCCACGCCGAGGTCGTGCACGAGGGCGTGGGCCAGGCCGTCCACGGCGGCCATGACCTCGCCGAAGGTCCAGCGCTCGTCCTCGTAGACGAGGTAGGTCTGGTCGGGGCGGGAGCGTGCGGTCGCCCACCAGTCCCGGAGGGTGCCAGGGGCGTTGACGAAGACGGTCTGCTCGATCCCGTCGATCACCTCGGTGCCGGTCTCGAAGCGCTGGCCCGGCGCGCACAGCGCAGCGGTCGCCTCGGCGAAGGAGCGGGTCGTGGGGGTGCCATCGGTCACGCCGCCGAGGATGACCCGCGCCTGACCGCCCGGTCAATCGGGGGTGGTGCCGTCGACGTCGACGGGGCGCCGCCAGCGGAACCGTGCCGGCACGGCGTCGACGACCCGGACCCTCGGTGGCCCCGTCACCTCGTAGCCGGCGGCCGCCACGAGCCCGTCGTCGAGGTGGACCACGGTGCCGTCGCGCAGCGGCCAGGCCGGGTGGTCGACCTCGGAGCGCCACAGCCGCCCCCGGTGCCAGGTGACCGTCGACCACCGCGCGGTGAGGAACCGGTCCAGGTCGTCGGCCTCGACGGGCGCGCCGGCGTCGACCACGACGGTCGACGTCGCCGGCGACCGCGGCCACCGGCGGGACGCCGTCACGTAGGTGAGCCGGTCGCCGTCCCGGTGGGACGTCATGCGAGACCAGACGTAGGGGAACCCGAGCACGATCCGGGCGAGGGCGACGACGGGCAGGCTGGTCGCGTCGAGGGAGTCGAACCACACGGCCCGGTGGCCCTCGGGGTCGACCACGTACGTGCGGACGTTGGTCTCGGCGAAGCGGGAGATTCCGGGCAGCGGCGGCGTGCCCGGCACCCGGTTCCCGCGCATCTCGAAGGGCACGAGGGAGACCCAGGCCCGACCGTCGTGGACGTCGGGGCGGAGCCCGGGTGGCAGCCGCCGGGTCACCTGGGCCGGGTCGACCGGCCAGTGCAGGAAGGTCAGGTCGCACCACAGGTTCCGGATCGCGGCGCGGGCCACGGGGTTCGTCGTGGTGTCCCGGAGCGGCTGCAGGGGTGCGCGGTCGGCCACGGCACCGACGCTACGGAGGTCCGGCTCCCCTCCCACCGGCGGCGGCACCGGCCCCGGCACCCGGGGCACCTTCCGGGTGGCGGGGGCGCGTCGCTACCGTCGCGCCGTGCCGTCTCCGCGCCCCGCCGTACCCGAGCCCGTCCTCCAGGTCGTGCGCGGCTTCTGCATGGGCGCCGCCGACGTCGTGCCCGGCGTGTCGGGCGGCACCGTCGCCCTCGTGTTCGGCATCTACGCCGAGCTCGTGGCCCAGGTCCGCCAGGGCGCCCGGGCCCTCGGCCAGCTGGCGCGAGCCCGGCCGGCGGGCTTCGTCGAGGAGCTCCGCCGGGTCCGCTGGGGGTTCCTCCTCCCGCTGCTCGCCGGCGTCGCCGTCGCCCTGGTGACCCTGGCCAGCGTGATCACCCACTTCCTGGAGACCCAGCCGATCCGCACGGCGGCGGTCTTCTTCGGCCTCGTCGTCGGCTCGCTGCTGACGACGGTGCGCCTGGTCCGCCGGTGGGACCGCACCAACGTGGCCACCGCGCTCGTCTGCGCGGTGGCGACCTTCGTCCTCCTCGGCCTCGGCTCCGGCCAGGTCCAGGATCCCGCGCCCCTCTTCGTGTTCCTCGGGGGGAGCATCGCCATCTGCGCCATGATCCTGCCCGGCGTGTCGGGCTCGTTCCTCCTGCTGATGCTCGGGCTCTACCAGTACGTGCTGGACGCCGTCGACGAGCGGGACCTCGCCGTGATCGCCGTGTTCGGGGCCGGCGCCGTGCTCGGGCTCGCCGGCTTCTCGTCGCTGCTCGCCTGGGCCCTCGAGCGGCACGAGCAGCCGATCCTGGCCGGGCTCCTCGGTCTCATGGTCGGCTCGCTGCGCGTCCTGTGGCCGTGGCCGAACGGCACCGGGAGCGAGGAGTCCACCGACGGCGCCGAGCTCGCCCTGCCGGCCGGGGACGTGTGGTGGCCGATCGCCCTCGCCGTCCTCGCCGCCGTGGCCATCGTCGTGGTCTCGCGCCTGGCCGGGGCCCACGAGGCCGAGGCGGTCGACGAGGTGGCCGCCGGTCGACCGGGCTGACCCGGTCGGCCCGACCGACCCGGGCCGCCACCTAACCTCTGGCCGTGCCCGAGGTGCGATGCCACGCCTGCGGGGCCAGCCTCCCGAGCGGATTCGCCTTCTGCGGTCGCTGTGGCGCGGCCCTGACGCCGTCGGGCACCGACGCGCCCGCCCCGCCGGCCACCCGGGGGACCACCGACGGCGCGGCGCGCCCCGAGGGCCAGCGTCGCCCGCTGACCGTGGTCTTCTGCGACCTCGTCGGCTCGACAGACCTCGCCGTCGCGCTCGACCCCGAGGACCTCGGGGACGTGCTCCGGCTGTACCACCGGACCGCGTGCGCCGCCCTCGTCGAGCACGGAGGCACCATCGCCCGGTTCCTCGGCGACGGGATCCTCGCCTACTTCGGCCACCCCGTGGCCCTCGACGACGCCCCGATCCGGGCCGTCCAGGGCTCCCTCGCCGCCGTCGAGGCCGTCGACGCGCTCGACACCGACCTGCTGCGCCGCCTCGGGCTCCACCTGTCGTGCCGCAGCGGGATCCACTCCGGCATGGTCCTCGTCCAGGACATGGGCGCCGCCGGGCGGGTCGAGCGCGACGACGTCGTCGGCGAGGTCCCCAACATCGCCGCCCGGCTGCAGGGCGAGGCCGAACCCGGTCAGGTGGTCATCGGCGAGTCGACCAGGCTGCTGCTCGAGGGCTGGTTCGAGACGACCTCGCTCGGGCCCCGGCAGCTGAAGGGCCTGCCCGCGCCCATGGACGTGCACGTCGTGGACCACCGGAGCCGGGCCCGCTCCCGGCTCGATGCGTCCCGGGACCGCCGGGCCTCCTTCGTCGGCCGCGCCGACGAGCTGGCCCGCCTCGACGTGCTCACCGGCGAGGTCGCCGGCGGTGCATCGCACCTCGCCCTCCTCGTCGGCCAGCCCGGCATCGGCAAGTCCCGCCTCGCCGTCGAGGTGGTGGACCGCGCCCGCCGGGCGGGCATCGTCGCCACCGTGCGGGCCCACGGCGACGTGCTGGCCTCGGACACGCCGCTGGGCGCCTTCGCCGACGCCATCGGCGCGCTCGGCCGAAACGACCTCGAGCCCGAGCAGCACCGGGCCCGGTGGCTCGAGCGCGTGGCCGCCGCCCTCCTCGACGGCGCCACCGACGACGGCGACCCCGTCGATCCCGCGAGCCCGGTCGTCGTCCACGCCGACGACGTCCACTGGGCCGATGCCACGTCCCTGGACCTCCTCGCCGCCCTCCACGCCCACCCGCGCCCGACGCTGGTCCTCGCCACGTCCCGCGAGCCGGCGCCGGACCTGGCGGCGACGGCGGTCGTGCCCGTCGGCCCGCTGGCCGACGACGAGATCCGGGACCTGGCCGGCGACCACGCCGGTCTCGTCCCCGAGCTCGTCGCCCGCTGCGACGGCGTCCCCCTCTTCCTGGAGGAGACGCTGCGCATGCTCGACGCAGGCGACGACGCCGTCGTGCCCAGGACGCTCCAGGACCTCCTCGTCGCCCGCCTCGACAACGTGGGCCCCGAGGCCCGTCGCGTCGCCTGCGCCGGCAGCGTCGCGGGCCGTTCGTTCGGGCGCGGCGAGCTGACCGCGGTCCTCGACGAGGAGCACCGGGCGGGTGTCGACGGCGCCCTGTCCGTGCTGGTCGACGCCGGCCTGGTCGTTGAGCGGGGCGACACCTGGCGGTTCCGCCACGCCCTGCTGCGGGAGACGGCCTACGACGTGCTGCTCCGCAGCGTGCGCCGCGACCTGCACGGTCGGCTGGCCGAGCACGAGCGCGACGAGCACGGCGATGCCCGACCCGAGCGCCTCGCCCAGCACCTCGAGGCGGCCGAGCGGACCGACGAGGCGATCGCGGCGTGGGAGACGGCCGCCCGCCGCGCCCAGCGCCGCTGGTTCCACGCCGAGGCCGCCGCCCACCTCGACCGGGCCATCGCCCTGGTCGACCGCCTGCCCCACGACGACGGGCGCGACGAGCTCGAGCTGCGCCTGCGCTCCAACCAGGTGCCCGCGGTCATGGCGCTGCACGACCACGCCCACCCCGTCGTGCAGGCCGCCATCGAGCGCACCGAGCCGCTCGCCCGGCGCCTCGGCGGCGTCGGCCTCCTGGTCCTGTCCATGCCGATGGCCACGTCGGCCCAGGCGCTGGGCGACTACCGACGGGCCGAGCAGACCCTCGGCCTGGCCCGGCGCGCCGCCGAGGAGATCGGCCTCGCCGACTTCGGCGACTTCGTCGACACCATCGCCGCCACGTTCACGGTCTGGCAGGGCGACCTCGACCGCGCCGCTGAGGACCTCGAGTCGTCGCTGGCCGCGGTCGGGTTCGGCCTCGACGGCCACGACCCCCGCTACGGGCGCGACGACCCGCGCCTGTACACGATCGCCGGCTCGATCGGGATGGCCGGCGTGACCGCCCACCTCCGGGACGACGCCGCCACGGCCGACCGCTGGATCGCGTACGGCCTGGAGGTGACCCAGGCCAGCGAGCTCCGCGAGGGCACCTCGATCGTGGCCGTCTCCGACGCGATGCGCCGCGCGCTCACCGCCGAGCGGTCCGCGGCCGCCGAGGCCGCGGCCACCGCCGAGGAGGCCGTCGCCGAGATCGGGGGTCGCCAGTGGGCGGACTGGGCCCGCTGCATCGGGTCGTGGGCCGAGGGAGACGCCGAGAGCGTGGCCGCGGGGATCGACCGCCTCCCCCCGTCGGGGCTGCAGCTGCGCGCCCTGCTGCTCGCGCTGCTGGCCGACGCCCGGGGCGCCGACGACCCGCGGGCCGGCCTCGCCGCCCTCGACCACGCCGAGCACGTCCTGCTGCGCTCGGGCGAGCGGATGTGCGCACCGATGCTGGCCGCGATCCGGGTGTCGCTGCTCGAGCGGATCGGGGACGGACGCGCCGTGGCCGAGGCCGCCGCCGTCCTGGCGTCGAGGACCACCGAGACCGGTGCCCGGCGCTACGCCCGCGAGCGCTGCTGGTGAGGCCTCGGCCCACCCCCGACCCCTCGGCCCACCCCCGACCCCCCGACCCCCCGACCGGAGCGACCATGACGACCAGGACCTGGGACGACGCCCTCCTCGCCGAGCTCCGGACCCGCCGCGACCCGCTCGCCGACGAGGCCGTCGCCGCCCACTTCGCGACCCTGCAGGGCGCCCATCCCGGCGTCCTCTTCTCCTCCCTCGTGGACTCGGCCCGCCTGCCGAGGGAGGAGGTGGACCCCGCCGTCCGCGCCGTGCTCGACGCCCCCGAGGACCTCCCGACCTGGGCCGACCCGGCCCTGCTCGAGCGGGGCCGCCGGCTCTTCGACGAGCACGGGCCCCACATCTTCGCCGCGCTGTTCGGGGCGTCCCTGCCCACCGCCTACGCCGGGCACAAGGGCGTCCACGTCCTGCACCTCACCGCCCGGCTCGTCACCGACGCCCAGCGCCGGCTGGTCGAGACGGCCCAGTTCCACCTCGACGTCATGGCGGCCGGCGGCCTCGCACCCGGCGGCGTCGGCGTCGCCACGACCCGCCACGTCCGGCTGATGCACGCGGCGGTCCGCTGGCTCGTCGACCACGACGAGCGGATCGCCCGGGGTCCGCACCCCGAGGACGTCCCCCACTGGGACCGCGACGGCTGGGGCGAGCCGGTGTGCCAGGCCGACCTGCTGTACACCCTGATCACCTTCACCGAGGTCGTGTTCCGGGTGATGGAGCGGACCGGTGCCGGCTGGTCGCCCGACGACCGGGCCGCCTACCTCCACACGTTCTGCGTGGTCGGCCACCACCTGGGCATCGACCCCGACCTGCTCCCCCTCGACCTCGACGACGCCGCCGCCGTGCTCGACCACCTCCTGGTGCACGAGGTCGGGGCGACGCCGGCGGCCGAGGAGCTCTCCGACGCCCTGCTCGCACTCGCCTCGGGCTCCCTGCCCCGCCCGCTGCGCGGCCTGCCCGTGTCGGCGCTGCGCTTCTACGTGGGCGACGAGCTCGCCGACCTGCTCGGCGCCCCGGCGGCGGACTGGACCCGCCACCTCTACCGGCCCATGGCCGAGGGCAGCAGGCTCCTCGGGCGGCTCCCCCGCTCCGCGCTGCACCGCTGGCTGGCCCGGCACCTCGGTCGGGGCGTGCTCGAGGCCGCCGTCGACCTGTCTCGGGGCGGGAGCCGGCCGACGTTCCAGGTCCCCACGCACCTGGCGGAGCGGTGGGGGACCTGATCGGTCAGGCCGCGGTGCCGCCGAGCGCGGCGAGCTCGGCCTCGTCGTAGGGCGGGTCGAGCAGGGGGACGTGCCGCTGGCGGGTCCGGAACAGGTGGGCGATGAAGTTCATCCGCTCGGCGAGCACGGCCCAGTCCGATGCCGCGGCCCGGGGACCCGTGCACCAGCGGGTCCACTGCGCGAGCGCCTCGGGCGCGGTGAGCGGGGCCGTGGGGTCGGGCGCGCCGGGCAGCGGGGGCAGCTCGCGGGTGAGGTGCAGGGACTCGTCCGCGGTGTCGAAGCGCATCAGCGTCTCGGTCGCGGCCCGCTCCCACACGGGTCGGACGACGCCCTCCAGCACCTCGACCGGGGCCGACAGCAGCCACCGGACCGGTGGCCGGAGCGGGCGGGGCAGGTCGTCGAGGACCACGGCCAGCAGCCCGACGTCGATGGCGGCGTCGAGGGCCTCGGCCACGGCGGGCTGCAGACGCTGCTGCTCGTGGGCCACGGCCCCGAGGTTGGCGGCCAGCACCAGCTCGGCCCGTCGCTGACCGGTGGCGACCACGGCCTCGCCGTACGCGGTGAAGGCCGCCCGCACCGATGCGGGATCCGGCAGGTCGGCCCGCACCACCAGGCGCCCCTCGACCGCCCGGGCGGCGCCGGCGAGGTCGGGGGCCCGACCCTCGGCCCGCGCCACGGGCACGTCGGCCTCCAGGTGCTCGAGGAAGGCGACGTAGAGCGGGGCGAGCTCGGCGAAGACCAGCTGGTTCCCGGCCGCGATGGCCCCGCTGATCCGTGCCGTCACGTCCTCGGCGGCCCGCAGCACGCCCACGTGGTCGAGGAGGCGCGTGCTGCGCAGCCACCCGATCCACCGGTGCCGGCGGGCCACGGCGACCAGGGCGCCGTCGTAGTGCGGGTCGGCGGCGAGCAGCTGCTGGAGGGCTCCGGGGAAGGCGTCGCCGGTGATCGAGTCGCCGGCGGTCCGCGACGCCCACACGGCGAACCCGCACCAGGTGACCTCACCGCCGTAGAGGGCGTCGAGGCGACGGGCGAGGTCGTGGTAGGCGAGCGTGATCCACCGGTTCCGCGCGACCGGGTCCTCCATCCGAGCGATCCGCTCGACGGCTGCCTGGTCGATCCCGTGCGCGTCCACGAGCCCCAGCCTTGCAGCCCGGCGCCGCAGACGGGGACGGCGCCGGGGACGGAGCATCGACCCCGCCGGCGATCGCTGCTGCGAGGCTCGTCGGATGGAGCGACGCGCCAGCCCCCGGGTCGACCCCCTCCCCCACCTCGGCGGCCTGGCCGCCGCCGCCCTGTTCGCCGCGGCCGCGGTCGCCACGGGCGTCGCCGTCGAGGGCGGGATCCGCGACGGCGCCGCCCTGCTCGACGTGCTCGCCGAGCACCGTCGGACCTTCCTCCTGGCCAACGGCCTGGGGATCGCGGCGCAGCTGGCCACCGTCCCGTTCCTGGTCGGCCTGGCCCGGGCGGCGTGGCTCGACCCCGGGAGACGCCCGCACGCCGTGGCCTGGTGGGCGGCCGGCGCCGGGGCCCTCGCCGCGTCGTCCGCGGCGCACCTGACCTACGGCCTCGTGCCGGCCCGGATCGCGGCGGGCGAGTACCCGTCGCTCGCACCGCCCGCCTCGGTGCCCGACGCGGGCGCCGTGGTCGGGCTGGCCTCGACCCTCCACCACCTCGGCGACGCCCTCTACTTCACCGGCATCGTCGGCCTCGCCCTGGCGCTGCTCGCGCTGGCCGGCTCGGTGGGGCGGGACGAGCGCCGGCTCGGAGGGCTCGCCGTCGCCACCGCTGCGTGCCACCTCGGCCAGCTCGGCTGGCTGGTCGGCCTCGAGCCGCTCCAGCTGCTGGGCCTGCCCGGCCTGGTCGGCCAGGTGGTGGTCTGGGTGCTGCTCGCCCGCCGCCTCGGCCGTGCCGACCCCGACCCCGACCCCGGCGCCGGACCGGCCGGGGGCACGGCCGTCGCCGCCTAGGGCACGAGCCGGCGCATGCCCCGCGCCGCGAAGAGCCCGAGCACCAGGATCAGCCCGGCGAGCGCGACCAGGCCGGGCCACATCTCGGACCAGCCGACGCCGAAGCCGGCCGGCGGGACGAGCTGGTCGGGCACGAAGCCGGCCCTGGCCATGCGCAGCACGTTGGTCATCGGGTTGACCCGGGCCACCGACGGCAGCCAGCCGCTCATGGCGGCGATGGGCACCTGGGCGGTCGACAGGAAGATCGTGACGAAGATGCCGACCGAGATGAGCGGGGCCACGTTGGTCGAGCGGACCCGGTAGACGAGCCCGAGGCCCCACAGGGCGGCCACGACGGCGATGCCGAGGCTCGACAGGTACAGGGCGACCCAGCCCAGCACGCCCCCGGGGATGGCCACGCCGCCGACCACGGCGACGAGCAGCACGACGGTCGTGGTCAGCAGCGCACGCACGAGCGAGGCGCAGATCGAGCCGGCGAGCAGCACGGCCCGGCTGGTCGGGGCGAGCAGGAAGCGGTCGAAGAAGCCGGTCTCGAAGTCCCGTGCCGTCGACAGGCCGGTGGTCATGCCGGCGAAGGACGCGCCCTGGATGATGGCCATGGGCGCGTACCAGGACAGGGCGTTGCCGTTGCCGAAGGCGCGGCCGGCGAAGCCGAAGGCACCGGAGAAGGTGATGACGAAGAAGATCGGCATCACGAGGGTCGGGACGAAGGTGGCGGGCTGCCGGCGGATGCCGCGCAGGTTGCGTCGGACGATCTCCCGGACGATGGGCCAGGAGCCGCTCCTCGCCGAGCCGAGGTCCACCCGGGCGCCGGGGTCGAGGGTCGCGGTCATGCCGAGGCCGCCAGTCGGGCCCGGAGCGCCCGCAGCGCCACGAGCACCGAGAGCACGGCGATCGCGGCCGACACCGAGACGGCCACGGCCGCGTCCGTCGTCGACCAGCCGGTGGTGAGCAGGTCCCGGAGCGCCTCGAGGATCCACGAGATCGGGTTGTAGGTGGCCAGGGTCCGGTACCAGCCGGTCATGAGCTCCCTCGGGAAGAAGGCCGACGAGGTGAACATCAGGACGAAGACCAGCGGGAAGCTCCCCTGCACGGCCTCGGCCGAGCCCGTCCGGATGCCGAGGGTGACCCCGAAGCCGCCGATGCCCATGCCGAGCAGCGACGCGCACAGCACGAGCACGGCCACGGCGGGGATGCCGGAGACCGATGCGCCGAACACCGTCAGCACGGCGCAGAAGAAGACGGCCTGGGCTGCGGCGAGCGTGGCGCCGCCGGCCAGGCGACCCACGAGGATCGCGGTCCGGGACACGGGGCTGGCCAGGAGCCGGTCGAAGAAGCCGATCTCGATGTCGTTGGCCATCTCGGTCCCGGCCTGGGTCGAGCCGAACAGCACGCCCTGGAGCACGGTGGCGGGGAGGAGGAAGTCCAGGAAGCTGTCGAACTGGGTGGCGAACTCGGCCTGGGCGCCGGTGATGCGGTCGAAGGCCGCCGAGTTCAGGGCGGCGAAGAAGAGCGGGAAGAAGATCGACGGGACGATCACCTGGGGCTGGCGGAGCACGGCGAGCACGGCCCGCCGGGACAGCTCGAGCGCCTGGCGGATCGGCTCGGGGTCTCCCTGGACCGCTGCGGCGGCGCCGTCCACCGGCGCGGCCACGGCCGTCACCGTCGCCCCCGCCGGCCGCGGCGACCCGACGGCGCCTC
>CAZCEZ010000002.1:6142-63896 GCA_964497795.1 uncultured Acidimicrobiaceae bacterium | reverse complement strand
CGGCGCCTCGGCGGGCCCGTCGGCGGCGGCCCCGCCGGACCCGTCCTCGGCACCCTCGAGTCGGCGCCCCGTGGCCTCGGCGAACACGTCGTCCAGGGTCGGTGCGTTGAGCTCGACGTGGCGCAGCTCGACGCCCGCCTCGTCCAGGGCCCGGACGACGGCCGTCATCCGCGACGCACCGCCCTCGAGCCCGATGGCCAGCTGGCCGTGCTCGGTCGGCCGCTCGGGGCCGAACCCGGCGAGGACCTCGGCGGCGACCGCGGCGTCGCCGTCGACCTCCACCATCAGGGTGGGCGAACCGACCTCCTCCTTGAGGGCCCGGGGCTCGCCCTTCTTCACGATCCGGCCGTGGTCGATGATCGCGATGCGGCGGGCGAGCTGGTCGGCCTCCTCCAGGTACTGCGTGGTCAGCAGGACCGTGGTGCCGCGCTCGCGGTTCAGGTAGCGGACCTCCTCCCACAGCGCCATCCGGCTCATCGGGTCGAGGCCCGTGGTCGGCTCGTCGAGGAACAGCACCTCGGGCTCGTGCACGAGCGACAGGGCCAGGTCGAGCCGACGGCGCATGCCGCCCGAGTAGGTGCCGACCCGGCGGTCGGCGGCCGCCGTCAGCCCCACCCGCTCGAGGAGCTCGCCGCCGCGGCGCTCGGCGACCTTGGCCGGGATGCCGAAGAGCACGGCCTGGAGGTGCACGAGCTCGGCGCCGGTCATCAGCGGGTCGATGGCCGCGTCCTGGAGGGCCACGCCGATGCGCCGTCGGACCTCGCCGGCGTCGCGCACGACGTCGAATCCGGCCACGGTGGCTCGGCCGCCCGTGGGCTTCAGCAGCGTGGTCAGCATCCGCACGGTGGTGGACTTCCCCGCCCCGTTCGGACCGAGGAACCCGAAGACCTCGCCCCGCCGGACCGACAGGTCGACGCCGTCGACGGCGACGAGGTCGCCGAAGCGGCGCTCGAGGCCCTCGGCGACGATGATCGGCTCGCCCAGGGCAGGACCGGCCGCGGGAGGCGACGGGGACGGCGCGGGCGGGGCCGCCGGCGGGCGGTCCGGGGTCGCCACCGGCGCGGCGCGCAGCGGCTGGCGACGCCGACGGGTCCCGTTCGTGGCGTCGGTCGGTTCCTTGCTCACGGGCGCGTCCTCCTGGGTCGATCGGGCGCGGCGACGGCCGGAAGCCCCCGCCACGGTCCGTAATCGACGTTATCGGCCGCCGGAGACGTCATCGCCATCGACGGGCGACCCGACGGGCTCAACCCGGCGGCAGGGCAGCGACCGCGCGCCGGACCTCCAGCCACCCGACCCCGATGCCGCCGTCGCCGGTGCGGACGCGGCACAGCGCGGTCGGGCGGCGGGTGCGCCCGCCCCGTCGCACCGTCGCCGCCGCGCCGGAGCCGAGGACCTCGCCGGCGACGGGCCCCAGCACCACGGGCGCCGGGGCCAGGACCTCGGCCCGGACCACGAGGTCCTCCGCGGCGAAGCCGAAGCCGGTCGGCAGCCCGTCGGCGTCGAGGTCGGCGTCGCCCGTCCCCGCGGTGGCCGTCGCCCGACCGTCGGCGCCCACCACCACGACGTCGACGACCCCGCCCCGGCCCTCGGCGGCCCAGGTCCGTCCCCCGTCGTGGGTGCCCGTGGCCCGCCATCCGCCCTCACCCCACCAGTCGAGGCGACCCCAGCGACGGTGACGGGCGCCGACGGCGTGGAGGTCGATCTCGGCGTCGCCGAGGAGCAGCTCGCCGTGGACCCGGCTGGCCTGGACGAAGCCGCCGACGACCCCCGGGCCCGTGCCCCCGGGCGGCTCGACGGCCGGGCCGTCGGCCTCCCACTCCAGGTCGAAGCCCAGGGGCACGCGGTCGCCCCGCACGTCGGCGTGGTCCTGACCGGGCGGTCCGTCGAGGTCGCGGGGGTCGTCGACGCCGAGCGCGAAGGCCTCGAGGCCGACGGTCCAGTGGTCGAGCGGCGTCTCGCACACGTGGTCCGCCCACAGACCCGTGGTGCGGACCTCGAGGGCCGACGACCGGAACGGCACGTCGTGGTCCACGACGGTGAGGAGCTGCTGGCGTGGCCCGGCGACGACGGCCTCGTACCAGGACCGTCCGAGCTCGGGGAAGCGGGTGATCCGCACCCAGCCCCCGAGCGTGCCGTCGGCGGCGGCGAAGTCGAAGACCCACGAGTCCGACCACGGCACGTCGGGCGCGGCGCCGTCGCCGTCGTCGGGCGGCTGGTGGGGGCGCTCGTCGCGGGGCTCGACGGTCACGGACGCCATCGTCCCACGGCAGCGCCTGTCAGCCCGGTCCAGCACGGTCAGCCCGGTCCGGCGTCGGGGGCCCGGTGGCCGGCGTGGGGATCGGCGGCGTCGACGACCACGGTCCCCGCCAAGCGGTCGTGCAGCCCGCGGGTGCTCGGCGACAGCACCGTCGTGGCTGCGATGGCCACCGGGATCCCGTAGCCCACGACGGGGACGGCGACCCACGCGTGCAGCAGCAGGGCCCGCAGCACCGAGCGCGACCAGCCGGGCGGGCCGCCGGTCCGGACGTCGACGACGCGGAGACCGAGCATCACCTTGCCCGGCGTCCGGCCCCGCAGCGCGGTGGGGATCACCTCGAGCACGGCGAGGACCCCGGCGGTGATCACGGCGAGGCGGGTCCCCTCGGGCGTGACGGCGTCGAGGGGCTGGCGGGCGAGCAGGTCCCCGCCCAGGATCCGCCCGTCCACCTCGATGGCGACGAAGGCGAGGACCCAGCCGGCGACGACGAGGTCGACGACGCGCCCGCCGAGGCGGTGGCGGCGCGGCGGGAGGACGTGGGGGGCGGGCACGGGTGGGGAGGCGACCGCCCCAGGCTGGCGTCGCCGTGGTCGCCGGCGCCAGCCACCCCGACTGCCGGCGACCGGCAGGGGTGGGACGGCGGCCGGCCCGTGCCAGCATGCCGGGGTGCAGTTCCTCTCCGACGACTGGCTCGCCGCCCTCGACGAGGCCGCCCGGTCCCGTCCCGTGCCCGACGACGACCCGCTCGCCGGGGTGTCGATCACCGTCGACCAGGTCGTGACCGGCGTCCGCACGTGGCGCCTCGTGGTCGACGACGGCGCCCTGTCGGTCGTGGCCGACCCCGTCGACGAGCCCGACGTCCGCCTCACCGCCGACGCCGACGTCGCCGGCGCGGTCGCCCGCGGCGAGCGCTCGGCGCTCGACGCCTTCATCGCCGGGGACCTCGTGCTCGGCGGCGACGTCGCCCGCCTGCTGGCGGCCCGGCCCGCCCTCGAGGCGATCGGCGACCTGTTCGCCGACGTGAAGGCGTCCACGACCCACGACGCCTGACCCCCGACGGGCCCGGCGCAGCGCGCCGGGTCAGGCGGGCGGCCCCGACCCGTCGGGGACCTCGATCCGCGCCCCGAGGTAGGCGCGGGCCTCGTGCTCGTCGAGCCCGTGGGCCTGCACCAGCCCGGCGACGACGACGGCGACGTACGCCTCGCCCGGCGGGTTCGGCGTGGCGGGCGTCCCCGGGTGCCCGGTGATGGTCAGGGCGGGACGGTCGTCGGGTCCCTCGACGCCGAGGACCAACCCGTAGCGGCGGTCGTCTGCGATGCGCGACGCGCCCGGCTCGAGGACGAGGTCGGCGGCGTCGATGAGGGCCCGGTCGCGCCCGTTCTCCCCGGCCAGCACGTCCAGGACCTGGCCCGGGGTGAGCAGCCAGGCACGGGCCAGGGTGGGCAGGTCCGGGCCGGGCCGCGGCTCGGCGTCGACGAAGGCGGACCCTCCCCCGCCCCACGTCCTCGTCTCGAAGCCGAAGCGCAGCCGGTACCCGAGCACGACCGGGGCGTCGTCGAGGGGTGGGCGGCCCGGACCACGGCCCCGGGCCACGCCCCGGTCCAGGTACCGCTGGAGCCGGGCGTCGTGGAGGTTCGAGCCGTAGGCCACGTACCACAGGGCGTCGGGGGCGGGACGGGTCGACACGCCCCACCAGCATGCCGGGTCGGGCCCCGAGCGGTCGGCGCCCGGCGCCCGGGTCGGTGGGTAGCGTCGGTGCCGTGCCCGAGCTGCCCGAGGTCCAGGCCCACGCCGAGCGCCTCACCGACGCGTTCGCCGGCGCCGTGCTCGAGCGGTTCCGCCCGCTGGCCTTCACGGCGCTCAAGACGGTCCAGCCCGACCCGTCGGTGAACGAGGGCGAGGCGCTCGCCTCGGTGGACCGGCGGGGCAAGCTGCTGCTGCTCCGCTTCCCCTCGGCCGTGCACGTGGTCCACCTGATGCAGGGCGGGCGCCTGAAGGACGACCCGAAGCAGGCGGCCAAGCCCCGCGGCGGCCAGGCCCGCTGGCGCTTCGCCGACGGCCGGGCCCTCCTGCTCACCGAGGCCGGCACGGAGCGCAAGGCCGGCGTCTGGGTCGTCGACGGCGACCCCGAGGCGGCCGAGCCGCTCGCCCACCTGGGCCCCGACGCCACCGACGTCGACGCCGACGCGATGCTCGGGCTGCTCCACGCCTCCTCCACCCGGGTCCACGGGTTCCTCCGGGACCAGTCCCGCATCGCCGGCCTCGGGCGACGGCTGGCCAACGAGGTGTGCCACCGGGCCCGCCTCTCGCCCTTCGCCCTCACCGGCTCGATGGGGCCCGAGGAGGCGGCGCGGCTCGTCGCCGCCGTCGCCGACGCCGTCGCGGAGGGGCTCGCCGCGGAGCGGGCCCGCGACGACATGTCCTCGTCCCGGGACCGGCCCGGTGCGGTCCACCACCGCACGGGCGAGGCGTGCCCGGTGTGCGGGGACGCGGTCCGCGAGGTCGCCTACGCCCGCTACACGATCCACTACTGCCCCACGTGCCAGACCGACGGCAAGGTCCTCGCCGACAACACCACGTCCCGCTTCCTGCGCTGAGGGCCCGCGGGCCGGCCGGGTCGGGGGCCGGTCAGATCGGCGGACGGCCGTCGGCCGTGGCCTCGCGGAACTCGCGGGAGTCGGAGAAGTAGATCATCACGTGGCCGCGTGGCATCCCCTCGGCCATCTTCTGGCGCCAGTACTGCAGGCCACCGGAGTCGGGCTGGCGGCCGAGCACGTTCTCGTACACCAGGCGGACGAAGTCGTCGTCGCCGACGCTGCCGTACAGGGCCCGGAACTCCCGGCTCCGGGCGAAGTCGTCGGAGATGGAGGCCAGCGGGTACCCCGACCGGTAGGCGTCGCGCCAGTAGGCGTAGCCCTCCCGGTCCGGCTCGCGGAGGAAGTAGGCCAGGTAGAGGCGGTACACGGTGCCGTCGGCCGAGTCGGGGTCGTACCCGCCCGAGCTCCCGTCCTGGGGGTGCCGGGTCGAGTCCGCCGTGTCGGTGCGGGTGCCCGCCATGAACCGGGCGGTCCACCACAGGCGACCCTGGCCGTCGCGCCAGACGCCCACGCCGACCCGGTTGTGGTCCGGCTTGAGGATGTTGGCCCGGTGGCCGCTGGAGCGCATCCAGCCGTCGTGGACAGCGGCAGGGCTGGAGTAGCCCATGGCCACGTTCTCGGCGCAGCGGGTCCAGGTGCCGGTCGCGGCGCAGGAGTCCGCGAAGTGCCCGTCGCTGGTCGAGGAGGTCTCGTGGGCCAGGGCCTGGCGTCGTGCCATCTCCTGGGACCAGTCGCGGGAGTCGGTGTGCAGGGTGACGTGCACGTCGAGGGGGGCGAGGCCCGCGGCCCGCCGGGCCTGGTTGTGCAGGCGCACGACCTCGACCTCGAAGCCCTCGAGCGTGCCGGCCGCCGATGCGGTGGCGACGGGGCCGACGGCGGCCAGCAGACCGGCGAGCAGCGAGCCCACGAGCGCAGCGAGGGCCAGGGCGCGCCCGAGGGCGCGGGCCGGGCCCCGGTGGGCGGCGGTGGTGGTCGGCGTGGTGCGGCGTGAGGTGGTGGGCACGGGGTGCGGCGGTGTGGTGCGATCGGTGGACGGGCACGCCGGGCGGGTGCCGACGGCGCGCTCCTCCCCTCTCATCGGCAGCCCCCCACCTCCGACTTGAGCCCGGGGAGCGGAACGGGCCGGATGGCCCACCGGCGCACGTCCCGGACGCGCCACGGGGGACCGGCCGTCGCCGGTCCCCCGTGGGAGGTGCGTGGACGGCCCCGTGGGGCCGGTCAGGGAGCGGGGCTCAGATGAGGCCCTGGCCCTTGACCGTCTCCATCTCCTCGACCAGCTCGCCGGCCGAGGCGTCGATGCGGGCCCGGGAGAAGTCGCTGATCTCGAGGCCCTCGACGATGGACCACTCGCCGTCCTTCGTGGTGCAGGGGAAGGAGGAGATGATCCCGGTCGGCACGCCGTAGGAGCCGTCGGAGGGCACGGCCATGGACACCCAGTCGCCCTCGGGGGTGCCGAGCACCCAGTCGTGGACGTGGTCGATCGCCGCGTTCGCCGCCGACGCCGCGGAGGACGCCCCGCGGGCGTCGATGATGGCGGCGCCTCGCTTCTGGACGGTCGGGATGAAGGTGTCCTCGAGCCAGCCCTGGTCGTTGCCGGCGGCGGAGAAGGCCACCTCCTGGCCGACCCGGGCGTTGAAGAGGTCCGGGTACTGGGTGGCCGAGTGGTTGCCCCAGATCGTCATCTTGGTGATGTCGTTCACCGTGCAGCCCGCCTTCTGGGCGAGCTGGGCCATCGCTCGGTTGTGGTCCAGGCGGGTCATGGCGGTGAAGCGCTCGTTCGGGATGTCGGGCGCCGAGTGCATGGCGATGAGGGCGTTGGTGTTGGCCGGGTTGCCCACGACCAGGACCTTCACGTCGTCGGCGGCGTTGTCGTTGAGGGCCTTGCCCTGGACGGTGAAGATGCCGCCGTTGGCCTGGAGCAGGTCGGAGCGCTCCATCCCGGCCTTGCGGGGCATCGAGCCGACCAGCAGGGCGATGTTGGCGCCGTCGAAGGCGACGTTGGCGTCGTCGCTGGTCGAGTAGCCGGCGAGCAGGGGGAAGGCGCAGTCGTCGAGCTCCATGCACACGCCCTCGAGGGCGCCCATGGCCGGGGTGATCTCGAGCAGGCTCAGGTGGACGGGCTGGTCCGGGCCGAGCAGAGCGCCGGAGGCGATGCGGAACAGGAGCGAGTAGCCGATCTGACCGGCAGCACCGGTCACGGCGACCTTCACGGGAGTCGTCATGGGATCGGACCCTACCGGCGGTCCCGGCGCCGCCGCGAAGGCGCGGCCGCGGCGCCCGGGCGACGTCGCTCAGGCCCCGGCGACCTCGGTCAGGCGGGCCCGCAGGTACCGCTCGTCGACCGGCGGCGGGTCGCAGGCCAGGGCGGCCCGGTAGGCGTCCGCAGCCTCCGCCGGGATGCCGGCCCAGCGCAGCAGCTCGCCCCGGGTCGCGTGGTACCGGTGCCACCGCTCGAGGCCCTCGACGCCGTCGAGCACGGCGAGGCCCGCGGCGGGGCCGACCGCCTTGGCCACGGCCACGGCCCGGTTGCAGCGGACGACCGGGCTCGGCTGCTGCGACTCGAGCAGCCCGTAGAGCTCGGCGATCTGGGGCCAGTCGGTCTCGGCCTCGGAGGCGGCGGTCCCGTGCAGGCAGGCGATGGCCGCCTGCAGCTGGTACGGGCCCGGGTCGCGGCGGGCCAGGGCGGTGCGCAGGATCCCGTCCGCCTCGGCGATCGCGACGTGGTCCCACAGGCTCCGGTCGGCATCGGCGAGCAGGACGACCTCGCCGTCGGCATCGAGGCGGGTGCGGCGGCGGGCGTGGGTGGCGAGCAGGAGCGCGAGGAGGCCGGCGCACTCGGGGACGTCGGGCATGAGCTCGACCAGCAGCCGGGCCAGGCGGATGGCCTCCTCGGCGAGGTCGACGCGGACGAGGGCCCCGTCGCTGCTCGACGCGTGCGCCTCGGTGAACACGACGTAGACCACGGCCAGCACCGCCGGCAGGCGGTCGGGCAGCTCGTGGTCGGCGGGCACCCGGTACGGGATGCGGGCCGTCGCGATCTTGCGCTTGGCCCGCACGATGCGCTGGGCCATCGTGGCCTCCGGCACCAGGAAGGCCGCAGCGATCTCGGGCGTGGTCAGCCCGCCGAGGGTGCGGAGGCTGAGCGCGATGCGGGCCTCGGGCGACAGGGCCGGGTGGCAGCAGGTGAACAGCATCCGGAGCTGGTCGTCGCGCACGGCGCTCGGCTCCGGGGCGGCGTGGTCGTCTCGGCCCTCGAGCAGGCCCATGGCGGCCTCCTCCCTGGGGGCGCGCCGCCCCTCGCGGCGGATGTGGTCGAGGGCGGCGTTGCGGGCGGTGGTCGTGAGCCAGGCGGCCGGGTTGGTCGGCAGGCCGTCCCGAGGCCACCGCTCCAGGGCGCGCAGCGCGGCGTCCTGGACGGCGTCCTCGGCGAGGTCGAGGCTGCCGAGCGTGCGGGTGAGGGTGGCGAGGACCTTCGCCCCCTCCACCCGCACGACCTCGGCGAGCGCCCGGTCCGGGGCGGGCTCGCGTGCGGGCACGGCGCCGGCGAGGAGCTCAGCCCTCGCCGGAGAAGTCGATGCAGGGACGGACCTCGACACGGCCGCGCCAGGCCCCGGGGATCTGGCGGGCCCAGGCGATGGCCTTGTCCATGTCGTCCGCGGTGAGCAGGTAGAAGCCGGAGAGGATCTCCTTGGTCTCCGCGAACGGGCCGTCGGTGACGACGAGCTCGCCGTCCCTGCCACCCCGGACGTGGATGGTCTGGGCGGTGGCGGGCGGCTGCAGGGCTTCGCCGCCGGCGATGACGCCGGCGGCTCCGGCGGTCTCGCCGAAGGCGCCGTACTCGGCCATGACCTGCTCCCAGTCCTCGGGGGTGCCCTCGGGCTGGTCGGCGGCTTCGTAGATGAGGGCGGCGTAGGTGGGCATGTCGGTTCTCCTCGCTGGTGAGCGGATCGCAGGTGGGTGACGGCACCGGGCGGCCCCGTCACCCACTCGACGATCGGGACCGGACCGGATCGACACCCTCCGCGAGGAATCTCGCGGATCGGGGAGCCGGTGTCGACCGGTCCGTCGGTCGCCGTGCTCGCCTACCCCTCGTCGAACTCGAGGCAGGGGCGGACCTCGACCCGCCCGTACCAGGCGCCGGGGATCTTCTCGGCCCAGGCCAGCGCGGCGTCGAGGTCGTCGGCGGCCAGCAGGTAGAAGCCCGACAGCACCTCCTTGGTCTCGGCGAAGGGACCGTCGGTGTGGACGACGTCGCCCCCCTTGGTCCCGCCGGCGACGTGCACGGTGGTGGCGGTGTCGACCGACTGGAGCGCGGCGCCGCCGGTGACGACGCCGGCGGCACCGGCCTCCTCGCCGAACGCGGCGTACTCGGGCATCTGGGCCATCCACTCGGGATCGCCGGGCTTGTGGGTGTCGAGGGACTCGTAGATGAGGGCGGCGTACGTGGGCATCTCTGGCTCCTGTGGTGGGGCTGTGTGCGGACCGGGGTGGCCCGTCACCACCACGACGATCGGCAGCCTGCCCGATCGACACCGCTCGCGGTGTCGGCCGCGCGCGAGGCTGCGCGGATGGCCGACGAGATCGTGCTGGAGCCCATCGGCCGCGTCGTCGGCGGGCGCGCCGAGGTGGTCGACGACGACTGGGGCGACGTCGAGTGCGACATCGTGCTCGACGACCGCTTCCCGCCCGACGCCACCGCGGGCCTCGAGGCCTTCAGCCACGTCGAGGTCCTGTTCCACTTCGACCGGGTCGACCCGGATGCGGTCCACGTCGGCGCCCGCAACCCCCGCGGCCGCGACGACTGGCCGGCCGTGGGCATCTTCGCCCAGCGGGCCAAGGCGCGACCGAACCGCCTCGGGCTCACCACGTGCGAGATCGTCGACGTCGACGGCCGCCGGCTCCGGGTCCGAGGCCTCGACGCCGTCGACGGCACCCCGGTGCTGGACCTGAAGCCGGCGATGGCCGAGTTCCTGCCCCGCGGTCCGGTCCGCCAGCCGGCGTGGTCGAGCGAGCTGATGGCCGGCTACTGGTCGAGCGGCGACTGAGCCCGGACGCGCCGGAGGCGGGCCCGTGGGCCCGCCTCCGTCACGTCGATCCGGGTCGGATCAGAGCTGGATGCTCTTGATCTCCAGGAACTCCTCGAAGCCGTACTGGCCGTACTCGCGGCCGTAGCCCGACTGCTTGTAGCCGCCGAAGGGGGCGCTCGGGTTGAACGCGCCCTGGTTCACCTCGATCTGGCCGGTGCGGATCTGGCGGGCGACCTTGACGGCACGCTCCTTGTCCTTGCCCTGCACGCCACCCGACAGGCCGTAGGGGGAGTCGTTGGCGATCCGGATCGCCTCCTCCTCGGTGTCGTAGGGGAGGATCGACAGCACCGGGCCGAAGATCTCCTCCTGGGCGATGGTCATGTCGTTGGTGACCTCGGAGAACACGGTCGGCTTCACGTAGTAGCCGTCGGGGTTCACGCCCTCGGGGGCCTCGGGGCCGCCGGTGAGGAGCTTGGCGCCCTCGTCGATGCCCTTCTGCACGTACTCGCGGACCCGGTCGACCTGGGCCTTCGAGGCGAGCGGGCCGAGCATGGCGCCCTCGGCGAAGGGGTCGGACGGCTGGAACATGCCCTCGACGGTGGCCACGGCGAGGTCCTCGACCTGGCCGAGCTTCTCGCGCGGGACCAGCATGCGGGTGAGGGCGATGCAGGTCTGGCCCGAGTTGATGTAGCACTTCTGCACGCCGTCGGCGACGGCGGCGGCGAGGCCGTCGTCGTCGAGGTCGTCGAGGAGGATGTTGGCGGACTTGCCGCCCATCTCCAGGGCGACGCGCTTGACGCTGGCGGCGGCAGCGGCGGCCACGACCTTGCCGGCCCGGGTCGAGCCGGTGAAGGACACCATGTCGATCTCGGGGTGCTCGGAGATGGCGGCGCCCACGACGGGGCCGACGCCGGTGACCATGTTGAACACGCCGGCGGGCACGCCCGCGTCGTGGATGACCTCGGCCAGCACGTACGCGTCGAGCGGGGCGACCTCGGAGGGCTTCAGCACGATCGTGCAGCCGGCGGCCAGCGCGTAGGCGACCTTGGCCGCGATCTGGTGCAGCGGGTAGTTCCACGGCGTGATGCAGCCGACGACGCCCACGGGCTCCTTGACCACGAGGCTGGTGCCGAGCTCGTGCTCGTACTCGTAGCTCTCGGCCAGCTGGGCGGCCTCGTTGAAGGAGTTGATGGGCAGGCCGGCCTGGACGATCTGGCTCAGCCACTTGGGCATGCCCGCCTCGCGGGTGACCAGGGTCGCGATCTCGTCCATGCGGGCGGCGAGGCCCTCGGCGATGCGGGTGCAGACCTTGGCCCGCTCCTCGTTCGACTTGGCGGCCCAGCCGTCGAAGGCGGCGCGGGCGGCCTTGGCGGCCTTGTCCAGGTCCTCGGCCGTGCCGGCCGGCACGCTCGTGATCACGGAGCCGTCGGTCGAGTCGAACACCTCGATCGTCTCGCTGCTCGTGGAGGGCACCCAGGCCCCGTCGATGTAGATCTTGTCGTACGCCGTCACGGTCGTCTCATCCCCCATTGGGCTGTCGGTCGAAGTTGAACCTGGTAACGGACGTTACCGGTCCTCCCGGGACCCCGCCAGCGCACCGGGTCCCGCCGCCGGCACCGGGGCCTAGCCTCCGCCCGTGCCCACGGACGCGACCGCCGGACCGCTGCGCCTGCTGGTCCGGGACCCGTCCGGCCGCCGCGTCCTGGCCCGCCCGAACGGGGTCGCGGGGTGGTGCCTGCCGGTGCTCGCCCCCCGTCCGACCGCGTCGTGGGGCCCCGAGGAGGACGAGGCCGCCCGGGCCCGCCTCGGCGGGGACGTGGTGCCCGTCGCCCGGGTGCGCGACCCCGCGGGCGGCGGGCTCGTCGTGGTCGCCGAGGTCCGGGACCGGCTCCCGGCAGCCGGCGTCGACTGGGTGCCGGTCGCGGAGGCGGCGCGCCTGGGCGCCGACGCCCCCGTGGTGCGGGCCTGGGCCGAGGCCGCGGCCGACGACGACGGGTCGCAGCCCGACGGGCGCATCGCCCACGACCGGCCGGGGTGGCCGGCCCGCCTGCTCGACGCCGTCGGCGGCGCCGGCCTGGCCGTCGAGGGCCGCTGGCGGCTGCTCCGCCACTGGGAGCTCTCCGCGGTCGTCTCCCTCGACGCATCGGGGCCCCGACGCCGCCCGGCCGGGGACGCCGGCCACCGCACGCTCGTCGTCAAGGCGGTCGGCCCGGGAGCGGAGCGCGAGCCCGCCGTCACCGAGGCCGTCGCCGGGCTCGACCACGCGCCCCGCCTCGCGGCCCGGGGGGCCGACTGGCACGCCGTCGACCACGCCGGCGACGTCCGACCCGACCGGGTCGCCACCGCATCGGCCGTCGGCGCGATCGCGGCCGGCGCCCTCGACCGCCTCGACGAGCTCGCCGCGGCCGGGGTCCGCGACGTCGGGGACGACCTCGACCTCGACGAGGTGCTCGGGGCCCTGGTGGCCCACCTGGGCGCCGAGGGCGACGGGGACCCGACCGGGTCCGCCGGCCGGATCCTGGCCGCGGTGCACGAGGCCTCCGAGGTCGTGGCCTCGCTCGACCTGCCCCGGACCGTCGTGCACGGCGACGCCCACCCCGGCAACGCCGTGGCCGACGCCGGCGGCCACGTGACCGTCCTCGACTGGACCGACCCGTCCATCGGCTGCCCCGCCCTCGACCTCGACCTGCTGCTCGGCCCGGTCGGGCAGCCGACCTCCACCGGCGACCCCGCCCCGGTCGTGCGGGCGTGGGCCGCCTCCCTGGACGTCGACCCCGGCCCCGTGCTGGACGCGCTCGGTGCCGTGCGCCTCGTCGCCGCGGCCCGCTACCTGTCGGCCACGCTCGCCCTCGGCGCCGCCGTGCCGGCGGTGGCGGCGGAGGTGTGGGACGCCGACGCTGCCTGGTGCGCGTCCCGGGTGGTCGCGCTCGCGGCCCGCTGAGGCACCCTCCGACGCACGGCGGCGGCGACGGGGTTAGGTTCCCGACGATGACGTCGACGCTCGTGCCCGTCCTCGACGGCCTCGCCTTCGCCGAGGGCCCGCGCTGGCACGACGGGCGCCTGTGGTTCTCCGACATGCACGACCACCGGGTGCTGGCCCTCGACGTCTCGACCGGGGAGGCCGAGGTCGTGGTCGAGGTCCCCCACCGGCCCTCGGGCCTCGGCTGGCGCCCCGACGGCACCCTGCTGGTCGTGTCGATGACGGACCGGCGCCTGCTCGCCCTCCCGCCCGGCGCCGACGAGCCGGTCGAGGTCGCCGACCTGTCCGGGCTCGCGCCCTCCCACTGCAACGACATGGTCGTGGACGCCCGCGGGAACGCCTACGTGGGCAACTTCGGCTTCGACCTGCACGACCCCGACGCCGACCAGCGCACCACGACCCTGCTGCTGGTCCGCCTCGACGGGGCCGTGGAGGTCGCGGCCGACGAGCTCTTCTTCCCCAACGGCTGCGTGCTGACGCCCGACGGGGGCACGCTCGTGGTCGGCGAGTCCTTCGGCGGCTGCCTCACCGCCTTCGACGTCGCCCCCGACGGGCGGCTGACCGGGCGGCGCGAGTGGGGGCGGGTCCGGGGCGCCGTGCCCGACGGCATCTGCCTCGACGCCGAGGGCGCGATCTGGATGGCCTCGCCGATCTCGCACCAGGTGCTGCGGGTGGCGGAGGGTGGCGAGGTGCTCGACGAGGTCCGCACCGCCGAGGACCGGCAACCGTTCGCGTGCGCGCTCGGCGGGCCGGATCGCCGCACGCTCTTCGTGTGCACGGCCTTCGACTCCGAACCGGAGTCGTGCCGGGCCGAGCGCGCCGGGCGGATCGAGGCGGCCGAGGTCGCCGTGCCCGGCGCCGGCCGCCCCTAGCGCCCCGCCGCCCGCCGCGCACCGTTCGCGCCCTCCGCGCGCTCGAGCGCCCGATGTGTCGCAATTCTCGCGTTTCGGTGTGGACTCGCGGTGGTGATCCGGTTACCTTGCGTGGCAGATGTGGTCATTCGTGTGCGCGGAGTGGGGTCGGATCCACTCGCCGTGCGACCCATCTCACCCCTGAAGCACCACTCCAAGAGGCGGAGACCACACGTGATGAAGCGATTCGCGACCATCGTCGCGAGCGGAGGGCTGCTCGCTGCGCCCCTGCTCGTGACCCCTGCTGCGGCGGCACCAGCCGCACCGACCCAGACGACGGCGGACTACTCCGGGAGCGGTCTCGCCGAGCTGCTCCAGGTCGATGCGTCCCTGGCCGGCCAGCCCGTCGTCGACGTCGACCTGACCCCGGCCACCGTGGCGGTCGACACCACGACCGATCCGCGGTCCACGGCCGGCGTCGCCAACCTCGACGCCACCCTGCTGGGCGCCCTGTCGCTCGACGACATCCTGTCGACGGCGAGCCAGACGGCCCCGCCCGACAACCCCGAGCCGCTCACGGCCACCCTGCTCGACGTCCCCGCCGCGCCGGTGCTCGGCCTCGACGTCTCCACCGCCACGGCGCACGCCCGCTGGGCCGGCGACGGCGTCTGCCTCGCCCCCGGCGAGCCGATCAGCCGCTCCTTCGTGCAGACCGCGGGCGCCGACGTGCTCGAGGTCGACGGCCTCGGCACGGTCGCATCGGTCACCAACCCCGCAGGCGGCGTGACCGGCACCTCGACCCAGATCACGACCGAGCTGGTCGACGGCCAGAGCGGCCGGGCGCTGCAGACCACGTCGCAGACCCAGATCGACGCCGTCACGATCTTCGGCGGCACCCCGGCCGAGATCACCGTCGAGGTCGCCTCGACCCCCGCGCTCACGGCCACGGCCACCGGCACCTCCGGCGGCGCGACCGCCGAGTTCTCGGCCCCGGTCGTGAACATCTCCACCCCCGAGGGCTCCTCGATCCCCGACATCCCGCTGATCAACCTGGTCCCGCCGGACGAGCTCGGCGGCCTCCTCGACACCGTCACCGACGGCCTCGAGGACGCGGTGGACAGCACCCTCGGCTCGGTCGGCCTCGTGTCGGTCGACATCCTCCTGGGCGAGGAGACCATCGAGGTCACCGCGGCCGAGGACGGCACCTCCGTCTCGGCGTCGGCTGCCGCCGCGATCATCGACCTGACCGTGGGCGACGCCCTCGGCGAGCTGGTCACGGCCCGCATCGCGGTCGCCCCGCTGGCCGCCTCGGCCCTCGTGCCGGCCGGCGGCATCCCCTGCGACCCGCTCGAGCCCCGGGTCGACGACCCCCTCGAGATCCACAAGGACGCCTCGCAGGCCCAGGTCGAGGCCGGCTCGACCTTCGACTACACCCTGACCGTCGCCAACCGCGGCGTGTGCACGATGACCGACGTCGTCGTCACCGACGTGGTGACCGGTCCGTTCTCCTCGATCACGGCCACCCCGGCCCCGACCACGCAGGACGGCGGCACGCTGACCTGGGACGTGGGCGACCTGGCCCCGAACGAGACCCGGACCTTCGACCTGACCGTCGGCGTCGCCGCCGGGAGCACCGGGCAGTCCTTCTCCGACGACCTGTCGGTCTCGGGCGACTGCGACGGCACCCCGGTCACCGACACCGTCACCCTGCCCCTGCCCACGGTCAGCGACGGCTTCGCCGGACCGTGCGACCTGTCGCTGTCGAACAAGCGGGCCAGCCACCTCGAGGTCACCCCGGGCCAGTCGTTCAACTACCTGATCCACCTGTTCAACCGCGGTGACGAGCCGTGCAGCCAGGTCAGCGTGGACGACACCCTGGACGACCGGCTGACCTTCGTGGCCTGCACCGACGGGTGCACCGCCACCGGGCAGTCCGTGGCCTGGTCCGGCCTCACGGTGCCCGCCGGCGGCGGCGTCACCCTGGCCCTGACCGTGCAGGTGGGCGACGACGCGACCGGCGTGCTCGAGAACGCCGCCGTCATCTCGTCCCCCGACGACGACCAGTCGACGACGGTGACCTGGACCGGCCCGACGATCACCACGCTGTCGGTGCTCGCCCCGGCCGATCCCCCGCAGCTGGTCGACCTGGCCCTGCCCCGGACCGGCGCCGACCTCCCGCTCGCCGCGGTGCTCGCCGCAGCCGTGCTCGGCCTGGGCGGCCTCGCCGTCCGACGCCGCACCACCCAGGCCTGACCCCGCAGCCGGCTCGCCGGCTGCCACCGAGGCTGTGCACGCCGATCCGGCCCCCGGGCCGGATCGGCGCCACACCGGCGGCCCCGTCCCCGACGGCCGCCGCCGGGTGGGGGTCGGGTACCGCCTCCCCGGCCCCCACCGACCCCGACCACGTCCCGGACCCCGTGTCCGGGACGTGGCGCGTCCGGGCCCGGATCGGTGGACCGGGGCCGGGGGGCGATCGGGGCGTCTCAGCGACCGTGCGCGGCGGCGCCGGGCACGGCGCCCAGGCTCCGGGCGACGTCGTCGCTGCCGACGGGTCGGCTGAACAGGTAGCCCTGGGCCCGCTCGATCCCGAGGTCGGCGACGACGGCGGCCTGCTCGGCGGACTCGATGCCCTCCGCCACCACCGACAGCCCGAGCGCGTCGGCCAGGCGCACGATGCCCTCGACGAGGGCCACGTCGGCGGGGTCGTCGGGCAGCCCGGCGACGAAGCTGCGGTCGACCTTCACGCAGTCGAGGGCGAGGCGGCGGAGCTGGCCGAGCGAGGAGTGGCCGGTCCCGAAGTCGTCGAGCGCGACCCGGACGCCGAGCCCCCGGAGGACCCCGAGCTGCTCGCGGCAGCGCTGCGGCTCCTCCATCACGGTCGACTCGGTGATCTCGAGCTCCAGCCGGTGCGGGGGCAGCCCGCTGACGGCCAGCGCCTCCTCGACGTCGGCGACGACGTCGGCGATGCCGAGCTGGCGGGCCGACAGGTTCACGGCGACGGCGGGCGCTGCCGGGTGCCGTGACCAGGACACGGCGTCCCGGCACGCCCGGTGCAGGACCCAGCGGCCGATGTCGACGATCGCGCCGCACTCCTCGGCGATCGGCACGAACACGTCGGGCGACACCACACCGACGCCGGGCCGGTCCCAGCGGAGCAGGGCCTCGAAGGCCAGCGGCGCGCCCGTCTCGGTGGACACGACCGGCTGGTAGACGACCCGCAGCTGCCCGGCCCCGGCCGCGACCTGCAGCTCGGCGGCCATCCGGTGGCGGTCCAGCAGGTGCTCGTGCATGACCGGCTCCCACGTCTCGACGCGCCCCCTCCCCTGCCCCTTGGCCGCGTACATGGCCACGTCGGCACGGCGGAGCAGCTCCTCCACCGACGTGGTCGCCCGCTCGCTCCCCGCGACCCCGATGCTGGCCGCGATCCGCACGGCGTGGCCGTCGACGGTGAAGGGGACCTCGACCGCACGGCAGCAGCGCCGGGCGAGGTCGGCGAGGACGGTGGCGGCGTCACCCTGCGGGGACCGGACCAGCAGCCCGAACTCGTCGCCGCCGAGGCGGGCGACGGTGACGCCGTCGGGGACGGCGGCGGCCAGCGCGGCCGCGACGCGGTGCAGGAGCCGGTCGCCGGTCGGGTGCCCGAGCGAGTCGTTCACCGCCTTGAACCCGTCGAGGTCGAGGAACGCGATCGCCACCTCGCCCCCGGCGTCGTCGGCCAGCGCGGACGCGAGCAGGTCGACGAAGCGCTGCCGGTTGGGCAGGCCGGTGAGGGCGTCGTGGGTGGCGTCGTGGCGGAGGCGGTCCTCGAGCTGGCGGCGAGGCGTGACGTCGAAGAAGTTGACGACGACGGCGCCGACGTCGTGGTCGTCGAGCAGGTTGGCCACGACGTACTCGAGGGCGGTCCACCCGCCGATCCCGTCGTCGACCCGGACCTCGCCCCCCATCCGGTGACCCGGGCGGGCCATCACCTCGGCGAAGACGTCGGCGGCCAGGGCGACGTCGTCGGGGTGGACGTTCTCGAGCACGTGGGAGCCGAGCAGGTCGGCCGGGTCGAGGCCGCGCACGGCGCGGGTCGACGGGGACGCCCAGGTGATCGACCAGTCGGCGTCGACGGCCAGGATCACCTCGGAGCTGTTGGCGATCAGGGCGGCGAAGCGGTGGCCCAGGCGGCGCTCCTCCTCCGCGCGGTCGCCCAGGGCCCGGGCCAGGTGGTGCAGGACGTCGGCCACGCTCGCCGTCCCCCACGGCGCCGTCGGGCCGCCGAGGTGGACGAGCAGGTCGGCGTCGGGGTCCAGCGTCCCGGACCCCAGCAGCGTGGCGGCGACCTCGCTCACGTCGACGGCGCCGGCGAAGGTCCGGTCGTCGGCGACGGGGAGCCCGGACGCGGGTGCGCCGGGGGCGGGGCGCGGACCCTCCCCCCGGGATCCGGCGAGCAGCCCGAAGAGCCGGGCCCGGCCGATCACGACCGGTGTCGTCCCCGCCCGGGCCACGACCACGCTGCGACGGGCCGGTTCGGCCCGGAAGCGCGCCTCCACCTCCGCCGTCGTGGTGGACGGCGGCAGGGGCGAGGTGCCGTGGGCGAGCGAGCGGAGCGAGGTCATCGGATCGGGTGGCGAGCGCGCCGACGACGCCGCCAGGGCCAGCATCGACGGTCGACCACGGCCGCTGCCAAGCCGGAGCACCGGGTTCGCGCCGGTTCACCTCCCGTTCACCCCGGCCGGTGCCGGCTCCTCCCTCTCGTCCGGTTCGTACCGGGGTCCTCGACTGGAATCGGCGACCGGGCGTCCGATGGGTGGGGTGGAGGCGAAGGATCGCCACCGCCACGGATCGGCGCGCCGCAGGATGCGGCCCAGCAACACGAGAAGGTCGCCATGGACGGCAACCACGCCCGAGCCCTGCTCGGGCTGCCCGAAGGGGCACAGATCGACCACGTCCGCCGTGCCTTCCGGGGCGCGGCCTTCGTCGCGCACCCGGACCGGGGCGGCGACGGATCGGCCCTCGATGCGCTGCGCGCCGCCCGGGACGTCCTCCTCGCCGAGCTCGGCGAGGGCGGCGCCGCCGGGGCGACGGACAGCGCCCCCGCGGGGCCGGCCGCCCTCGGCACCCGGCGATCCCCGTACCTGGACCTGGTCGACGGCCCGGCCCGCCCCACCCTCGACGTGCGCGACGTGGTCCGCTCCCCCGGCCGCGCCGCCGCCTCCGCTCGCCCGGTCGACGGCGACGACGACGGGTTCGCCCGGGTGCTGGCCGCCGCGCTGGCTGCTGCCTGAGGCCGCCTCAGTCGATCGGCACGTAGCCCGGCACGTCCCGGTGGGGGGTGTCGAGGTACACCTTGGCCTCGGGTGGCGCGCCGAACCGACCGTGGCTCCAGCGGACCTCGACGTGGCCGGCGACCTCGGCCTCCGTGCCTGCGGCGCGGTCCCGCACGAGGGCGGTCCACGAGACCTGGGGCTGGCCGGCGTCCTGCGCCTCGACGGTCAGGTCCAGGAGGTCGTGGCGCTGGCGCCAGTCCCACGGCGTGTCGATCCGCAGGCGCAGGACGTCGTCCCTCCCGACGCCGAGCACGAAGTAGGGCGCCGGTGCCAGCCGGAGCAGCCGCCACAGCAGCACCTCGCGCGCTGCGGCCGTGGCGGCAGCGGCCCGCCAGCGCCGCGCCGACTCGGCGGCCACGACGGCGCACAGCTCGGCGTAGGCCTCGGCCGCCGCCGCCGGCCATCGCCGACCGACGTCCCGGAGCGCGTCGCGCAGGGCGCGCCGCTCGGCGACGGTGGCGGTCGCGGGGTCGTCGGGGCACGGGCACCCGACGGCGGTGGCGGCGACGCGGGCCAGGCGGCGGTGCTCGTCGGGCGCGACCACACCGAACCAGTCGGCTCGGTCGTGGACCGTGGTGGGCGACAGGAGGTGGTCGAAGACCCGGGCCGGGGCGGCGTTGTGGAGCACCCGGGAGGAGTACTTGCAGGACACGAGGTACACGCGGTCGATCCGCAGGTCGGCGGGGACGACGTGGTCGCCAGGCGGCCGGACGCCGCCGGTCCACTCGATCCGGCGGGGCCGGCGCCCACCCAGCCCCTCCTCGTGGGTCGCGAACGCCGCGCCGTTGGCGAAGGCCGTGTCGGCGAGGGCGACGAGCGCCGGGTCGTGCAGCCCGCGCTCGAGCTGGCTCCAGGTGGCGTCGTCGACGAGCAGCTCCCGTGGCCGTCGGAGCACGGCCCACGACGCCGTGCCCTCCTCGAGGCAGCCGAGCGCCGTGGCCAGCTCGGTGACGGTGGTGCGGTCGTCGGCCACCGGTGGCCGGTCAGCCCCGGTGCAGGGCGGCGAGCGCGGTGGCGGCGTCGGGGTCGGTGAGGACGACGACCTCCTCGATGCCGGTGCCGACCGCGGCGGCGAGCGCCTTGGCCGCGGGCGAGGAGCGAGCCGGGAGCTCGGTGGTGAGGACCAGCACGCGCTCGTCCCGCCCTGCGGCGGCCACGACGCCGGCGTGGGCCAGGGTCCGCCACAGCACGTCGGTGCGGCGGAGCCCGCTCGGGGACGGGGTGAACGCGCCGGCCACGAGCACCAGCCGCTCGACGCCGTCGGCGCCCGTGGCGCGCAGGTCGAACTCGAGGCCGAGCTCCCGGACCGCGGCGCGCTCGTCGACGGCGAAGCCGGCTTCGGCGAGGAGCCGGGCGGCGACCTCGGCGGCGCGGCGGCCGGCGCGCAGGGCGGCGTCGGCGGTGCCGTCGTCGGCGCCGGCGTGACCGCCCGGGGCGACGGCGACCGGTGGGCGGCGCCCGGGGGCGTCGAGGAGCTCGGACCGGGCCTCGGCCACTCGGGTGGAGGCGATCGCGACGTACTCGGGGTCGGTGTCGAAGCCGACGTAGCGGCGCCCGGTCCGGACGGCGGCCACGGCGGTCGAGCCGGCCCCCATGAACGGGTCGAGGACGAGGTCGCCCTCGTAGGTGTAGAGCTCCATGAGGCGCTGGGGCAGCTCCACGGGGAACGGCGCCGGGTGGTTCACGCGCCGTGCGCTCTCGGGGGCCAGCTCCCACACGTCGAGGGTCGACTCGAGGAAGTCGTCGACCGAGATGGTCGACACCGAGGGCATGCCGTCCCGGGCGCGCCGCTTGGCGGGCACGGCGCGGTCGAACCGGCCCTTGGACGCGACGACGACGCGCTCGGTCACGTCGCGCAGGACCGGGTTCCCCGGCCGCTGGAAGCTGCCCCAGGCGCAGGACCCCCCGGCACCCCGGCCCTTCTGCCAGATGATCTCGCCCCGCAGCAGCAGGCCGAGCTCCTCGAAGATGGCGATGACGTCGGAGGAGAGCGAGCGGTACGGCTTCCGACCGAGGTTGGCGACGTTCACCGCGATCCGGCCGCCGGGCTCGAGCTTGCGCACGCACTCGGCGAACACCGCCCGCAGCATCCCCAGGTACTCGAGGTAGTCGCCGGGGATGCCGCCCTCGCCGAGCGCCTCCTCGTAGGCCTTCCCGGCGAAGTACGGCGGCGAGGTGACCACGAGGGCGACGGAGCCGTCGGCGACCTCGCCGTGGGTGTCCATGTCGCGGCTGTCGCCGACCCAGATCTCGTCGACGGCCCGGTGGGGCGAGACGTCCGCGTCGTCGGAGAGGACCGGCGGCACGAACCGGTCGTAGAAGCCGGAGGCGTCGTGCCCCTCGCGCTTGCCCACACCGAAGTTCGAGGTCGCCGTGCCCCGCCGGCGGGCGGGCGCAGCGGCGTCGCCCTCGACGTGGTCCGTCCGATCCATGGAGCGATCCTACGTGGCCCCCTCCGACGAGAACCTCGCCCCCGACGACGGGGCACGACCAGCACGACCGTGGGGAGCGATTCGTCGACGATTCGTCGCGCCCGGTGCGCCCGGCGCGCCCGGTCGGACCGGAATCGGACGACGAGGGTCCGGACGCGTTGCCTAGCGTCGCCCGACGTGACCGGCGCCCCCGTCCCCGACCCGCCCCTCGACGAGGCCGGGCTCCCCGAGCACGTGCGGGAGAACCGCCGGCACTGGAACGCCATGGCCGACGAGTGGGTCGCGGCCGGGGAGCGGTCGTGGGCCGCGGCCGACCCCACCTGGGGCGCGTGGTCGGTGCCCGAGGCGGAGGTGGGCATGCTCGACCTCGACCTGGCCGGCCGGCGCTCGATCGAGCTCGGGTGCGGGACCGGCTACGTGTCGGCCTGGGTGGCGCGGGCCGGGGCGGAGGTCGTGGGCGTCGACGTGTCGGAGGCGCAGCTGGCCACGGCCCGCCGCCTGGCCGACGAGCACGGCGTCGACCTCGTCCTGCACCACGGCTCGGCCGAGGCCGTCCCCGAGCCCGACGGCTCCTTCGACTTCGCCATCAGCGAGTACGGCGCCGCCATCTGGTGCGACCCCGACGTCTGGATCCGGGAGGCGCACCGGCTCCTGCGACCGGGCGGGCGCCTCCGCTTCCTCGGGAACCACCCGCTGGCCGTGTCGTGCTGGAAGCCCGACGGCTCCGAGCTCGGCACGACCCTGACCCACCCGTGGCGCCACCTGGGGCGCCTGGACTGGCGGGACGTGGAGGTCGACCCGGGCGGCATCGAGTTCAACCGGACGCCGGCCGGGTGGCTGCGCCTGTTCCGCGAGGTCGGCTTCGACGTCGAGGACCACCGGGAGCTCTACGTCCCCGAGGACCACGACGGCGCCGACGTGCGCTTCGGCGTCCCGGTCTCGTGGGGGTCGGCCTGGCCCGTCGAGCAGGTCTGGATGCTGGTCCGGCGCTAGCCGGCCAGGCCGAGGCGCCCGACCAGGTCCTTGGCCGCCGTCGCCCGGTTCATCGTGTAGAGGTGCAGGTCCGGGGCGCCGGCGTCGAGCAGCGCCCGGGACAGCTCGGCGCAGACCTCGGTGCCGAGCAGGCGCACCGCTCGGGGGTCGCCGTCGACCTCGAGGCAGCGCGCCCACAGCTCGTCGGGGATGGTCGTGTCGTTCAGCTCGGACATGCGCCGCATCGAGTGCACGTTGATGAACAGCATGACGCCGGGCAGGATCGGCTTGTCGACGCCGAGCGCGGCCAGCTCCTCGACGAGCCGCACGTAGTGGGACGCGTCCCAGAAGAACTGGGTGATGGCGAAGTCGGCGAGGGCGAGCTTGGCGGCCACGTGCCGCCGGTCCGAGGCCCGGTCCGGCGAGCGGGGGTGCGTCTCGGGGTGGACGGCGACGCCGACGGAGAAGTCGCCCCGGTGCTCGCGCACCAGCTCGACCAGCTCGATGGCGTGGGCGAAGTCGCCGCCCGGGTCCGAGCCGTCGAGGGGCGGGTCGCCGCCGAGGGCGAGGATGTTCTCGACGCCGTGGTCGGCGTAGTGGTCGAGGAGGGCGACCACCTCGTCCTTGGTGTGGCCGACGCAGGTGAGGTGGGCCATCGTCGGGAAGTCGTGCTCGGCGTTGAAGCGCACGACGACGTCGCGGGTCCGCTCCCGGGTGGAGCCGAGCGCGCCGTAGGTCACGCTCGCGAAGGAGGGTCGGACCTCGGCGAGGTCGTCGAGGACCTCGGCGAGGGCGGACTCGGACTCGGCGTCCTTGGGCGGGGAGAACTCGAGGCTGACCGTCTGCCGACCCCGGGCGAGCAGGTCGACGATGCGGGTCACGAGCCGCTCCCCCGGGCCTGGGCCGCCTCGGCGGCGGTGACGGTGTTGCGCAGCAGCATGGCGACCGTGGTCGGGCCGACGCCGCCGAGCCGGGGCGTGATCCACGACGCGACCTCGCCGACGGCCTCGTCGACGTCGGGCAGCAGCCGGCGGCCCTCCCAGGAGATGCCACCGGAGACGACCACGGCGCCGGGCTTCACCATGTCGGGCGTGACGATGGACGGCGAGCCGACCGCGGCGATGACCACGTCGGCCCTGCGGGTGTGCTCGGCGATGTCGGGGACCGCGGAGTGCACGACGGTGACGGCCGCGTTCGCGCCCGGCCCCTTCAGGGTCAGCAGCAGCGACAGCGGCCGACCCAGCGTGGGTCCCCGACCGACGATCACGACGTCCTTGCCGGAGAGGTCGATGCCGTAGTGGACGAACATGGCCCGGATGCCGGCGGGCGTGCAGGGCACCGGCCCGTCCTGCTGGAGCACGAGGCGACCGAGGTTCTCCGGGTGGAGGCCGTCGGCGTCCTTGTCGGGGTCCATGCGGTTCACGGCGGCGTCGAAGTCGAAGCCGGGAGCGACCGGGTACTGGATCAGGTAGGCGTCGACGGCGGGGTCGGCGTTGAAGCGGTCGACGGCATCGAGGAGCGCGGCGGGGTCCTCGTCGGCGCCGATCTCGATGTTGTGGCTGGCGATGCCGACCTCGGCGCAGGTCTCGTGCTTCTTGCGGACGTAGCCGGCGGAGGCCTCGTCGTCGCCGACGAGGATCGTGCCGAGCCCGACGCCCTTGCCGACCTCGGCGAGGGCGGCGACGCGCCCCCGCACGTCGTCGAGGACGGCGTCGGCCACGGGGGCCCCGGCGAGCAGCTGCGCGGTCATCGGGGGCGAGTCTGCCGGATCGACCGGTCCGGACCCCAGATCCCACGACCGGGCCCGACGACCGCGGCGTCGTCGGCGCTCAGAACTCCAGCCCGGGGCGGGGCGGCGGCAGCCGGACGGCCCGGTCCAGGTCGTCGAGCAGGGCGGGTGGCGCCTCGAAGCGGTCGGTGAGGGCCAGCGACGTGGCCGTCCGGGAGCCGGACCACCAGCGGGACAGGGCGTTGACGTCGGCGCGCAGCACGGGTCGGGCGTCGTCGCCGACCCGCTCGTCGTCGATCCGCACCGCGGTGGACGTCGGCGCGAGCTCGATCCGCCACGCGCCCCCGATGCCGGTCCAGCGACCGTCGCAGCGTGCCGCCTCCACGGCGACGGGGTCGTCGAGGACGAGGTCGAGGGTGACCGGCTCCGCCACCGCCGGGGTCGCGGCGATGCAGGCGGGCAGGTCGACGATCCGCGTCTGCCACCAGGCGACGGCGCTCAGCGGGTGGTGCCGCCCCCCGGCCATGCGCCCGGCGATGCGCTGCCGGATGGGTCGGGAGACGAGGTCCTGGACGTGGACCTCGGCCGGCTCGAAGGAGAAGCGGACCAGGCGCACCTGGTCCCCGAGGGAGCGCAGCACGCCGAGGAGGTCGAGCAGGTCCCGGGCGGCCTCGTAGGCGAGCAGCTTCACCTCGTAGGGGCCGTGCTCGTCGGCGCCGTCGGCGAGCAGCGCACCCGTGAGGCGACCGTCGTCGGCGCGCAGGCCGATCCCGATCGGCTCCGACAGCCAGGCCCACTCGGCGACCACGGCACCCGGCGAGGTGAGGGCCACCCCGCCGTGGGCCCGGAGGCGCCGCCCGAGGAGCTCGTGGACCTCGCCGAGGTCGTCCCGGCCGAGGCGGACCGGCGCCCGGTCCGGGACCGGGACGACCAGGGTCGCCGGGTCGACGGCCGGGCTGTGCTCGTAGGGGCCGGTGCCGAAGCCGAACCGGTCGTAGAAGCCGATCTCGAAGGCCCCGAGCATCGCGACGGCGGCACCGTCGTCGACGCCCCGGGCGAGGGCCTCGACGACCCCCTCGGCGGCCAGGCCCCGCCCGCGCGCGATCCGGCTGGTGGTGACGCCGGTGACGGCGTTCAGCGGCAGGTCGACCGCGTCGGGGCCGACGCCGTGGCGGACGGTGCCGAGCGTGCGGTGCACCGCGCACTCGGCGTCGCCGCCTGCGCCGGCGGGCAGCACGACGGCGTCGCCGCCGGCGAAGAAGGCGCGCACCCCGGCTGCCTGCTCCTCGGAGCCGTCGATCCAGCCGCACTCGCGCCAGGTGCGCGCCACGGCCGCCAGGTCGCGCGCCTCGTCGTAGTCCCGCCATCGTGGTGCCACGTCGGGCGAGTCTGGTCGGTCCGGCCGACGCCGTCGATCGGTTTCGCCGGCCGACACGGCGCCGGCCCTGCGCTCAGTGCAGGAAGTGGCGCTCCCCGGTGAACACCATCGCCACGCCCAGCTCGTCGGCCTTCTCGATGCAGGCGTCGTCGCGCACCGAGCCGCCGGGCTGGATGATCACGGCGACGCCCGCCGATGCGGCGGCCTCGATGCCGTCGGGGAACGGGTAGAAGGCGTCGGACGCGCACGCCCCGCCCTCGGCCCGCCCGGCGGCCTTCTCGGCCGCGATCAGGCCGGCCTCGACCCGGTTCTGCTGGCCGGCCCCGATGCCCCAGGCCGTGCCGTCCTTGGCCAGCACGATCGAGTTCGACTTCACCCAGCCGCCGACGCGCCACGCGAACGCGGCGTCGGCCAGCTCGGCCTCGGTCGGCTGGCGCTGCGTGACGACCCGCCAGGTGTCCGGGGTGGCGACGAAGCCGTGGGGCTCCTGCACGAGCCACGAGCCGTTCAGCTGGCGCAGCGCCAGGCCCGGGCGGCCCGGGGCCGGCGCGGTCAGGATCCGGGTGTTCTTGCGCTTGGCGACGAGGGCCTCCACGACGCCGGGCTCGTAGCCGGGGGCGATGACGACGTCGGCCTGGGCGGCGGCGACCATGGCCTCGACGGTGGCCTCGTCGATGGGCCGGTTGGTGGCCACGATCCCGCCGAACGCGGAGCGCGGGTCGCAGTCGAAGGCCCGGGCGTAGGCGTCGGCCAGGGAGTCGCCCACGGCGGCGCCGCACGGGTTGGCGTGCTTGATGATGGCGACGGCGGCCTGCTCGGCGGGGTCGGCCAGGTCGTGGGCCAGGCTCCAGGCCGCGTCGGCGTCGAACAGGTTGAGGTACGACAGCGGGAGCCCGGAGTGCTGGGTGATGCCGTCCATCCAGGAGCGCCGGCCCGACTCGCGGTACCGGGCGCCGCGCTGGTGGGGGTTCTCGCCGTAGCGCAGCTCGTCGACCCGCTCGAGCGCGAGGTGGATGGTCGCGGGCAGGACCGCGTCGACGTCGTCGGGCTCGACGTGGGGGTCGGACTCGTCGAACCAGGTGACGATGGCGGCGTCGTAGGCCGCGGTGTGGGCGAAGGCCTTCCGGGCCAGGTCCCGACGGGTCCGGTCGGACAGCTCGCCCGACGCGGCCAGCTCGGCGAGCAGCGGGGCGTAGTCGTCGGCGTCGGTCACGACCCCGACGTGGGCGTGGTTCTTGGCCGCGGCCCGCACCAGCGTCGGACCGCCGATGTCGATCAGGTCGATGCCCGGGGGCAGCTCGCGCCCGCCGATCGCGCCGCCGTCCGCGCCGAAGGGGTACAGGTTCACGACCACCAGGTCGAAGGTCGGGATCCCGTGCTCCTCGAGCTCGGCCCGGTGCTCGGGGTCGTCGCGGTCGGCGAGGATCCCCCCGTGGACCTTGGGGTGCAGCGTGACGACGCGGTGGCCGAGGATCGCGGGGAAGCCGGTCAGGTCGGCCGCGGGGGTGACGGCGATGCCGGCGTCGGCGATGGCCTGGGCGGTGCCACCGGAGGACACCAGCTCCCAGCCGAGGTCGGCCAGGCCGGCGGCCAGGTCGGTGACGCCGGTCTTGTCGTAGACGGAGAGGAAGGCCCTCATGGGTGGTGCTCCTGGGCGGTCCGGGGGGCGGGGCGATCGAGGACGGAGGGGTCGTCGAGCACGGAACGGATGGTGGCCGGGTAGAGGCGCCGCTCGACGGCCTTGATGCGCTCGTGGAGGCTGGCCTCGTCGTCGTCGGGCAGGACGGGGACGGCCTCCTGGGCCAGGATCGGCCCGGCGTCGACCTCGAGGGTGGCGACGTGCACCGTGCAGCCGGTGACCTTGACGCCGTAGGCGAGGGCGTCGGCCACGGCGTGCCAGCCCCGGAACGAGGGCAGCAGGGCCGGGTGCGTGTTGATGATCCGGTTCGGGAAGGCGTCGAAGGCGGGTTGGCCGAAGACCGTCCCGTAGCCGGCCATCACGACCAGCTCGATGCCGTCGGCGCCGAGCAGCTCGGCCACCTCGGTCGAGTAGGCGTCGCGGTCGAAGGCGGCGCCGAAGGACGTGCGCTCGTGGCAGGTGGCGGCGACGCCGTGGCGCGCCGCGACGTCGGTGGCCGGGCACGGACGGTCCACGACGACCCGCTCGACGGGGATGCCGTCGGCCAGGATCGCGTCGAGGAGGGTCCCGCTGCCGGAGGCGAGGACGGCGGTGCGCATGAGCGGGCGAAGGTAGCAGCCGCCCCGGGCCGTCCCTCCCGGGCTCAGCGGAGCCGACGGGCCCGCAGGGCGAGGAGGCCGCCGACGGCCACGGCAGCCAGCCCGGCGCCGGCTGCGGGGAGGAGGCGGTCCTCGTCGCCGCCGACCAGCGCACCCGGGGCCGCGTCCTCCGTGCCCGGTGCCGCGGCGCCCGTCGCCGGAGCGGTGGTCGGGACCGTCGTCGGGGCGGCGGTCGTCGCGGTGGTGGCGACCGCGGGCGGCGGGGGGTCGGCGGCCGGCGGACCGGCGATGCGGGCCGTCGCCGCCGCGGGCAGGAGGTCGGTCACGACGCGCATGCCGGCGTCGCCCGGGCACGCGGTCTGCGACATCGTCCGGTGGCCGGTGATGGTCGGCGTGGTCACGACCGCGCCCGACGGGTGCCGGTTGGAGCCCCGGGACGTGAAGGTGGCCGTGGCCCCCGGCGTGGGGTCGATCCCGTGCCGCTGGGCCAGCAGGGCGAGGAGGTCGGCCATGGCGGCCTGGGCGGCCTCGGTCGGCGGCTCGGTCCGGTGGTCGCCGAGGAACGCGCACTTCTGGTCCGAGCCCTGGTTCCCGCCGGTGGCGTCGCCGGCCACGGCCGTCCCGGGACCGGCGTCCCGGCTGCCGGCGCGGGCCTCCCAGACGCGGCCGAAGCGGTCGACGACGAAGTGGTAGGCGATGTCGGGCCAGCCCCGGGACGCGGTGTGGAAGGCACGCATCCCCTCGAGGAGCCCGGGGACGTCGTCGGGCCCGTGGTCGTTGGCGTGGACGGTGTGGTGGACGAGCAGGAAGGCCACCAACGGCTCGGCCGGGATCGGACCGGTGGGCGGGGTGGAGGTCCAGGTCGACCGGGGCAGCACGAGGTCCTCGAGGCGACGGGCGGGGACCGCGGCCGCAGGGCCGGCCGCCGCGACGAGCGGGCCGGCGAGGAGCGGGGCGCCGGCGAGGGCGCCGAGCACGCGTCGCCGCGACCACCCGCCCGGTGGGGCGCAGGCGTCGCACACGTCAGCGGCGCCCCTGGAGCTCCCGCGGCAGGCACTCGACGGCCACCCCGGCGCAGAAGGCGCGGACGTCGTCGCTCGACGCGAACGGGCCGTCGTCGACCAGGACCCAGTAGCCGTCGCGCAGGGAGTCCCACTCGTCGGAGGTGGCGGCCACCGCGTCGGGGACCTCGCCCCGCACGTCGTCCCAGGCCTGCTCCAGCCGGGCGGTGCCGGCCGAGGTGGGCACCGAGGTCAGCTGGGCGACCCAGCCGCCGGCGAAGTCGTCGCGCAGCGCCGGGACCCGACCGGTCGACCCCTCGGACGAGCCCGACCCGGTGGTGGCCCCCGTCGTGGTCGCCGGCGCCGTCGTGGTGGCACCGCGGGTGCCGGTCCGATCCGAGGTGGTCGGTCCGGTCGTGGCCGGCGCCGTCGTCGTGGGCCCGGTCGTCGCGGTGGGCCCCGTGGTCGTGGGCCCGGTCGTCGTCGGGGACGACGTGGTCGTCGGGCGGGTCGTGGTCGGTGCGCTCGTGGTCGTCGAGCCGTCCGTGGCGAGCTCGTCGACGTCGGCGTCCGGCGCTGCGCCGGTGGCGAGCGGCTCGTCGTCGACGAGGAGCCGGGAGCCGAGCACGAGGGTGCCGGCGAGGGCGGCGACCCCGAGCGCGAGGACGGCGAGGGCCCTGGTGGTGGCCGGGGGGTCGACGTGGCCGTCGGCCGCGTGGACCTCGGGGTCCCGGATCTCGATCGCCCAGGGCGGGGCGGTCTCGGCCGCGCAGTCGTCGCAGCGCGTCCGGCCGTCCGCGCCGGGACCGGCGTCGGTGGGGGCTCCGCAGTGGTGGCAGGGCGTCATCGTCGAACGATCCTCGTCCCTCCGGCCCGCGCCGACATCGTACGGCGGGCGACCCCGGGGCACCACGCCCCGCTCACAGGTCGGGGTCCACGCAGCCGGCGCTCCCGCCGCCGCCGCCCGCCGGCGCCGCCGCCTCCTTGGTCGGACGGAAGCCGGAGCCGGGGTCGTCCGTGGTCAGGAGCCGCAGCACGGCGTCGGCGATGGCCCGGGCCTCGGCGTCGCGGAAGGCCTCGGTCGCCAGCAGCGCCTCCTCGGCCGGGTTGGACAGGTACGCGGCCTCGATCAGCACGGCCGGGAGGTCCAGCGCGTTGCGCAGCACGCCGTAGAAGTCCTCGCCGGTGCGCAGGGACCGCCGGGCCCGGGCACCCGGGTCGTCGCCGAAGGCCCAGTCGCTGCCGAAGGGCGCGAAGGCCGAGGTCAGCTCCTCCCAGAGGAGCCCGGCGAGGCGTCGGGAGGTGGGGTCGTCCAGCTGGTGGTACAGCTCGGGCGCCGGGGCCGCCCCACGACCGAGCGGCGCGGCGTTGTGGTGGATCGACAGGAACACGATCGGGTCGAGGCTGCGCGCGATCTCGGCCCGGGTGGCGAGCGTGACGCGCACGTCGCGGTCCCGGGTCAGGGCGACGACCGCGCCCTCGGCCTCGAGCAGTGCCTCGACCCGGCGGGCGACGTCGAGGTTGAGGTCGCGCTCGGTCAGCCCGGACGGCCCGACGGCGCCGGGCTCGGAGCCGCCGTGGCCCGGGTCGAGCACGACGTGGGCGCCCGGCACGGGCACCCCGCGGACGACGGCGCTCGCCCCGCACGGGGTGCGGACCTCCCACGCCCCCGCCGAGCCACCCAGCACGGGCAGCACGAAGCCCGCCGGCGTGCGCACGGCGTTGACCTCGAAGCCGGGCACGATCGGGGGGAACGGTCCGGGCGGCGCCGTCGGCGACAGGGCCCGTTCGGCGGGCACGGCGGGGGCGTCGACGACGGGCATCGGGGTGGCCACGTCGCCGCCGTCCACGCCGTCGGCCTCGGCCACCACCGCGGTGACGCCGACGCCGAGCACGGCGACGATCCAGGTCGCCACGGCGGCGAAGGCGGCACGGGCGGGGCGCGACATCGGCTCCAGCATGGACCGCATCCCCGCCCCGTTCGCGGCGCGCCCGACCCCGGGCGCGCCACGACCCAGCACCGAGGTGCCGGGTCGTGTGCAGGATCTGCGGCTCCGCCGCAGCCGTGTCGGCTGCTCGCTGGCGCTCCCGACGCCGACGGACCCGTGCAGGGTCTGCGGCTCGCCTGGTCAGGCCTTGGCGAGGCCCTCGACGATCTCGACCATGAGCTCGCCGGCCTCGGTCGGGTTCGACCCGACCTTGACGCCCGCGGCCTCGAGGGCCTCGCGCTTGGCGTCCGCCGTGCCCTTGCCGCCCGAGACGATGGCACCGGCGTGGCCCATCTTCTTGCCGGGAGGGGCGGTGACGCCGGCGATGTAGCTCGACATCGGCTTGGTCACGTTGGCCTTGATGAACTCGGCGGCCTCCTCCTCGGCCGAGCCGCCGATCTCGCCGATCATCATGATGGCGTGGGTCTCGGGATCGGCCTCGAAGGCCTCGAGGCAGTCGATGAACGACGTGCCCGGCACGGGGTCGCCGCCGATGCCGACGCAGGTCGACACGCCGATGCCCTTGAGCTTGAGCTCGTAGAGCGCCTGGTAGGTCAGCGTGCCCGAGCGGGACACGATGCCCACGTTGGGGCCCTCGGCCGTGGGCTCCTGGGCGATCTCACCGGCGGTGATGCCGATGTTGCACTTCCCGGGGCTGATGAGGCCGGGGCAGTTCGGGCCCAACAGGCGGACGTTCGGGAAGTCCCGCTTCAGGAGGTTGTAGGCGTAGGCCTCGTCCTGGGCGGGGATGCCCTCGGTGATGCAGACGATCAGCTCGATGCCCGCCTCGGCCGCCTCGATGATGGCGTCCTTGGCGAACTTCGGGGGCACGGAGCAGAAGCTGGCCGTGGCGCCGGTGGCCTCGACGGCCTCGGCGACCGTGGCGAACACGGGGATGCCCTCGATGGTCTGGCCGCCCTTGCCGGGGTTGGTGCCGGCGACGACCTGGGTGCCGTAGTCGCGGTTGCGCAGGCCGTGGTAGAGGGCCTGGTTGCCGTTGGAGATGCCCTGGATGAGCACCTTGGTGTTCTCGTCGACGAAGATCGCCATGGCTCAGGCCCTTCCCTTCGCGAGGGCGACGACCGTCTCGGCGGCCTCCACCATCGTCGGCTTGGAGATGAACGTGTCGGACTCGATGCCGGCCAGGATCTCCCGACCCTCCGCGGCGTTGGTCCCGTCGAGGCGGATCACGATGGGGGCGTCGATGGAGACCCGGTCGAGGGCCTGGATGATGCCGTTGGCGACGTCGTCGCCCTTGGTGATGCCACCGAAGATGTTGATGAAGATGGCCTTGACGTTCGGGTCGTTGTTGATCGTCTCGAGCGCTCCGGCCATGACGTCGGCGTTGGCGCCGCCGCCGATGTCGAGGAAGTTGGCCGGCTTGCCGCCGACCTGGTTGACGATGTCGACCGTGGACATGGCCAGGCCGGCGCCGTTGGCGATCACGCCGACGGTGCCCTCGAGGCCGACGTACTGGAGGCCCTTGGCGTGCGCCTCCTCCTCGCGCTCGTCGCGGACCTGCGTGGCGTCGTAGGCCTCGTAGTCCGGGTGGCGGTAGGTGGCGTTGCCGTCGAGGGTGACCTTGGCGTCGAGCGCGTGGACCTCGCCGGTCGGCTTCAGGATCAGCGGGTTGATCTCGCAGAGGTCCGCATCGCCCTCGGTGTAGGCGATGTAGAGCTTGCGGAGGATGTCCACGGCGCCCTCGGTGGCCTGCGGGTTCAGCTTCGCGGCGGCGACCCACTCGCGGCAGGCCTCCTCGGTGAGGCCGTCGACGGGGTCGATCCAGATCTTGGCGATGGCGTCGGGGTTCTCCTCGGCCACGGCCTCGATCTCGACGCCGCCCTCGGCGGAGAGCATGCCGAGGTGCTTCTTGGCGGAGCGGTCCAGCGTGAAGGAGGCGTAGTACTCCTCGGCGATGTCGGAGGCGACCTCGATCCAGATCGTCTGCACGACGTGGCCCTTGATGTCGAGGCCGAGGATGTTCGAGGCGTGCTCGCGGGCCTCGTCGGTGTTGGACGCGAGCTTGACGCCACCGGCCTTGCCGCGACCGCCGGTGTGCACCTGGGCCTTCACGACGACCGGGTAGCCGAGGCGATCGGCGACGGCGACGGCGTCGTCCACGGTGGTCACCGCCTCGCCGTCGCTCACGGGGATGCCGTACTGGGCGAAGAACTGCTTGCCCTGGTATTCGAGGAGGTCCATGCCAATCCTTTGCGGGGCGCTTGCCTTGGGTCGGAGCCTGGTCGGGCCGGATACTAGGAGGATGGTGCGTCGACCCCTCCAATCCGGAACCGCCTCGTGAGCCCGGTCGCGAAGCGCCGGGGCCGGGCCCACACCGGCCGGGCCGTGGGCGTGGCCGTGGTCGGCGTGTCGTTCGCGCTCGGCACGGCCTTCCTGGTGGCGACGCTCGCGTCGCGGGGCGACGTCGAGGTCCGCCTCGGCGACGACCGCTTCGACGCGGGTCGGACCGAGAACCTGGCCCGCATCATCGAGTCCGACGGGCAGCCGATCCTGTTCCCGGACCCGGCGAACTTCTCCCGGTCGATCTACGTCGACCACGAGGGCGACGACCCCGACGTGGGCTGGTCGGTCGTGTCGGCCTTCCTGCCCACCCAGCCCGAGTGCACCCTCGTCTTCGACCCCGAGGTCGGCGCGTACGTCATCGACGACGACCAGCCGGCGGACTGCCCCCGGGACACCGAGGTCCCCCGTGACGGCGAGGGGCTGCGGTCCTACCCGTTCCAGGTGCTCGACGGCCGGCTGTTCGTCGACCTGCAGGACACCCCGCAGTCCACGACCTCCGAGCCACCCGAGACGACGACGGACGACCCGGAGCCGATCATCTCCGGTGACGGCTGATCGCAGCCCGGCGGCGCGCCGACGGCCGGGCGATCAGCCGAAGAGGCCCGCGACCTCGCGCCGCTGGACCTTCTTGGTGCCGGTGCGGGGCAGCTCGTCGACGGCGAGGAACCGGACCGGCACCTTGTAGTGGGCGAGGTGGGCACGGGCGTGGGCCTCGAGGTCCACGTCCCCGAGGGTCGCCCCGTCGACGAGGCGGACGGCGGCGACGGGGACCTCGCCGAGGCGCTCGTCGGGGAGGGGGCACACGGCGGCCTCGAGCACGTCGGGGTGGTCCTCGAGGACGGCCTCGACCTCGACGGCGTAGACCGAGAAGCCGCCCCGCATGATGACGTCCTTCTTGCGGCCGGCGAACACGATCGAGCCGAGCGGCCCGCGCCGCACGAGGTCGCCGGTGCGGAGCCAGCCGTCGTGGTCGAGCACCGCGGCGGTCGCGCCCTCGTCCCGCCAGTAGCCGCGCAGCACGCCGGGGCCCCGCACGAGCAGCTCGCCGGTCTGGCCGACGCCGACCTCGACGCCGTCGTCGTCCACGACGCGCATGCGGTAGCCGGGGATGGGGAACCCCATGCCGTCGCCCGTGCCCAGCGACAGGAACGGCGGGCTGACCTTCGCGGCGACGCCACCCCCGGTCTCGACCAGGCCGTAGCCCTCGGCGAAGGTCGCCTCGCCGACGTCGCCGAGCACGGGCAGGTGGACCGTGGCGCCGAGGCGCTTGAACTCCCGGGCGAGCTCGGGGGGCATGACGTCGGCACCCGAGCCCCAGACGCGGATGGAGCCGAGGTCGCGCTCGGCGGCGCCGGCCTCGAGGAGGAGCCGGTACATGGCGGGGACGCCGACGAACATCGAGGGACGGCGGGCCTCGATGGCGTCGAGGACGGCCGGGGCGTCGAAGCGCGGCTGGAACCAGGTCGCGATGCCGGCGCCGGCGGTGCCGAGGAGCACCACGAAGCCCATGATGTGGGCCACGGGCAGGCTCACGACGGCCTCGTCGTGCCGCAGGCCGTTCGGGTAGAGGGCGCCGCCCCGGACCCCGGCGAGCAGCGACTCGTGCGTGAGGGCCACGCCCTTGGGCTTGCCGGTCGTGCCCGAGGTGTAGAAGAGCGCGGCGACGTCGTGCGAGGAGGCTCCGACCGCCTCGACCACCGGCGGGGACCCGTCGACCTCGTGCGGGGACCGGATCGTCAGCGTCGCGCCCGAGTCGGCCACGACGTGGTCGACCTCCTCGGGGCGCATCGCGTCGTTGACCGGCGCCGGGATGGCGCCCGCACGGCTGACGGCGAGGCAGAGCAGCAGCTGGGCGTAGCCGTTCGGGGTGGCGACGACGACCACGTCGCCGGGCTCGGTGCGGGCCGCCACGCCACCCGCCCACCGGGCGACCCGCTTGGCCGCCTGCCGGTAGGTGAGGTCGAGGCCGCCGCCGGTCTCGGTGACGAGGTGGCGGTCGCCGTGGATCGCGGCGAGGCGCTCGAGCACGGTGCCGAGGGCGTGATCCCGCCGGAGCAGGAACGACGCACGCCCGAGGACACGCCGGAGGGGCTCCTGTCGCACGGCTCCGGTGTACCCCCTGTCCACCGCGCCAGCCAACCGCGACCGCAGCGGCGGGGCCGTCAGTCCCAGTCGACGGCGAGCAGGTGGCGGGGCCGCGACACGCCCTTGAGGGTGTGGAGGCCCCGGTCGCGGGTGTGGAGGCCGTCGCCGAGGTGGTCGGCGACGTGCTCGGTCACGAGGATCTCGTCCTCGCCCGCGACGCCGCACACCCGCGCCGCCAGGTTGACCACGGCGCCGATGATGTCGACGCCCTCGTCGACGGCGTCACCCGAGTGGATGCCGATCCGGACGGCGGGGGCGAACCCCGTCTCGCCACGCTGCCGTCGGAGGTCGCGCAGGACCGCGACGGCGGCCCGGGCGGCAGCCGCCGGGTGGTCGAAGCGCACGAGGACGCCGTCGCCGGCCGTGTTCGCCTCCCAGCCACCCGCGTCGCCGGCCGCCTTGGCCACGGTGGTCCGGAACGCGCTGCGCACGGCGGCCCAGCGCTCGTCACCGAGCGCCTCGGTCAGCTGCGTCGACCGGGCGACGTCGAAGAAGCACGCGACCACGAAGCGGGTCGTGGGCCCGGCGACCCCGTCGGCCCCTGCGTCGGACGTGAGGCCGGGGACCAGCGGGGACGGGCCGGGCGCCGACGGGACGGGCGGGGGCGCAGGAGCCCCGGGCCGTGGCCCGTGGCGCCGGTCGCGCCGCTCGGTCCGGGCCTGCTCGGCAGCCCGACGAGCCGCGTCGACCGTGTCCCGACCGACGTCGCGGGCCGCCTCGCGGGCCAGCCCGGCGACGTCCCGCCCGATCTCCCGGGACACGTCCTTCCAGGAGCCGGGCGCGGCCCGGTCGCGGGCCCGCTGCTCGGCCTCCTCGCCGGCCCGGCTGCGGCGCCGGGCTCGGTGGTGGGCGGACTGGGCGTGGAGCCCGAGGCCGATGCCCCAGCTGGCCGCCGGGTAGAAGGGCCAGAAGTGCCCGCCGCCGGCCATGACCCAGATGCCGACGAGCAGGACCATCGTCAGCACGTACGCCGTGAGGTGGGCCCGGAGCGCAGCGGAGTCCAGCGCGCGCGGCGCCGTGCGGTCCCGGCCGGCGTCCTCGTCGACGGGTGCGGGGAGGTCGGCCGTGACCCGGGCCAGCTCCCCGTGGGTGCGCGCCGAGAGCGCGACGCCGAGGCGCTCCTCGAGCTCGTCGAGGGTCAGGACGCCACGGCCCGCGGCGTCGCGCAGCCGCCCCACGACGGCTTCGCGGTCGTCGTCGGACGCTCGGCGCCCGTCGTCGCCCGGCATCGCCAGTCCACCCTCACGCCCCCGGTCCACCCCCAGAGTGTGGCACCCCGAGCCGTGGCGGCGGCGAGGCCCACCGGCTCGACGGCGGCGCGCTACCGCTTCTCGAGCGGCGACCAGGACAGCAGCAGCCGCTTCTCGCCGACGTCGGCGAAGCGGATCGTGGCCTCGGCCCGGTCCCCCTCGCCGACGATGTCGAGGATGACGCCGTCGCCGAAGGTGGCGTGGTGGACGTCGTCGCCCACCTGCAGCCCGAGCGCCTCGGCGCCGGTGGAGGGGACCGGCGCGTCCCGGGCGGCGAGCGCGTTGTCGACGATGCGGTCCTTGCCCCGCTCCATGCGGGCCTTCCGCCGCTCGGCCGCCGTCTCGGAGCCCGCACCGGTGCCGTCGCCGCGGCCGAACACCCGGCCCTCGGGCTCCGACGCGCCGGTCCGGGACCGGCCGCCGCCGCCCCAGGAGCCGCTGCCCGAGCGCCCGTACGTGCTGCCGCCCCGCGACGCCCGCCGCCGCCCGCCGATCTCGTCGACCAGCTCGGCTGGGATCTCGTCGAGGAACCGGCTGGGCGGGTTGTACTGGGTGCCGCCGAACAGGGTCCGGGACCAGGCGTGGGTGAGGTGGAGGTGGCGCATGGCCCGGGTGATGCCGACGTAGGCGAGGCGCCGCTCCTCCTCCAGCTCGTCGGGCTCGGTCAGGGTCCGCAGGTGCGGGAAGATCCCGTCCTCGAGGCCGACGAGGAACACGATCGGGTACTCGAGGCCCTTGGCCGAGTGGAGGGTCATGAGCGTGACCTCGGACTGGTCCGGGTCCAGCTCGTCGGTGTCGGCCACCAGGCTCACGGACTCGAGGAACTCGGCGACGTCGTCGGACTCCGAGGCGGTGCCGAGGAGCTCGGCCAGGTTCTCGAGGCGTCCCTCGGCCTCGATGGTCCGCTCGTTCCTGAGGTCGTCGAGGTAGCCGGAGGCCTCGAGCAGGTGCTCGAGCAGCGGGCCGGGCCCGTCGTCGAGGCGGGGCACGGCGTCGTCGAGCAGGTCGACGAATCGGGAGATGCCGCCCAGGGCGCGGCCCGACACGCCGGCCTCCTCGGCTCGCCGGAGCCCCTCGAGGAACGACAGGCCCCGACCCTGGATCCACGTGTCGACGCGGGCCACCGAGGTGTCGCCCACGCCCCGCTTGGGCACGTTCAGCACCCGCTTGACGCTGACCTCGTCGGCCGGGTTGACGACCGCCTTCAGGTAGGCGAGCGCGTCCTTGATCTCGCGCCGGTCGTAGAACCGGGTGCCGCCGATGACGCGGTACGGGATCCCGCCCCGGGCCAGGTACTCCTCGATGACCCGGGACTGGGCGTTGGTCCGGTAGAAGACCGCCATGTCGCCCCAGCGGACGTCGCCGGCGTCGTGGAACGCGGCGATGCGCTGGGTGACCCACTGGGCCTCGTCGTGCTCGTCCTCGGCGTGGTAGCGCAGGATCTTGTCGCCCGGCCCCTCGTCGGTCCACAGGTCCTTCGGCTTGCGCCCCAGGTTGTTGGCGATCACGGCGTTGGCCGCGTCGAGCACCGTCTGGGTCGACCGGTAGTTCTGGACCAGCGGGATGACCGTCACGTCGGGGAACGCGTCCTCGAAGTCGAGGATGTTCGAGATGTCCGCGCCTCGGAAGCGGTAGATCGACTGGTCCCCGTCGCCCACGACCGTGACGTTGCGGTGCTCGCGGGCCAGGGACAGCACGAGGTCGTTCTGGACCTTGTTGGTGTCCTGGTACTCGTCGACGAGGACGTGGGAGAAGCGCTGCCGGTAGTGGTGCAGCACGTCGGGGTGGCGGCGGAGCAGCTCGGCGGTGTTGAGGAGGATGTCGTCGAAGTCCATGGCTCCGGCCCGCAGCAGCCGGTCCTGGTACTCGCGGTAGACGTCGGCCAGCTTGCGCTCGGTGAAGGAGCCGGCGCGGTCGGCGAACTCGTCGACGAGGACGTAGTCGTTCTTGGCCGCCGAGATCTGGGCGTGGACCGAGCGGGGCGGGAGCTTCTTGGTGTCGAGGTTCAGGTCGCGCAGCACGTAGCCGGTGAGGCGGACGGCGTCGGCCTGGTCGTAGATGGTGAAGCTCGACGGGAACCCGAGGGCCTGGGCGTCACGGCGCAGGATCCGCACGCAGGCCGAGTGGAACGTCGACACCCACATCTTCCGGGCGACGGGCCCGACGAGCGCGCCGACCCGCTCCTTCATCTCGTCGGCGGCCTTGTTGGTGAAGGTGATGGCCAGGATCTCGAACGGGCTGACCCCCTGGGTCTGGATCAGCCAGGCGATGCGCCGGGTGAGGACGCGGGTCTTGCCCGAGCCGGCGCCGGCCAGCACGAGCAGGGGCCCGCCGAGGTGGGTGACGGCCTCCTCCTGGGCCGGGTTCAGCCCGTCGAGCAGCGGGGCGCCGAAGGGGCCGCCGCCGTCGGGGGCGCCGGGGGGCACGTCGTCGGGCCCGTCGAAGAGGCGCTCGGGCGGCGGCTCGGCGGGGAGGGGCGCGTCGTCGGCCATCGGGGCGACACTACCGACGACCCCCGACGCGCCCGGCTCGCCGCCGGACCCCGGAGCGGGCTCCGGACCCCGTGCCAGACTCCACGGCCGTGCAGATCCACACGCTCTCCTCGACCGACGCCTTCATCGCCTTCGAGTACGAGGACGTCCCCGCCGTGGGCGTCACCCGCCTGGCCCGCAAGGTGCTCCAGGACGGCGCGCAGCTGCTCGCCCGGTCGACCACCTACTCGTTCGCGTCGTTCGGCATCGAGCGGTGCGGCGGGTCGGCCGGCATCAACGCCGAGGGCGACGACCGGGACCCGGCCGTGGCCGCGTTCGTCGAGGAGGTCGGACCGATGGTCGCCGAGGGGCGCTGGGCCACCGATCCCGCGCTCGGCCTGTCCGAGTCCGACCTGACCGGCCTGCGCGAGCACGACCCCCGGCCCGCCGAGCTGTGGGCCGACGGCGCCGCCGACCGCCTGACCGCCGAGGGCGCCCTCGCCGCGGCCGCCGCCGTCGTCGACGGGCTGTCGGGTCGCCGGGTCGCCGTCGTCGGCAAGGGCCCCGTGGCCGACGCGGCCCGGATGGCGGCCGGCGCGGCCGGTGCCGAGGTGGCGGGCAGCGACCTGGGCACCGAGTGCGACGTGGTCCTCGTGGCGGGCAAGGCCGGCGTCGTGGGCCACGAGGACGTGGCCGACGTCCGTGCCCGGGTGCTCGTCCCGCTCACGCCCGTGGCGGTGACCGCCCGGGCGCACGCCGAGCTGGGCAAGGCCGACGTGGTCCACGTCCCCGACTTCCTGGCCGTCGCCGCGCCGCTGCTGCGGGCCTTCGCCGACGGGGACGTCGCCGCCGACCCGGCCGCTGCGGTCGGCGCCTCCGTCGCCGAGCTGGCCGACCGGGGCACCGGGCTGTGGATGGCCGCCGTCGAGCGCGCCGAGGCCTTCCTCGAGGGGTGGCGGGGCGAGCTGCCCTTCGGCCGTCCGCTGGCCTGACCGGCCGCCACGCCGAGCACCCGGGGATCGAGCGCTCCGGCGCGCACCGGGGTCGATGTCGCACGGTCCGTAGCGGACGAGGCGCGCGGTCGCAGCGGGGGACGAAGAACCGGAGGGGTCGGCGGCATCGGAGCCCCGGATCGTGTCGCGGGCGACCGACCGGGGGTCAGGATCGCTTCACGGGCTCCTCCCCGACCCGCCCGCTCCGCCCCATGGTCGCCATCGCCGGTCCCCACCTCTCCCGCCGAGCCGAGTCCCTCTCGCTGCTCATCGTCGCCCTCGCCGCGATCGCCACCGTCATCGTGCCGGTCCTCTACGTCCTGCTGCTCCCCGCGGCGTGCGTCGCGTCGGGAGCGCTCGCCCCGGCCGGGCGGCGCGTCGTGACCGCGATGGTCGTGTGGTTCCCGGTGTCGGCCGCCGTGGTGCTCGGCACCGCCGGGGTCGACGGCTTCCTCTAGACCACGCCGGGCTCCTGGTCCGGGCGATCCGGACCGGTCAGGCCGACCAGCCGCCGTCGTGGGCGACGAACTGGCCGGTCACGAAGGTGCAGCTGCCGTCGAGCATCGACACGCACATGGCGGCGCACTCCTCCACGGTCCCGAGCCGGCGCAGCGGGACGCGGGACTCGATGCGGGCCCGCACGTCGGGGTCGGTGGCACCGGAGGCCCGGAGGAACTCGGGGAAGTCCATGAAGTTGGTCCCGAGCCCGTTGACCGAGACGCCGCTCGGCGCGACCTCGGCCGCCACGTTGCGGATCAGGTGGGTCGCCCCGGCCCGCACGGCGGAGTAGATCGGCGCTCCGGGCGTGACCCGCTGGCCCGAGGACGACGTCAGGACCAGCACCTGCCCGCTCCCCTGCTCGACCATGGGTGGGAGCACGGCCTGCAGGAAGCGGAACGGCGCCTCGAAGCAGCCCTCGGTCACGGCGCGCACGTCGTCGACGGAGGCGTCGAGGAACCGGCCGGTGACCACCCGACCGGAGAACGCGCAGGCGGCGTCGATCCGCCCGAAGCGCCCGGTGCCCGCGGCGACGAGCGACTCGGCCGCCCCCTCGGCGGCCAGGTCGGCCACGCCCGTCACGACCTCGACCTCGGCACCGGCCGCGACGAGCTCGTCGACGAGGCCGTCGGCGGGGTCGCCCACGACCAGGTCGTGGCCCCGGGCGGCGAGGAGCCGGGCGATGTCGGGCCCGACGTAGAAGGAGGCGTTCGCGACGAGCGCGACCCGGCGGTCGCCGCTCACGCGGCGACTCCGAGGCGCGTCGTGAAGTGGGCGAGCAGCTGCTCGAGGGCGGCGCGGGTCGGGTGGCCGGGCTCGTCGACGAGGTGCTCGGTGACCACGGAGTGGGCGGTGGCCGGGATGCCGTGGGGGTTGCCCTTCGAGGAGTCGATGGTCACGCCGACGAAGGCGTCGCCGAGCTCGGCCTCGAGGCGGGCGAAGCGCTCGTCGGGGACCATGCGGTCGCCCGAGAAGCGGAGCCCGAGCAGGCACACGTCGTCGTCCGGGTCGGCGACCCGTGCCTTGACGGCGGCGAGGTCGGCGTCGGACACGCCGAGGTCGCGCTTCTGGGCGGCGGTCATCGAGAAGGGCAGCGACGGCTGGGACAGCGCCGGTGCGACCACCCAGGGGTCCACCATCATCCCGAGGCCGAAGCCGCCGGTGAGGCACATCCCGACGACGCCGACGCCGGGGCCGCCGCAGCGCTCGTGCTCGGCCCGGGCCAGCGCGCGGCACCACGACACCGCCGGCGAGGTCCGACCGGTGGCCCAGGTCGTGAACTCCCGGCTGACGCAGGCCCACGAGATCGACTGGAGGGCGTAGCCGACGGAGGGGTCCTTGCCCGGGTGGCCGAAGAGGTGGGGCACGACGGCGGTCATGCCGGCGTCGGCCACGCGGCGGGCGAAGTCGGCGACCAGGGGGGTGATCCCGGGGATCTCGGAGATCACGATGACCGCGGGCCCCTCCCCCTTCCGGTAGATCGTCCGCTCCTTGCCGTCGGCCGCGAAGGCCTCGGCGGTGAAGTCCACGAGGGCGTCCATGGCCGGCGAGTCTGCCCGACGGGAGGAGGCACCGCCCCCGACGCCGAAGTCCCCCCACGATGGGCGGGTCGGAGCGCTCCGTCGGGCGGGACCTCGTGGCCCTCGTCCGTGTGCTGACCCGGGTGAGCCGCGCCCACCTCGTCGTGGCCGGTGTGCTGCTCGCCGTGCACGTCGCCCTCCACCTCGCCTTCACCCTGACCGCGGGGCGCGCCGTCGCCGACCTCGTCGACCTCGCCGCGCAGGGCCCGGGCGGGCCCGCCGAGGACGCCTTCCTCGCCAGCGTGGGCCTCGTCGCGGCGATCTACCTCGGTCAGCAGGTCGTCCTCCAGGCCACCGGCGTCCACGGTGCCGTCCTGACCCGGCGGGTCGACGGGGCCATCCGCCTGCGGGCCATGGCCGCCGTCCTGGCGCCGCCGACCGTCGACCACCTCCACGACCCCGCGGTGCGGGCCGGCGTCGACCGGGCCCGGGAGCTGGCCCCCGCCGGGTTCACGCCCGGGCAGGCCGCTGCTGCGCTCGTGGTCGAGGTCCGGTCCCGCGTCGACGCGCTCGCCGCCGCGGTGGCCCTCGTCCTGCTCGGCCAGTGGGCCATCGCCGCCGTCCTCGTCGTGCTCCGGGCGCTGAGCGAGTGGCGGGGGATCCTGCTGTTCTGGTCGAACATGGCCGTCGTCGCGGGCGGCGGCGCCGACCAGCGCCGGGCCGCCTACTTCCGGGACCTGGTGCTCACCCGGTCGGCGGCGGCCGAGGTCCGCGTGTTCGGGCTCACCGACTGGATCGCCCGCCGTGGGCGCCGGGCGTCGATGGAGGTGCTGGAGGAGGCGTGGCGGTCCCGGCGCGACGTCGGGCCGGTCGCCGTCGTCACCGTCCTGGAGACGGTCAAGATCGTCCTGCCCGCCCTGTGGCTCGGCCTGTCCGCGGCCGACGGGCGGATCGGCCCCGACACCCTCGCCTCCGGGATCCTGCTGGCCGGCGCCGTCGGCTCGTTCAACATGAGCGACACGCTGCTCGCGCTGGCCTACGGCGTGGCCGCGGTGCCCGCCGTCCTCGAGTTGGAGGAGCTCGCCCCCGCCGTCCCGGCCCGACCGGGGGTCGGCGTCCCGGCCCGACCGGTGTCGGTCGGGCCGCCCCGGGGCGAGGTGCGCCTGGAGGGCGTCGGGTACCGCTACCCGGGCTCGGACGTCGACGTCCTCGACGGGCTCGACCTGACGATCCCCGCCGGCCAGCGCCTGGCCGTCGTCGGCCTGAACGGGGCGGGCAAGACGACGCTGGTGCGCCTCCTCTGCGGCCTGGTCCGCCCCACCAGCGGGCGGATCACCGTGGACGGCGTCGACCTCGCCGACGTCGACCCCGAGGCGTGGCGACGCCACGTCGCCGCCCTGTTCCAGCGCTTCGTCCGCTACGAGCTGTCCGCCCGGGACAACGTGGCCCTCGGCGCCCACCACCTCGACGCCGACGACGCCCGCCTCGACGCGCTCGCCGAGGACGTCGACCTACTCGACGCCGTGCGGGCGCTGCCCGAGGGCTGGGACAGCGTGCTGGCCCCGGACCGCACCGGGGGCAGCGACCTGTCCGGTGGGCAGTGGCAGCGGCTCGCGCTGGCCCGGGCCCTGCGGGCCGTCGACGGCGGTGCCCGCCTGCTGTTCCTGGACGAGCCGACCGCCAACCTCGACGTGCGGGCCGAGGCGCTGCTCTACGAGCGGTTCCTGGCCCTGACCGAGTCCTCCGAGGTCGACCCGCTCACCACGGTGCTGATCTCGCACCGCTTCTCCACGGTCCGCCGTGCCGACCGCATCGTGGTCCTGGAGCAGGGCCGGGTGCTCGAGGACGGCACCCACGAGGAGCTGCTCGCGGCCGGGGGGCGCTACGCCCGCCTCTTCCGCATCCAGGCCGACCGCTTCGCGGAGCCGGGCGACGAGCTGACCGCGACCGGGGAGGCGACGTGAACCGCGACACCCTCGCCAGCCTCCGACTGGTGCTGGGCATGGCGCTCCGGGCCGATCCGTGGCGGGCCGCCATCGTCCTGCTGCCCGTCCAGGCGGTGGGCCTCGCCGTGGTCGAGTGGTCCACGAAGCAGGTCGTCGACGCCGGCCTGGCCGGCGACGCGGCCCGGGTGCGCACCTGGGCCGCCGTGATCGCGGTCGCCGCCGCCACCTGGATCGGCCTCGCCCTGGCCCGCTTCACCCTCGACATGCGCCTCCGCGAGCGGATGGGGGTCCTCGTCGACGAGCGCCTCGTGCGCACCGTGGGGAGCATCCCGACCACCGACCACCACGACCGCGCCGACGTCGCCGACGAGCTCGAGCTGCTCCGCACGAACCGCGGGCAGCTGCTGTCGGGCGTCGGCGCCCTGTCCAACGCCCTGTCCACGGTGGCCAACCTGCTGGTCGGCGCCGGCCTCCTGCTGACCGTGGAGCCCCGGGCGGTCCTGCTGCCCGTCGCCGGCCTCCCGATGGTGTGGTGCGCCCGCCGGGCCGCCACCGTCGGGCAGGCCGCTCTGTCCAGCACGGCCGAGGCCCAGCGGGAGGCGCTCCACCTGTTCGACCTCGGCACCGAGGCCGAGGCCGCCGAGGAGCTCCGGGTGTTCGGGCTGGGCGGCGAGGTCCTCGACCGCCACCGGGACCGGTGGCACCAGGTGGAGGCGACGCGCGCCCGCGCCGACGTGCGGGCGGCAGCCCTCCTGTCGGGCGGGAGCCTGTGCCTGACCGGCGGCCTCGTCGCCGTGCTGTGGATGGTCGCCGACCGCGCCGGCGGCGGGCAGGTGTCCCCCGGCGACCTCGTGCTCGTCCTGTCGGTGCTCACCCACCTGGCCTGGCAGCTCCGCTTCCTGGCCATGCTGGGCGGCTGGCTGGTCGACATCGCCCTCACCGCCGGTCGGCTCCGTGCCGTCGAGGCCGTGGCCGCCGCGGCGGAGGCGGACGCGCCGTGGCGCACCGACCCCGTGGCGCCGCCCACCCGGCTCCACGCCGGGATCCGCCTCCAGGGCGTCGGCTTCACGTACCCGGGAGCCGAGCGCGCCAGCCTGCGGGACGTCGACCTCCACCTGCCGGCGGGGTCGACGGTGGCGATCGTCGGGGAGAACGGGGCGGGCAAGACCACGCTCGTCCAGCTGCTGTGCGGGCTCCGCCGCCCGACCGAGGGGCGGGTGCTCGTCGACGGCGTCGACCTGGCCCGCATCCCACCCGACGCGTGGCGGGCCCGCCTGTCGGCCGGCTTCCAGGACCACCACCGCTTCGAGCTGCTGGCCGGCGAGGCCGTCGCGCTCGGCGACCTCGGGTCCCTCGACGACCGCGACCGGGCCCGGCGCTCGCTCGACCGGGCTGCGTCCCTCGACGTCGTCGACGCGCTCCCCGACGGCCTCGACACCGCCCTCGGCCGGAGCCTCGACGGGCCGGACCTGTCGGGCGGCCAGTGGCAGAAGCTCGCCCTCGGCCGGGCCGTCCACCGGGACGGTCCGCTCCTGCTCGTGCTCGACGAGCCGACGTCGGCCCTGGACGCCGAGACCGAGCACCGGCTGCTCACCGGCTACGCCACCGCGGCGACGGCCGGGGCGGAGCGGGGGGCGGTGACGGTGCTCGTGTCCCACCGGTTCTCCACGGTCCGGGCCGCCGACCTCATCGTCGTCGTCGCCGGCGGCACCGTCGTCGAGGTCGGCGACCACGCCACCCTCCACCGGGCCGGCGGCACCTACGCCGAGCTCTACGAGCTCCAGGCGGCCGCCTACCGCTGACCGGGCCGGCTCACGGGCAGGCGAGGACGACGGCGCCCTCGACCAGGCCCCCGTCGGCGGCGAAGGCGCCCGGGGGCGCGAACACGCCGCGGGCCGAGACGGCGCCGTCCCGCCCGACGCGCAGCAGCGGAGACGTGGCCGACGGGTCGCGCCCGTCGCTCACGACGCCGTCGAGCTCGAAGCGCTGGGCCCGCAGGGCACGGTCCGGGTCGTCCGGGTCGCCCACCACCACGTCGACGGTGTCGGTGATGGTGAGCGCGGCGGCCTGCTGGGCGAAGCGCCGCACCTCGACCACGACCGGGCGGCCGTCGGCGTCCACGCCCTCGGCCGTGGCCGCGACCTGGGCGAGGGGCTCGGGCCCGCCGGGCACCCGGTCGTCCACCGCGCAGGCCGTGACCTCGAGCGGGAGGGGGTCGTCGCCGCCGAGCGCGAGGACGGCCTCGCCGGTCGCTGGCGGCGGGGGTTCGGCGGCGAGCGCCTCGGGCGGCGCGGCGTCGACGACGGGGGGTGCCGTCCCCGTCGGCAGGCCGTCGGTGGAGGCCGGCGCGGCGTCGTCGCCGCAGGCCGCGGCCCCGAGGCCCGTGCCGGCGAGCACCAGGACGGCGGCGACGAGGCGCGGGGCGAGGGCACGACGGGGCACGTCCACGACGCTACGGGGTCGCCCCGGACCGGTCCGGCCTCCGGCGCACACCCGCGGGCGGTCCCGGTCCGTAGGCTCCGCCGCCATGCCCGAGCGCGCCCTCACGCCCACGAGCTACACGGTGCTCGGCCTGGTGCGGACCCTGCAGCCGTGCACGTCCTACGACATGAAGCAGCTCGTGAACATCTCGATCGGGATGTTCTGGTCGTTCCCCCACAGCCAGCTGTACGCGGAGCCGGCCCGCCTGGTCGAGGACGGCCTGCTCGTCGAGGAGCAGGAGGAGACCGGGCGGCGACGGCGCCTGTTCTCGCTGACGCCGGCCGGCGAGGAGGCGCTCCTGGACTGGCTCACCGACGACGACCCCACCGACCTGGGCGAGATGCGCGACGACGGCCTGCTCCGGCTCTTCTTCTCCCGGGGCATCGGACCCGAGGCCGTGGCCAAGCTGGCCGAGACCCGCAAGCGCGTCCACGACGAGCGCATCGAGTTCCTCACCGACCTCCGGGGCCAGGTCGAGGACCGTGCGTCCGCGGCCCAGCTCGCCACCCTGGAGCTCGGCATCCGCTGGGACCGCACGGCGAGCGAGTTCTGGGCCGAGGTCGCCGCCGACCCGCCCGGCTGAGCCGCTCCGTCAGCCGGGTCGCACGCCGCACACGTCGAGCACGACGAGCGCCAGCGTCCGGGCCGCGTGCACGACCTCGTCGATCGCCACCGACTCGTGGGGCCCGTGGGCCAGGGCGACGTCGCCCGGCCCGTACTGCACCGTCGGGATCCCGGCCGCGGCCAGCAGGCGCAGGTCGGAGCCGTAGGGCGCGCCGTACACCTCCGGCGCCGCGCCCCCGGCCGCCACGTGGGCAGCGGACACGACGTCGGGCAGATCGGAGCCCGCGTCGATGCGGCCCGACGCGAACTGCCCGCCCCACCACTCGACGACCACGGGGTGCTCGGCCAGCCACGGGTCGCCGGCGCAGACGTCGGCGACCGCCTCCTCCAGCTCGGCCCTGGCGGACTCGACGTCCTCGCCGATGGCGACGCCGTAGCGGCCCTCGGCCACGCACAGGTCGGGCACCGACGACGCCCAGTCGCCGGCCCGGACGGTCCCGATCGACAGCGGGTGGGCCAGCTCCCAGCGGGTCGCCAGCGGATCGACCGCGTCGTGGCGGCGGCGCTCCAGGGCCTGGAGGGCCTGCAGGACCGGGACCAGCTTGTCGACGGCGCTGACCCCCTCCCACCGGCGGGCGGCGTGGGTGGCCCGGCCCGGGATCCGGAGGCGGAAGGTGAGGGCGCCGGCGTTGGCCGGGATCAGGTCGAGGTCGGTGGGCTCGGGGATGACGCAGGCGTCCGCCGTCCAGCCCCGCTCGAGCAGGGCGAAGGTGCCGAGCCCGCCGTCCTCCTCGCCGCACACCGGGGCCAGCAGCACGTCGCCGCCGAGGCGCACGCCGGAGGCCCGGATGGCCTGCACGGCCCACCAGGCGGCGAGCAGCCCGGCCTTCATGTCGGCGGTGCCCCGACCGTGGAGCCAGCCGTCCCGCTCGACGCCGGCGAAGGGGTCGACCGGCCACGCGTCGGGGTCGCCGACGGGGACGACGTCGACGTGGCCGTCGAGCAGCAGCGACCGGGCGCCGGGCACGTCGCCGGTGCCGGGCAGGCGGCCGACGCATCCCCACGCCTCGTCCCGGTGGACCTCGGCGCCGGGGAAGCCCGGATGGGCGGCGAGCGCGTCGAGGTCGAGGCGCCAGTGGTCGACGTCGAGCCCGGCGGTGTCGAAGCGGATCGCCATCGACTCCACGGCCTCGCACTCGGCCGCCGTGCCGCCGATGCTCGGGATCCGGACCAGGTCCACGACGTCGGCGACCAGGGCCGGGGCCATGGCGTCGACCGTGGCCAGGACCCGGGCCGCGACGTCCGGCGGGGTCGTGGGGCCTCCGTCTGGCGCGGTCGGGGTGGGCACGGAGCCGAGTCTGGCCGCTGGGAGCGGTGGCGTCGGGGGCGGCGAGGACGAGGGGCGCGCGTGTCCGACGGCCGGCTCCTCGACCGCGCGTCAGTCCGACGACGACAGCTCGGCACCTCGGATGTCCACGAACGCGTGCAGCGCGACGCCCTCGAGCGCGGCCACGTCGTGGAGGCCGACCGACCGGTGGAGCCGGTGCTGGTGCGGCTCGTCGTCGGTGAGCAGCACCCGCTGGCGCACGTGCGAGAACCGGTCGAGCACGCTCTCCAGCATCCGGCGCCCCACGCCTCGCCGCTGGTGCGACGGTCGGACGAGCACGTCCTGCACGTACACGATCGACACGTCGTCGCTGACGGCACGGGCGAGGCCGACCAGCAGGTCGTCGTCTCGCACGGTGACGACGAAGGTGGAGTTCACGACGGCGCGCGCCAGGCCGTCCGGGTCACCGGCGTAGGTGGACCACCAGACCGAGTCGTAGAGGTCGACGAGCTCGGTCCGGTCCGGGGTCTCGTCCCGCATCAGTCGCACAGCGGGACCCCAGGGAGCGGCGCCACCCAGGCCAGGTCCCGACGGATCCCGGGGTGCACCCGGGCCCGATCGGCGCCCCACGGTGGACGCAGGGATCGCCCGCCCGGCGTTCCTGTCGGACCCCGCGGGGATGATGGACCCGTGCTCGGACCCGCCGCCCACGCCGCCAGCGCCGACCTGGCCGCACGGGCCCGGGCCGCGCTCGACGAGTCGGCCGCCGCCGTCGCCCGGGCCGAGGAGGCCCGGCGCGCCGCCGTCGCCTCGCTGGTCGCCCTGTGGCCCACGAGCGCGTGGCTGGCCGCCGGGTGCCGGAGCGCCACCCTGTGGCTGGCGCACGCCACCGACCTGTCCCACCACGACGCCCGCCAGCTCGTCGCCGTCGCCGAGCTCTGCACCCGAGGCCCTGCGCTGGCCGACGCCGTGGCCGAGGGTCGCCTCCCCCTCGGTCGGGCTGGGGTGCTGGCCCGGGCCGTCACCGACGAGCGGGCGCCCCGGTGCACCCCGGCCGTGGTCGACGCCCTGCTCCGGCTGTGCGACGACGGCGCCGACGACCTCGCGTTCGCCGCCGCCGTCCGCTTCTGGGCCGAGCGGGTCGACGAGGAGCTCCGTCCCCGGCGCGTCCTCCCGCACTCGCTCGTGCTGAGCCGGAGGCTGTTCGGCGGCGGCGAGGTCCACGCATCCCTCAGCCCGTCTGCGTTCGAGACGGTCGCCGCCGCCCTCGACGCGTTCACCCAGGACCCCGACCCGGCCGACGCCCCGCACCGGCGCACCCTGTCCGAGCGGCGGGCCGACGCCCTGGACGACCTCGCCCACCACGGCCTCACGCACCGCTGCGACGTGGGCGGCGATGCGTCCGACGACGACTGCGACGTCACGAGCGAGCACGCCGATCTCCCCGACGACCTCGACGTCGGCCTGGCCCACCTCGCCGAGCACGCCACGGTGCCCGATCCGCTCACCGCCGCCCGGGAGCGGATCCGTCGCCAGGAGGTCTTCCGCCGCCGCCGTCGGCACCGGCAGGTCAGGGCCCGCTCCGGTGTGACGGCCAACGTCCACATCGACCTGCGGACCCTGTCGGGAGCGCGCGCCCTCGACGACGTCGACGGTCTCGTGCTGCGCGGCGAGGGCTGGGACCTCGCCCACCGTGCCGCCGAACGGCTCCTGTGCGACACCGCCCTGGTCGCCACCCTGTTCTCCGGCCGCCGGGAGGTCCTCGACGCGAACACGGCCGCCGAGCGCTTCTCGATGGCGCAGCGACGGGCACTCGCCGCTCGGGACGGTGGCTGCACGTTCCCCGGCTGCCGCCGACCACCCCGCCACTGCGACGCCCACCACCTCGAGTTCCGGGTGCACGGCGGCCCGACGACGGTCGCGAACGGGGCGCTCGTGTGCCGGTTCCACCACCGCCTCGTGCACGACCACGGATGGTCGTTGACCCACGACGGCTCCGACTGGGTGGCGACCGACCCCCACGGGACGGAGTGGCGGCACAGACCCGGCGACCAGGACGCTGCCTGACCCGACCCCGACCTGGTCGGGTCACCGGCGCGCTCGGCGGCACGAGCGCCCGTTGCGGACGAACCGGGACGGCGGGCAGCCTGCACCGGTGCACGACGACGCCCGACCGCGGGACCCCGGCCTGACCGATCGGGTCGTGCGCCGGGTGCACGCCGACTTCCCCGACGAGGCGGCTGCCGTGCTCGAGCAGCTCACGCAGGTCGAGTCGGGCGGCCAGGACCGTGAGCGGGTGGTGGCGGCCGTGGTCGTGTGCGCCGCCGGCGACCTCGACGCCCTGCGGGTCGCGGTCCGGACCTCGCAGCTGGACTGGCGGGACGCCCTCGTCGCCGGCGGGCTCGCCGAACCCGACTGGCCGCAGCGGCTCGACCAGGTGCTCGGGGCGCCCTGAGCTGGAGGGACGGTGGCGGGCTGAGCAGAGGTGCCGAACGGCCGCTCACGCAACGGGAGCCCGAGCACAGGGAGCAGGCGCGCTGATCGCTACCGGGACGTCGTTCGGTGCGCGCAGACCACCCGTCAGCAGCCGCGCGATCGGCACATCTCCTGTGCCCCGGAACCGGCGTTCGGTGGCAGTCTCGGCGAGTGTTCCACTGAACGATCGGTGGCAGCTACAGACGCCGTGGGCGCGCATGGCCTTCGCTGAGGGCGTGTCGAGTGATCAGCCCAGGGGCGTTGCATGGGCATCGATGTGAAGTGCTGGCATCTGGTCCACCCGAGGCTGCTACATCGCTACGCGCGTGGCGCAGGGTCAGGAGCGGCGTCGTTCCCTGCGCAGGAGGGAGCGGAGTGTTTCGGCGTTCGCGTAGCCGACTCGCAGGGCGATCTCGGCGGAGTTGAGGTCGGTTGTTGCCGAGAGATGCCGCGCCCGTTCGATGCGAAGACGTTGGACGAAGCCGAGCGGAGTGAGGTTGAGTGCCGAGCGGACTCGTCGTTCGAGGGTGCGCCGGCTGGTGCCGAGCGACTGCGCGACGGACGCGATGTCGAGCGGTTCGTCGAGGCGGGCGCGCACGAGACGTTCGAACTCGACGACGATCGGGTCATCGTGGCGGAGGTGTTCGTAGGCGACGAAGGCCGCCTGCGACGGGCGCTCGTCGATGAGAAGCAGCTTGGCGACGTGCTGGGCCAGGTCGGGGCTGATCGATCGCACGAGTGAGAGTGCGAGGTCGATGTGGGCGAATGCGGCGCCGGCGGTGACCACGTTTCTGTCGACCACGACCATGGTGTCGAGATCGAGGTCGACGGTCGGATAGCGCTTTCGGAACTCCGGCCCCAGGAACCAGCTGGTCGTCGCCCGCCGGTGGTGCATCCGTCCGGTCTCGGCGACGGTGAACACGCCGGTACACGCCGCGGCGATCTGGGTGGTCGCGTCGTCGAGCCGCCTGAGTGACTCGATGACCGAACGAGCATCTCGGCTCTGCAGCGCGTCGTTGGTGGCGGCGGCGGTGAGGGTTCCGAGCGCGGGGACGACGACGACGTCGAAGTCGCCGCACTCGGACAGCGGGTGCTCCACCGACAGGGTCATCGATGTCGTCGTGGTAACCCGTCGCTTCGGTCCGACGATGGCGAGTTCGATCGGGTCGATGTGTGGGTCGACATCGCCGCGGACTCCGTCGGCCACCCGCACGATGTCGATCACCGACGCGACCGCCGAGCCGAAGCAGCCATCGAGCGCGATCAGTCCGAAACGCATGGCGTGAACGGTAGCAATGCTGCCGTATGCGCCACTCCCCATCGCCCCTGGCTCGTCGTACGTTGGACTCCTCACACGAACAACCCCGTAAGCAAGGAGACCACCGTGTCCACACCCACATCACTCCCGTACGCCTTCGTCGCCAAGATCGTCGCGGCCGACGGCCAGCACGACGCGCTCGGCGATCTGCTCGCCAGCGCTGTCGAACTCGCCAACGATGAAGAAGGAACGATCGTCTGGTTCGCGGTCCGAACCCACCCCGACACCTTCTGGATCTTCGACGCATTTCCCGACGAGTCCGCTCGCGACGCCCATGCCAACGGCGCCATCGTCGAAGCCCTGATGGCCAACCAGCAGCTCCTCGGCGCAGCGCCCGAGATCCTGCCGGCCGACGTCCTCGCGTCCAAGCTCCCGTAGTCCGCCACCACACGAGACGATCGCGCCCCGCCGAGCGGTCGGGCCCAATCGCCTCGACCCCCGCACCACGTTGACGATCCCGACGGGCCGATCGCGAGGAGGCGAGACGCCACCTATCGCACGCCCATATCTGCGTGGGGCGTCGTCTCCAAGGTGCCGGTAGGGGATGCCCGCGCTAATGCCGGCTATCCAGCGGGCCCGCAAGGGGTCGAAGCGGGCAGCGGGCCACGCCTATCGCCGTCCGATGCTTCCTGACAGCCATCCCCTTGCCCGCCGAGCTGGCCAGACCCGAGGCCAGCGGTCCGGCCGCTAGTCCGACCGGACCCCGACCGAAGTCGCTTCACGGATGCGGTCGACGGCGATCCAGGCGAAGGTCGGGACGAGCAGGACGATGAGCCACGTGGGGAGCTCCCCGAGCGCCGAGGGTCGTCCGAGCACCGGGGACAGGGCGAACCGGAGGGCGATCACCGCAGCGCTCGCACCGATGGCGGCCGCGCAGGCACGGGACACCGTCCACCGCCGGCCCGTGGATCCGACGTCACCCAGCCCGACTCGCATCGCCGGAGGCTATCCCTGGGGACGACGGCCGGGCTGCGGCGACCATCCCACCCGCTGCGGGATCACTCCCACTCGATGGTGCCGGGCGGCTTGGAGGTGATGTCGTAGGCGACCCGGTTGATGCCGGGGACCTCGTTGATGATGCGGCTGCTCATCTTCTCGAGCAGGTCGTAGGGCAGGCGGGCCCAGTCCGCGGTCATGGCGTCGTCGGAGGTGACGGCCCGGATGATGCACGGGTAGCCGTAGGTCCGCTCGTCGCCCATCACGCCCACGGCCCGGATGTCGGGCAGCACGGCGAAGGCCTGCCAGATCTCGCGATCCATGCCGGCCTTGTGCAGCTCGGCCCGGACGATGGCGTCGGCCTCCTGGAGGATGGCCACCTTGTCGGGCGTGACCTCGCCGATGATCCGCACGCCGAGCCCCGGCCCGGGGAACGGCTGGCGCCAGACGATCTCCTCGGGCAGGCCGAGCTCCTCGCCGACCCGACGGACCTCGTCCTTGAACAGGTCGCGCAGCGGCTCGACCAGCTCGAAGTCCATGTCCTCGGGCAGGCCGCCCACGTTGTGGTGGCTCTTGATCGTGGCCGCCTTGGCCCCGCCGCCCGACTCGATGACGTCGGGGTACAGGGTCCCCTGGACCAGGAACGCGGCGTCGGTGATGCCGCCCTTCGCGTCCTCGAACACCCGGATGAACAGCTCGCCGATGGCCTTGCGCTTGTCCTCCGGGTCGGTCACGCCGGCCAGCTTCTCGAAGAAGCGGTCGGCGTCCCGGACGTGGATCAGCTCGATGCCGAAGTTCCGCTTGAACGTCTCGACCACCTGGTCGCCCTCGTCCTTGCGCATCAGGCCGGTGTCGACGAACACGCAGGTCAGCTGGTGCCCGATCGCCTTGTGGACCAGCGCCGCGGCCACGGCGGAGTCGACGCCGCCGGACAGGCCGCAGATGGCCCGCCCGTCGCCGACCTGGGCCCGGATGGCCTCCACCTGGGTCTCGATGACCGAGCTCATCGTCCACGTCGGTCGCGCCCCGCAGGCGTCGTACAGGAAGTTCTTGAGCAGCTCCTGCCCGTGGGGCGTGTGCACCACCTCGGGGTGGAACTGCACGCCGTACACGCCGCGCTCGCGGGCCTCGAAGCCCGCCGCCGGGGTCTCGGGCGTCGACGCGACGACGATCGCGCCCTCGGGCGGACGGGTGATCGTGTCGAAGTGGCTCATCCACACGACCTGCTCCTCGGGCAGGTCGTCGCCGAACAGCAGCGACGCGGTGCCCGAGTGGGACGGGGCCCGGGTCAGGTCGGCGCGGCCGTACTCGCCGCGGCCGGTCTTGGCCACCTCGCCGCCCAGGTCGCGGGCCAGCAGCTGGCCGCCGTAGCAGATGCCCAGGATCGGCACGCCGAGGTCGTAGATGCCCTGGTCGATGCCGGGCGCACCCTCGGCGTGGACCGAGGCGGGACCGCCGGAGAAGATGATCCCCTGCGGGCGGCGGGCCCGGACCTCGTCCGCCGTGATGTCGTGGGGGACGATCTCGGAGTGGACGTGGGCCTCGCGCACGCGCCGGGCGATGAGCTGGGCGTACTGGGCACCGAAGTCGACGACGAGGACCGTGTCGAAGCTCTCGGCGACCCGGTCGGTCGCGGTCAGGCGCGACTCGCCGGTCACGCCTGGCCCCCGGCCGTGGGGACGAGCATCAGCTCGGCCTTCTGGAACTCCTTGAGCCCCTCGAAGCCCGACAGGGCCATGGCGGCCCGCAGGGCCCCCATGAGGTCGAGCGTGCCGTCGCTCACCTCGGACGGCCCGACCAGCACCTCGCGCTGGGTGCCCCGCTGGGGCACGGTCACGCAGGCCGAGTGGGGCACGTCGGCCCGGGCCGCGACGGGCGCCCAGTGGCGCCCGCGGCCCGGTGCGTCGGTGGCACCGGCCAGGGGCGCGCCGAGCATGACGGCGTCGGCGCCGCAGGCCAGGGCCGTGGCGACGTCGCCGCCGTTGTGCATGCCCCCGTCGGCGATGATCTGGCAGTAGACGCCCGTCTCGTCGAGGTGGCGCATCCGGGCGGCGCGCGCGTCCGCGATGGCGGTGGCCAGCGGCACGCCGACGCCGAAGGTCTGCTGGGTCGTGGCCCCGGTGCCGGTGCCGACGCCGACCAGCACGCCGGCCGCCCCGGTGCGCATCAGGTGCAGCGCCGCCTGGTAGCTCGTGCACGACCCGACCAGCACGGGCACGTCGAGCTGGCGGATGAAGGTCTTCAGGTTGAGCGGCTCGGGCTCACCGTCGCCGACCTTGGTGACGTGCTCCGCGGAGAGCACGGTCGAGCGGATGACGAGCAGGTCGAGCTCGGCCTGGGTCAGCGTCGGGAGCAGCTCCTCGATGCGCTGGGGCGTGACCGCGCCGGCCGCGACGGCACCGCTGGCCCGCACCTCGCGGATCCGGCGGGCGACGAGGTCGGGGTCGACGGGCTCCTTGTAGAGCTCCTGGAGCCGGGCGGCCGCGGTCTCCTCGGACAGCTCGGCGATCTCGGCGAGCACCGGTTCGGGATCCTCGTAGCGGGTCCAGAGGCCCTCGAGGTCGAGCACCGCGAGACCGCCGATCCCGTCGATGGTCGCCGCCGACGCGGGCGACACCACCGAGTCGCACGGCGCGGCCAGCACCGGCAGCTCGAAGCGGAAGCCCTGGAGCTCCCAGGACAGGTCGACGAGCTCCGCGTCCCGGGTGCGGCGGGACGGGACGATGGTCAGCTCGTCCAGGCGGTAGCCCCGCCGGCCGGTCTTGCCCAACCCGATCTCGATCTCGGCCACGTCTTCCCTCGCTTCGGCCGCTGGTGGAAGGGGGAGATCGTACCGGAGGGGGGCCGTCGGTCCCGGCAACGGCACGGTCGGCGATCTCCGCACCATCGGCGGCAAGCCTCAACTACGGACAGAACCATCCGATCGGGCTATTCACTGATCGTACCCAGTCCACCACGCTACGTGGGACAGCTGGGGAGAGGAGCTGGGACCATGATGGCGACCGCCACGTCTGCACCACTGCAGGTCCGCAACACGATGCGCCTGACGGGCGCCGCCCTCGTGGCGCTGCTCGTCGCCACCGTCGCCGGGTTCGGCGTGCGGTGGGACGCCGCGGCCTCGATCGCCCTGCCGCCCGACCGCACCGCCGTCGTCGACGCCTCGCTGGCCTCGGCGCCGGCCGGGCCCGTCGCCGTGATCGTCCAGGGCCGGAACGGCGCCGGACCCGCCGAGGTCGGGCGCGCCGTCGTCGCCCTCGGCGGCAGCATCACCTCCGAGCTCCCCCTGGTCGACGGGGTGGCCGCCACCCTGGACGCCGACGCCGTCGACGCCCTCGCCGCCCACCCCGCCGTCGCCGCCGTCAGCGCCGACGGCCGGGTCCGGTTCACGACCGTCGAGTACGACGAGGCCGGCACGGCCTCCGCCTTCGCCGCCTCCACCGGCGCCACCAAGGCCTGGAGCGGCGGGAACCTCGGCGCCGGGGTCGGCGTCGCCGTCATCGACACGGGCGTCTCCGAGATGGCCGACCTCGACGGGCGGATCGTCCACGGCCCGGACCTGTCGGGCGAGGGCACCATCGTCGACAGCTTCGGCCACGGCACCGTGATGGCCGGCCTCGTCGCCGGCTCGGGCATGGACAGCGCCGGTCGCACCGGCGGCGCCTACACCGGCGTCGCCCCCGCCGCCCACGTCGTGTCGGTCAAGGTGGCGGGCGAGAACGGCGTCGCCGACGTCTCGACCCTGCTGCAGGCCATGCACTGGGTCTCCGCCTACGCCGACCAGTACGGCATCCGGGTCCTCAACCTGTCCTGGGGCACCCACTCCACCCAGGACCCCGCCGTCGACCCGCTGAACCACGCCGTGCGCCGGCTGTGGGACCAGGGCATCGTCGTCGTGGTCGCCGCCGGCAACGACGGCCCCCAGTCCGGGACGATCACCAAGCCGGGCGACGACCCCGTCGTGCTGACCGTCGGCGCCTACAACGACAACGGCACGGCGTCGCCGACCGACGACCGCATCCCCACCTGGACCTCGCGGGGCCCGACCGCCCAGGGCGCGAACAAGCCCGACCTGGTCGCACCGGGTCGCCGCTTGGTGGCCAGCCGGTCCTTCGGCTCGACCATCGAGAGCGGCAACCCGAGCGCCCTGGTGGAGCCCAGCTACATCCGGGGTTCGGGCACCTCGCAGGCCACGGCGGTCACGTCGGGGCTCGTCGCCCTCCTGCTCGCCGAGCGTCCCGAGCTGCGCCCCGACGAGGTCAAGGCGCTGCTGCTCGGCACCGCCGACCCGCTGTCGGGCACCGTGGCCACCGAGGGCCGCGGTCGCATCGACCTGGCCGAGGCCCGGACGGCTCCCGTCCCCGCCGTGCCCGAGCGGACCGCGGCCGACGCCACGGGCCTCGGGTCCATCGAAGCCGCCCGCGGCGGCCTGCACGTGGTCACCGACTGCGACGGCGACGGCCCCGACGACGTGATCGAGGGCGAGATCGACGTCCGCTGCGAGGCGTGGGACGCCGCGGCGTGGGCGGGCTCGTCGTGGACCGGTTCCTCCTGGACCGGCTCGTCGTGGACCGGCTCCTCCTGGACCGGCTCGTCCTGGACCGGCTCCTCCTGGACCGGCTCGTCCTGGACCGGCTCGTCGTGGACGGGTGGCGTCTGGAACGGCTCGTCCTGGACGGGCAGCTCCTGGACCGGCTCCTCCTGGACCGGCAGCTCCTGGACCGGCAGCTCCTGGACCGGCTCCTCCTGGACCGGCTCCTCCTGGACC
>CAZCEZ010000002.1:0-6042 GCA_964497795.1 uncultured Acidimicrobiaceae bacterium | reverse complement strand
CTCCTGGACCGGCAGCTCCTGGACCGGCTCCTCCTGGACCGGCTCCTCCTGGACCTCCGCCCTCTACGAGGACGACCTGTTCGCCACGGCGTGGTGGGGCCTGCACCCGCCGATCGACGCACCGGTCGCCGGTGAGCGCACGCCCCTGCCCTCCCACGTCCCGTGGGGCGCCCGATGACCACGGCGCCGACGCCGCCGGCGGAGCTCCGCCGGTACGTCGACGCCGTCACCGTCCTCGGCCTCGTCGTGGCCGTCGGCGCGGCGCTGGCGTCGCACGGCACCCCGACCCTCCTGGCCGTGGGAGCCACCGTCCTGGCCGTCTGCCTCGGCGACCTGCCGATCGTCCACGTCGAGCACGGCGGCGAGAACCACACCTTCACCTGGTCCGAGGCGGCCGTCGTGGTCGGCCTCGTGGCCCTGCCGGCAGGCTGGCTGCCCCTGGTCGGCGGCCTCGTCATCGCCACGCAGCACCTGGCACTGCGCCGGTCGACGACCAAGGCCCGCTTCAACGGCGGCGCCTTCGCGCTCGCGGCCGGGGCGGCCACCGCCGTCGACGTGGTCGTGGGCGACCTGCTCGGATCCTCGACCACGTGGCCGGCGCTCGTCGCGGCGTGCGCCACCTTCCTCGTGCTCAACACGGCGGCCGTGGCCGGCGCCGTCGCCCGCTCCCGGGACCTCCCCTTCAGCGTCGTGCTCCGCGACGGCCTCGGGCTCGCGATCCTGTTCGGCCTGGCCAACACGAGCCTCGCCGTCATCGTCGCCGCCGCCGTCCGGGAGCAGCCGATCGTGCTGGTCACGGTGGTCCCGGTCCTGGCCCAGCTGCTCGTCGTCTACCGCAACACCCGGGAGGTGGTCGGCGAGCGCGACCTCTGGGTCCGCGTCCAGGGCCTGTCCAACGACCTGCGGGCCGCGACCCCGGAGGCGATCGCCGAGCAGGCCTGCGAGACCGTCCTCGCCATCGTCGGCGCCGCCCGAGTCGACCTCGTCCTCCACGGCCCCGAGGACGAGCCGATCCACCGGGCCGCCGGCGCCCCGCGGCGCAACGAGGTGCACGGCGGGGTCCGCTGGGCCTCCGCGACCGGACCGATCTGGCTCGACGACCCCCTGGCGCTGGGCGTCGACGGCCTCCGGAGTGCCCTCGTCGTGCCGCTGGAGTGGGCCGGCGAGACGGCCGGCACCCTGTGCGTCGGCTTCCGCTCCCGCCGCCACGCCACGGCGCGCCTCGAGTCGGTGCTGTGCACCGTGGCCTCCCAGCTGGCCGCCACCGTGGCCACGGCCCGCCGGGCCGAGGAGCTCCGCCACCAGGCCGAGCACGACCAGCTGACCGGCCTGCCCAACCGGACCCTCCTCGAGCGCCGCCTCGGCGAGCGGCTCGCCCGGCCCGCCGGCCCGACCGTCGCCCTCTGCTTCCTGGACCTCGACGACTTCAAGGTCGTCAACGACTCCCTCGGCCACCACGCCGGCGACCGCCTCCTCCTCGACGCCGCCCGACGGCTGCGCGACGCGGCCCCGGCCGGATCGATCGTCGCCCGCTTCGGCGGCGACGAGTTCGTCGTGGTCACCGACCTCGCGCCCGGCGACGCCCCCGAGCGCCTCGGCGACGCCTTGCTCGACGCGCTGGCGGGCGACGAGGGCACCACGCCGATCTCGGCGTCGGCCGGCATCGCCACGGCCTCCGGCGACGGCCGCCGCGTCGACGTCGACGGGCTGCTCCGGGACGCTGACGCCGCCATGTACCGGGCGAAGCGCAGCGGGCAGGGCTCCATCCGGATCTTCACCCAGGACCTCCACGACGACGCCGTGGAGCGCCACCAGCTCGTGGTCGACCTCCGGGAGGCCCTCGACCAGGGCACCGTCGAGGTGCACTACCAGCCGATCGTGTCGAACGCGACCGGCGGCATCGTCGAGCTCGAGGCCCTGGCCCGCTGGCGGCACCCGGTCCGCGGTCCGGTCTCCCCCGCCACCTTCATCCCCCTGGCCGAGGAGGCCGGCCTCATCGGCCGCCTCGGCTCCCTGGTGCTGCACCGGGCCTGCGCCGACATGCGCCGCTGGCGCGACCTGGGCCTGCTCGGTGACGGGCAGCGGGTGGCGGTCAACCTGTCGGCCCGCCAGCTCGACGACCGGCTCCCCACCCTCGTCGGCGACGCCCTGGCCCGCCACGGCCTGCCCGCCTCGTCGCTCACCCTCGAGGTGACCGAGAGCGCCCTCGTCGAGGACGATGCCGCCGTCGAGTCCCTCGCCCGGCTGCGCGACATGGGCATCGAGATCGCCCTCGACGACTTCGGCACCGGCTACTCCTCGCTCGGCGCGCTGCGCGACCTCCCCGTCGACGTGGTCAAGATCGACCGCACGTTCGTGCGGGACCTCTACGGCGACGTCGGCCCGATGGAGGCCATGATCGCCGCCATCGTGGCCCTCGCCCACGCCCTGGACATGGAGGTCGTGGCCGAGGGCGTCGAGGACGCCGCCCACGACGCCTGCATCCGGGAGCTGGACTGCGACCGCTCGCAGGGCTGGTACCACGGGAGGCCGATGTCGGCGGCGACCGTCGACGCCCACCTCACGGCCACCGCCGCGCCGCGGACCCCGCTCCCCCGGCCCGCCCTGCGGCTCGCGGCCTCCGGCGGCTGACGCCTCCGGGGCCGCTCAGGCGAGCAGGTCCCGGCAGAAGGCCCGCGTCGCCGACACCAGCTGGTGCGGTGCCTCCCACGGCACGAAGTGGCCGCAGTCGCGGAGCAGGAACGGCCCCACGTGGTCGGGGAACACGACGGCGGCCATGCGGTCGAACTCGGGGTAGAGGACGTGGTCGCTCGGCCCGAACAGCAGCAGGGTCTCGACGTCGGGGTTGCGGGCCAGGATCGGGGGCTCGGACCGGGCCGACGCCGAGAACGTCGACTCGTACCCGCCGAAGGAGGCCCGCAGGTGGGCGGCGTCGGCGAAGGGCTCGGTGTGGAAGTCCACGGCCGGCCCACCGGGCAGCAGGCCCTCGCAGAACGCGCCCGGGTGGGCCCAGAACCGCGACGTGTAGAAGGTCGCCACGTAGGCACGGCGCTGCTCGGGTGTGGACAGGTCGGCGGCGAGGCCGTCGGGGTCGGTGCCCTGTCGGAGGAAGTAGTCGGCGGCACCGGCCGGGGGCCGGCTGTCCATGCCCGCCATCTCCTCCTTCAGGTAGGGCAGCGGCGAGTTGAACAGCACCATCCGCTCGACCGCGTCGGGGAAGCGGAGGGCGAGGTCCTGCACGACGGGGCCACCGAGGTCGCCGCCGCACAGCACGGCGCGCTCGTGGCCGAGGTGGCGCAGCAGTGCGTGGAGGTCGCGGCTCATCGACGGCACGTCGACGAAGCCGTCGGGCGGGACGTCGGAGTCGCCGAACCCGCGCAGGTCGGGGACGATCACCTCGAAGCCCGCCTCGGCGAGCGGCTCGATCACCCGCCACCAGATCCGCTTGGTCTCGGGCCAGCCGTGCACGCACAGCAGCGGCACGCCGCCCGGGTTCTCCCGCACGTAGGCCAGGTCGAACGGCTCGGTGCCGGCGCGGTCGACGGTCCAGCGGTGGACGGCGAAGCGGTCGGGGTCGACGTCGGCGGGGAGGTCGGTCACGGCCGGGAACCTAGAGCCGGTCGAGGGTCTCCACCACGAGGTCCCACAGCGCGTCGACGTGCACCTGGGTCGTGTGCGTCTGCCCGACGCAGATCCGGATCGCCGGACGGCCGTCGAGCACCGTCGGGGTGAGCAGGGCCCGCCCGGTCGCGTTCACCTCGGCGAGCAGGGACTCCGTCCGCTCGTCGGCGGCGTCCTCGGACTCACCCGGACGGGCCGTGCAGCGCAGCACCACCAGGTTGAGCGCGGGCGGCGCGGCGAAGGTCATCCCCGGGTGGTCGAGGACCCGGTCGGCGAGCAGGCGGCCGAGGCGGACGTGCTCGCGGACGTGCCGGGCCAGGGCCTCGCTGCCGTGGTGGCGGATCACGAACCACGGCTTCAGGGCCCGGAACCGGCGGCCGAGGGGGATCTGCCAGTCCCGGAAGTCGACCACGGTGCCGGCCTCGCTGGCCTCGTTCCGGAGGTACGCGGGCGTGATCGACAGCGCGTCCACGACCGGGCGGGCGTCCGCGAACCACAAGCAGGAGCAGTCGAAGGTGGTGAACAGCCACTTGTGCGGGTTGAAGGACCACGAGTCGACGGCATCGGCGCCGTCGACCACCCAGCGGAGCTCGGGGCAGACCGCGGCCGACCCGGCCATGGCCGCGTCGACGTGGACCCACACGCCCGCATCGGCGCACGTGCGGGCGACCTCGGCCACGGGGTCCACGCCCATCGACGACGTCGTCCCCACCGTGGCGCAGCAGAAGAACGGCACCAGGCCGGCGGCGCGGTCGGCGGCGACGGCCTCGGCGAGGGCGTCGGGGCGCATGCCGAACGCGGCATCGGTGGGCACGAGGCGGACCTGGTCGTCGGCGAGGCCGGCGATCCGGGCCGCCTTCACGATCGAGGAGTGGGCCTGGTCCGAGGCGTAGGCCCGCAGCGCCGACAGGTCGCCCCCGGTGCTGACCCGCCCCCGGGCCGCGAGCAGCGCGACCAGCGTCGACGACGACGCCGAGTCCTGGAGCACGCCGCCACCCGGGCCGTCGTGGTCGTGACGGAACGTCGCGGGCAGGCCGAGCAGGTCGACGAACCAGTCGAGCACGACCTGCTCCACCTCGGTCACCGCAGGCCCGGTCGCCCAGTTCATGCCGTTGACGCCGAGGCCGGAGGACACGAGGTCGGCGAGCACGCCGGGCCCCGACGTGTTGGCCGGGAAGAACGCGAAGAACGACGGGTGCTGCCAGTGGACGAGGTGCGGGACGACGACCTCGTCGAGGTCGGCGAGCACGTCACCGAGGTCCCCGGGCTCGGCCGGCGGGTGGGCGTCCAGCAGGGCGCGCACGTCGCCGGGCCGGGTCGGCGGCGACACCGGCAGCTCGCCGACCCGCTCCCAGTACGAGGCGACCCAGTCCACGTAGTCGTGGGCCAGGCGCCGGAACCCGTCGGGCGTGAGGTGGTCGCCGGTCACGGCGGCGACGGTACGCGGGTCCGGGTCGGCCCGGGGAGCACCACTAGGATCCCCACATGGAGCAGGCCAACGACTCCGTCCACCCCCGCTTCGCCAAGGTCGGGCTGACCTTCGACGACGTCCTGCTCGTCCCCGGCGAGTCCGACGTGCTCCCCCACGAGGTCGACACGTCGTCCCGGTTCACGAACGGGATCCGCCTCGCGCTGCCCATCGTGTCGGCCGCGATGGACACGGTGACCGAGGCCCGCCTCGCCATCGCCCTGGCCCGCCACGGCGGACTCGGCATCATCCACCGGAACCTGTCGATCCAGGACCAGGCCGTGGAGGTCGACCGGGTCAAGCGGTCCCAGTCCGGGATGATCGAGGACCCGGTGACGCTCACCGCCGACGGGCACGTGTTCGACGCCCTCGAGCTGATGGCCAAGTACAAGGTGTCGGGCGTCCCCATCGTCGACGGCGACGGGATCCTGGTCGGCCTGCTCACCAACCGGGACCTGCGCTTCGTCGACGACCACGACCAGCCCATCTCGGCCGTGATGCGCAAGCCGCCGCTGGTCACGGCCCCGGCCGGCACCACGCTCGACGAGGCCCGCCGCATCCTGTGGCAGAACCGGATCGAGAAGCTCCCCATCGTCGACGACGCCGGCCGCCTGGCCGGGCTCATCACGATCAAGGACATCACCAAGCGCGACGACTTCCCCCACGCCACCCAGGACGAGCGGGGCCGCCTCCGGGTCGGCGCCGCCGTCGGCGTCGGGCCCGACGCGCTCGACCGCTGCGAGGCCCTCGTCGACGCCGGCGTCGACGTCCTCGTCGTCGACACCGCCCACGGCCACAGCCGCGGCGTCCTCGACACGGTCAAGGAGGTCAAGTCCCGCTGGTCCGTGGACGTCGTGGCCGGGAACATCGCCACCCCGGAGGCCGTCCGCGCCCTGGTCGGCAACGGCGCCGACGCCGTGAAGGTCGGCATCGGGCCGGGCTCCATCTGCACC
>CAZCEZ010000001.1:110924-144331 GCA_964497795.1 uncultured Acidimicrobiaceae bacterium | reverse complement strand
GGCCGGCTCCTGCCACGCCTGCCCGTCCTGCGGCTCCACGTCGGGTTGCAGCTGAGCTGAGCTGGAGCTGCGCTGACGCCGACGGGACATCGGTCGCCGCCGTGACGTGATCACCCACGTCGCGGACCGGTCGGACCCCTGTCCCCGACGCAGGATCCACGATCCAGTCACCACACGACCGAGGCCCCGGCTCCCGAGCCGGGGCCTCCGTCGTCCCGGCGCAGCGACCGGGGGGTCGATCGGCGCTCGGAGGCCGGTGCGTCGTGTCGACGCCCGACGGGTCGACGGCCCGGACGTAGCCGGGCCACTCAGGCGCCGGCGGCGACGGCCCGGGCGATGGCCTCGACGTGGCGGGTGTCCGTGCCGCAGCACCCGCCCAGCACCTGCAGGTGCGGGTGCGAGCGGACGAGGCCGGCGCACAGCAGGCCGAGCTCCTCGGGGTCCCCGTCGTCGAGCTCCTCGGCCTCGTCGAGCTCGGCGTGGCTCGCCCGGGAGGCGTTGGCCCGCACGAGGGCGATGCGGCCGATGGCGTCGGGATCTGCCCGGAGCGCCGGCGTGAAGTGGTCGGGGTGGGCGCAGTTGACGCCGAAGTGGAGCGCGGCGCCGTCGGTGGCGGCGTCCACCTCGCCGATCGCCTCGTGGAGGGGCTGCCCGCTCGGGAGCCGACCGTCGGTCTCCACGGTGAAGGCGACCACGACCGGGACCCCCGCCGTCCCGGCGGCCCGGACGACGCCGACGGCCTCGGTGGCGTGGGTGGCGGTGAGGAGCGTGACCCGATCGGCCCCGGCGGCGGCGAACGAGGCGATCTGCGCGCCGTGGTACCGCTCGGCGTCGGCCACCGTGCCGACCTCGGTCGCGACGTACCCGTCGCCTCGAGGGCCGAGGTTGCCGCTGATCACCACGTCGAGGTCCGGGTGCTCGCCGGCCAGCGAGCGGAGCAGGGCGACGGCGTCGCGGTTGACCCGGTCCAGCGCGTCGGCGTCGTAGCCGAGCCGCCCGCCCCAGTCGGGGTTGGCCCGCCACGTCGGCGTCTCCAGCACGATGCCGGTGCCGGCGGCTGCGGCGACGGCCAGGTGGTCGCGGAAGTACTCCAGCAGCAGGGCCCGACCCTCCGGGTCGTCGAGCAGGGGGAACGCGGCGAAGTCCGGGAGCTCGACGCCCCGGTGGAAGACCAGCCAGGTCTCGAGTCCGCTGTCCGTGAGCATCGGTGCCGTCATCGCACCCTCCTTCGATCCGCGCGCAGCATCGCAGACGACGGATGGCGCGTCACGCACCTCGTCTCGGGGGCTCGTCCGGGCGTCGGCGGGAGCCGCCGGAGGCCGGCTCAGGAGGAGAGGCCGGCGATCACCATGTCGAGCACGTCGTCGATCAGGCGCTCGACGGTCGCCTCGTCGAAGTCGAAGCCCATGCAGGCCGCCGTGGCGCAGCCGTGGACGGCGGCCCACACGGCGATGGCCGCCGACAGCGGCTCGATGTTCGGGAAGTCCCCGGCGTCGTGCCCGGCCGTGAGGGGTTCGGCGGCGGCCATGAAGACCTTGGTGGCCGCCGGCAGCTCGTGCTCGACCCCCGTGCCGCCGAGGTCGGGCGGGAACCGGAACAGCAGCCGGAACAGGGCCGGTTCCTCCCGGGCGTAGTCGATGTACACCCGGCTGAGCGCCCGCACCCGGTTGGCGGGCTTGCGGGCCCGCACCCCGGCGAAGCGTCGGGCCAGCTCCTCGAACTGGTGCTCGGCGAGGGCGCGGAGGAGCCCGTCGAGGCTGTCGACGTAGCCGTAGAGCGCCGGTGCGGTGACGCCGAGCTCTCGGCCGATGCGACGCAGGCCCAGCGCGTCGGTGCCCTCGGCCCGGACGATGCTCGCCGCGCAGTCGAGGATCCGCTCCAGGGTGAGGGGTTCGCTGGGCACGCCTCAGACCCTACGGGCGACGTCGGCCGCAGCCGACGCGAGGTCCTCGCGCAGCCGCCGCTTGAGCACCTTGCCCATCTCGGAGCGGGGGAGCGCGTCGACCACGACGTAGCGACGTGGCCGCTTGTACCCGGCGAGGTGGGTGCGGCACGCCTGGTCGAGCTCGTCGGGCAGCGACGGCCCGGCCCCCGGGGCCTCCACGACGGCGAGGACGGACTCGCCGAACTCGTCGTCGGGCACGCCGACGACGGCGGCCTCGTCGACGTCGGGGTGGGTGACGAGCACCTGCTCGATCTCGGCCGGGTAGATGTTCACGCCCCCGGAGATGATCATGTCGATCGTGCGGTCCGACAGGTAGAGGTACCCGTCCTCGTCGAGGTGCCCGACGTCGCCGAGCGTCCCGAGCCCGGCTCCCCGGTGCGCGGCCGCCGTCTTGTCCGGGGCGTTGTGGTACTCGAAGTCGCTCCCGACCGTGCTGCGGAACCAGATCTGGCCGGTCGTCCCGGCAGGCACCGGCTCGCCTTCGTCGTCGAGGACGACGATCTCGACGATCGGGACGGCACGACCCACGCTGCCCGGCCGGGCCAGCCACTCCTCGGCGTCGATGAAGGTGAGGAAGCCGCCCTCCGTACCCCCGTAGAACTCCTGGACGACGGGTCCGAGCCAGTCGAGCACGGCGCGCTTGAGCGGCTCGGGGCAGGGTGCGGCACCGTGCACGACCGAGCGGAGCGACGAGGTGTCGGCTGCGGCGCGGACGTGCTCGGGCAGGCGGAGGAGCCGGGTGAGCTGGGTCGGGACGAGCAGCGTCGTGGTCACGCGGTGGCGTCCCACGAGGTCGAGCAGACCCGCCGGGTCGAAGCGGTGCTGGGCCACGACGGTCGCGCCCCGCAGCAGCGAGAAGATCGAGAACACCCACTGGGCCGAGTGGTAGGCGGGCCCGGCGAGCAGGAACACGGGATCCTCGGCGGGGAGCCCGAAGGTGTCGGCCATGCCGGCCATCAGCTGCCACATCACCGGATCGCCGCCGACGACGGCGAGGCTGCCCCGGACCCCCTTCGGTCGACCCGTGGTGCCCGACGTGTAGAACATCGCCCCGCCCCGGACCGCCTCGCGGGTCGCTGGCTCCACGGCGGCCAGCGCCGCCTCCCACCCGCCGCCCGCGCCGACGTCGAAGCGGACGCCCCCGAAGGTCGCTCCGTCGGCCGTGGTCCGCCAGCGCTCGTCGACCACGAGCGCAGCGGCGCCGGCGTCGACCAGCACGTGCTCGAGCTCCTCGGCGACCCAGTGCCAGTTCACCGGCACCAGCAGGAAGCCGCCCTCCATGCAGGCCAGGCTCAGCTCGAACAGCTCTCGCTGGTTCCCGAGCACCGCTGCGACCACGTCGCCCTCGCCGAGCCCGGCGGCGTCGAGGACGGTCACGGCCCGGTCGACCCGCGCGTCGAGCTCGGCCCAGGTGCAGGTCCCCGACTCGTCGACGAGCGCCACCCCCGTCGGATCCTCGGCGGCGAACCCGGCGGTGAGCATCCCCATGCCCGGCGACGGTAGCCACGATTGACCGACGAGCGCTAAACGATGTTTACTCCGAACGTGACCGCACCCCACTCGCTGTCCAGGCTCGGGCTCCGGGGCCGTCGCGCGCTCCGCCGGTTCCTCTACTCGCAGATGGCGCTGCGCACGGGGGCCATGGTGGCCCTCGGGCGAGAGGACCCGCTGGTCCGCTTCACCGTCGAGGCCGACCCGCCCTCGGTCTACCTCGTGTTCCGGGTGCCGGATCCCGCTGCGCTGGAGGCCCACCTCGACCTCCCGGCCGGGATGCACCTCGCGCCGATCCGCTGCCTGGCCGACGACGAGCCCGAGCACCTCCTGACCCTGAACGTGTACCGGGTCTCGGGCATCACCAACGGCCTGCGGGCCGAGTGGTCGGCCTACATCGCCGACCCGGAGGGGGTCCCCCGGTACCTCGTGGTCGACGCCCGCTCCTCGGGGCGCTCGATGGACCCCGTCGACGTGATCACGCCGGCCAGCCGGGTCGAGCACCGTCGGGACGGTGACCGCGTCACGACCCTGGTCGGCCCCGACGGCGCCGCGTTCCGCAGCGACCTCTCCGTGGCCGGTGCCGAGCGGGTCCGCACGCACCCCGAGTTCACCTCGGCGAACGACTGGATCTACTGGCGCAACGGCGTGGCCGACCGCACCTTCTACGACGCGGGACTCGCCGACGCGGACCAGGTGCTCGTCGCGCCCGAAGCGGTGCAGGTCGCCGACGGCACGGAGTGGGCACGCTTCGTCGAGCCGACCCCCTGGCGGACGCTCGTCTTCGGCGCGGCGATCGAGTTCGTCGTCTCCCCCTGGGCCAACATCGGGCGGCTCGGCGGCGCCTGATCCGGACCCATCCGGCCTCGTCGACGCCCTCCTGGATGCAGGCGGCAGTCGGACGGTGCTCGGTGCCGTCAGGCGGTGCGGTCGTCGAGCTCCTCGGCCACGGCCCAGGCCTCGGCCACGACGTCGGGCTCGACGTCGTCGAGGCGGGCACCGGCGGCCACGAGCTCGTCCCGGAAGGACATGCGCTCGGCCCCGACGGCGGGCACGGACCGGTGCAGCCACGCCGAGTGGAGCAGCAGGGGCACGGTCGCCCCGCCCGGCGCCTCGGCCACGGCGACCGGGCCGGCGCCGACGTCGGCGGCGTCGAAGACCTCGACGCGGAAGCCCCGGTCGTTCTGGACCGGGAGGACGACGTAGCCGTCGTGGCCGCCGGGCTCGCTGCCCGCGTACCGCGAGCCGCCTGCGCCGGGGTCGCGGGGCACGAAGGTCGGCGACGAGATGAAGTCCGACGTGTCGGGGTACTCCCACCGGCTGCGCTCGGCGAGCGATCCCCGCTCGTAGGTGACCAGCATCCCGGGTGTGTCCTCGGTGGGGATGCGGTCCTCGTCGATCCGGTCGGCGTACCAGTCGATGGCCCGTCGTGTGATCGCGCCGGGTCGGGCGCCGTGGTAGGCGAGGTGGTGCACCGTGGGTGCGGCCATGCCCTCCGTGCTCCAGTCCATCCCGGACAGCTGCTGGTTCCAGGTCTCCTCGGTCTGGACGGCGGCCTGCTCGAGGACCTTGCGGCTGACGGGGTCGATGAGGGCTTCCGACACCGTCTCGGGGCACAGGCCCATCGAGTAGAAGCCGGCCAGGGCCGGGTCGACGGGTCGCCCGTTGCGATCCAGGTCGCCCGCAGCGATCGGGAAGCCGAGGTCGACCATGTCCATGTGCTCGAAGATGACCCGGATGCCGTCGGTGTCGTCCCAGACGGCGTAGTGGTGGCCCGACGGGGGTCCCATCACGAAGGGGATGGCCTGGACCGGGGTGCCGCTCGGCGTGGCGTCCAGGACCTCCTTGCGCACCAGGTAGAGGTTGACCTCGTCGTCGATCGACACCGACTTCTGGCCGCCGAGCATCGCCTCCGGGTCGGCCTTGAAGTTGCCGGAGTCGGCCAGGATCAGCCACTGCCGGGTCTGGGCGATCTGGTGCATCGACCCGGCGACCTGCGCGCCCTCGACCGGCCACGTCCGGGCCGGGGCGCCGTCGCCGTCCCAGCGGACCACCACCGGCGCCTGCGCGAAGCCGGCGGCCAGGTCGGGGATCAGCTTGACGGTCCAGAGGCAGTCGCGGTCGGGGTCGACCACGGGGTGGGCGGAGGAGAACAGGAAGGGGAAGACGTTGCCGAGCTCGATGCTCTGGCCGCCCCACGCATCGAGCGACCCGCCGTCGCCGAGCCAGGTCAGGTCGACGGGGTCGAGCTCGGTCGGACGTCCGACGTCCCACGTCGCGAAGAGGCGGTCGCCCCACGGCAGCGGCGCCGTGTTGGCCATGTTCGGCGGGCCGAGCGGGGTGGAGTAGCCCGTCGGGCCGGGCGTGAACAGCTCCGGTCGACGCTCGTGGAGGCGCCGCGCGGGGGAGTCGATGACGCGGGACCGCCACGCCAGCCGCCCGTCGGGTGCGCCGTGGGTCCCGGGCGAGAGCGAGAGCCGGTGCATCGTGCCCCAGCCGAAGAACGCGTGGGCGAGGGCGCGGTCGGGGACCGGTCCGCTGATGACCATCTCGCCGGTCAGGTCGGTGGGCCACGCGCCCCGTGTCACCTCGAGGTCGAGGTCGGACGGCATCGACGACAGCAGCGAGCCGGGAATCGGCATGGGTCCCCCTTGATCTGGACGGTCGGGGCCACCGTACACTAAACATCGTTTAGCAACCAGAGGGGGGTTCGACGTGGACGCGACGTTGGAGCAGCGGATCCGTGCGGAGATGGCCGACGGCCAGGCGCGCGACACGGCGCCGGAGGGGGCGGTGGAGATCCCGCCGATCCCGGTGGCGCGGTACGTGTCGAGCGACTTCCACGAGCTCGAGCAGGCGAGGCTCTGGGGGCGGCAGTGGCTCTTCGCCGGGCACGAGTCGGAGGTCGCCGAACCCGGCGCCTACAAGCTGTTCGACCGGACCGCGGCGCCGATCGTCGTCGTGCGCGGCCACGACGGGGACCTGCGCGCCTTCTACAACGCCTGCCGGCACCGGGGCGCGCCCGTCGTCCGCGACGCCTGCGGGACCGCGAAGCGCCTCACGTGCCTCTACCACTCGTGGTCCTACGACACGACCGGCGAGCTGCGCGCCGTGCCCGACCGGCGGCACTTCGTCGACGTCGACACCGGCGAGCTGGGTCTGGTCCCGGTCCGGTGCGAGACGTGGCAGGGGTTCGTCTTCGTGTGCGAGGACGACGACGCCGCGCCGCTCGAGGAGCACCTCGGTCCGCTGACCGAGCAGATGGCCGAGATCGACGGCCCGTCGCTGCGGGTGCTCGGCACGCAGGAGCACCGCATCGAGTGCAACTGGAAGCTCCTCGTCGACGCCTTCAGCGAGGTGTACCACATCCGCACCGTCCACCCGGACAACGCAGCCCTGCTCTACGACGACCGGTCCGTGACCGTCGCGATGCTCCCCAACGGGCACAGCCGCCTGACCGTGGCCAAGAAGGAGGAGCTGATCCCCCTGGTGGCGCCCAGCCCCTCGGCCGACAACCCCTCCGTCGGCCAGCTCTGGCGGGAGACGTCGACGTCGTTCGGCATCTTCCCCAACGTCATCGCACCGATGGACACCGGCGCCTTCGCCTGGATCTGCATCTGGCCGGACGGGCCCGCCTCCAGCCTCCTCGAGCTGGTCTGGTTCGCCCCGGCCTGGGAGGACCAGGCCACCCTCGACGAGCACGCCATGCGGATGACGCTGTTCGAGACGGTGATGGCCCAGGACACCGAGAACATGAACGCCATCCAGCGGTCGGTGGGCTCACGGGGGGCGCAGCCGTTCCGGATCGGTTGGCACGAGCGCCTGATCCACCACTTCCACCGGTCGCTCGACCTCGCGCTGGGTGACGTGCCGGACGGGTGCGCCGTGTCCGACGGGCTCGACCACCTCGTGGAACGGGGATGACCTCAGAGGAGGCCGGCGTGCTGCCCCCCGTCGACGGGGATCGACGAGCCGGTCACGAAGCGGGCCGACTCCGAGCACAGCATCGCCACGAGGGCGCCGAAGTCGTCCGGGTCGCCGACGGTGCCGGCCGGTACCTGGGCCGCGAGCGCGTCCAGGTCGCCGGCGGCCACCGAGCGGAGCCGGTCGGTCGCGTGGTAGCCGGGCTGGAGCGAGTTCACGGTGATCCCGTCGCCCGCCACCTCCCGGGCCAGGGTCTTGAGGAAGCCGGTCAGGCCGGCGCGGGCCGTGTTGGACAGGATCAGGTTGGCGATCGGCTGGCGGACCGAGATCGACGTGATCGCCACGATCCGCCCCCACCCCCGGGCCGCCATGCCGGGCACGACGGCGTGGCACAGCGCGACGGTGGACGTGAGATTGAGCGCGAGCGCGGGCTCGTAGGCCTCCAGCGGGGTCGTGGCGAAGGTCCCGGCGGGTGGCCCGCCCGCGTTGGCGACGAGCACGTCGACGCCGCCGAGTGCCTCGGCGGCGCGGGCGGCGACGTCGGTCGCACCCTCGATCCCCGACACGTCACCGGCGACGGCCACCGCGCTCTCACCGAGCTCCTCGACCGCCCGCGCCAGGCGGTCCTCGTGCCGTCCGTTGACCGCGACGCGGCAGCCCGCCGCGACCAGCGCCCGTGCCGCACCCAGGCCGAGACCGGCCGAACCGCCGGTCACCAGCGCACGTCGTCCATCGATCCCGAGTTCCATCGGCCGGCACCCTACGGCCGGTCCACCGGAGGTGTCCGATGACCACACTCGTCGTCCACGGCGGCGTCGTCGTGGACGGGACGGGACGGCCGCCCCTCCCCGCCGACGTCCACCTCGACGGCGACCGGATCGTGGCCGTCGTGCCCCGCTCCGACGTCCCCGCCCCGGACGGCGCCGGACCGGACGGTGCCGGGTCCGTGCCGCCGGCCGGCGCGCGGGCGATCGACGCCACGGGCTGCACGGTCATGCCCGGCCTGGTCGACGCCCACGTCCACGCGACCTTCGACGACGTCTCCTCCAACGACGAGCTGTTCCACCACCGGGACCCGGCCACGGCCGCGCTCGTGGCCGGCTTCAACCTGACCAAGCTCCTGCTCGCCGGCGTCACGTCGATCCTGGACCCCGACACCATCTTCGAGATCGGTCCGGCCCTGCGCGACGCCGTCGAGGCGGGTGTCGTGGCGGGTCCCCGCATCTCGACCGGCGTGTCCGCGCTGCTCACCTCGGTCGGGGGCACGGCCGGGCCGATGGTCCCCGACGAGGGGATCGCCGGCTACGCGCGCATCGTCAACACCCGCGACGAGATGGTGACCTGGACCCGTCGCCACGCCAAGCGGGGTGCCGACTGGATCAAGATCCACGCCACCGGCTCCATCCCGACCCGACGGGGCGAGGTCGACGTCTGGACCGAGGACGAGCTGCGCGTCGTGTGCGACACCGCCCACGACCTCGGGCTGCCGGTGGCGGCCCACTGCCGCACGGCCAGCTCCACGCTGGCCGCGGCGCGGGCGGGCGTGGACCTCATCCTGCACGCGTCCTTCCTGGACGACGCCGGCGTCGAGGCGGTGGTGGCGTCGGGCGCGGCGCTGTGCCCGACGTTCACGTTCCTGGCCAACCTCGCCGACCACGGCCACCTGGTCGGTGCGGGGGACGGCATGCAGGACGTGTTCCGCGGGGAGATCGAGGCCACGGCCGCGTCGCTCCGCACGGCCCACGACGCCGGGGTCCCCATCCTGTGCGGCTCCGAGTCGGGCTTCGCGCTCACCCCGTACGGGCACTGGCACGCCCGCGAGGCCGAGGTGCTGGTCGAGGCCGTCGGCCTCACCCCGCTCGAGGCGATCCGCTGCGCGACCGCCAACGGCGCCATCGCCATGCGGCGCGAGGGCGAGCTCGGCACCGTCGAGGTGGACCGGGTCGCGGACCTGCTCGTCGTGGAGGGCGACCCGGCGAGGGACGTGCGCGTCCTCGGCGACCGCTCGCGGCTGCGGGCCGTGATCTCCCGGGGCGAACCCGTCGACCTCGACCGACCCTGGCCCGAGCGGGCGCCGATCCCGGGCGAGCGCGTCCGGGCGTGGGCCACCCGGGTCCTGACCCAGGAGGTGGTCCGGGGGTGAGCGGGCGCCTCGTCGTCACCGGCGCCGCCCACGGGATCGGCGCGGCCATCGCGACCGCGGCCGCGACGCGCGGTTGGCACGTGGGGGTGCTCGACGCGGACGCCGACGCCGCCGAGGCCCGTGCCGCCGAGATCAGCGGGGTGGCGCTGCCGGCCTCCGTCGCCGACGAGGCCGCCGTCGCCGGCGCGCTCGACGCCTTCGGACCCCTCGACGGCCTCGTGCACAACGCGGGCGTCGTCCGCTTCGGTCCGCTCGCCGACCTCGACCTGGACGACTGGCGGCTCGTGGTCGAGGTGAACCTCACCGGGACCTTCGTCGTGGGCCGGGCCGCCGCCGCCCGCCTCCGCGACGGCGGCGCCATCGTCAACGTCGGCTCCATGAACGGCGTCGCCCCCGGGCCCAACGCCGGCGCGTACGGCGCGACCAAGGCCGGCGTCCACCTGCTCACCCAGCAGATGGCGCTCGAGTGGGGGCCACGCCTGCGGGTCAACGCCGTCGCCCCCGGGCTGATCGACGCCGGCATGTCGCGCCCCATCTACGCGGATGGCGCGACCCGGTCGGCCCGGGAGGGCAAGGTCCCCCTCGGCCGGCTCGGCACCGCCGACGACGTCGCCGGCGTCGCGCTCTGGCTCCTCTCCGACGAGGCGGCCTACGTGACGGGCCAGACGCTGCTCGTCGACGGCGGGGTGACCATGGCGATGATCGCCAACCTCCCCCGACCCGCCGCCGTGGAGGGCGTCGACCGGTGATGGCCCTCGCGCTCGTCGGTGGTCCCGGGCACCCGGGCGCGGTGTGGGACGGCCCGCTGCGGGAGCTCCTCGGCGACGTCGAGGTCCACGACGACGTCGGGTTCGGCCTGGCCGAGCTCGATCCGGGTCGACACGACCTGCTGGTCGTGGCCGCCCTCGCGTTCTCGATGGCCGACGCCCGCTACGACGCCGTACGCGCCGAGCAGGCCCACCACCTCGGTCCGGCGCAGGTGGCGGCGCTCGCCGGCTGGCTCGAGGCCGGTCGTCCCGTGCTCGCGCTGCACGCGGCCGTGATCTCCTTCGACGACTGGCCCGGCTGGGGGGCCGCGCTCGGCGCGACGTGGGACTGGCAGCGCTCCTGGCACCCGCCCGTCCAGCCCGTCCGGGTCGTCCCCCGGTCGCCCGGGACGGATCCCTTCACCGTGGTCGACGAGCGCTACTCGGACCTCGCGCTCGCTCCCGGCCTCGACGTCGTGGCCACCGCCGACGAGCACCCCGTGGCCTGGCGCCGCGTGCACGGCAGGTCCCGCGTCGCGGTGTGCCTGCTCGGCCACGACCACCGCTCGCTCGCCGAGCCGGGCCACCGGGCCCTGCTCTCGTCCCTCGTCTCCTGGCTCCGGGAGGATCCTTGCCCGACCTGACCGTGACCACCCACCGCCAGGCCGTCGAGGTCTTCCGCAACCGCGACCTGCGCCAGGCGCTCTACGACGCCGGCGACGTGGTCATGGCCGACGTGCTCGTCAACCTGCACGGCGAGGCCCACCGCGACCGACGACGGCTGGAGAACCGCCTCTACCGGCGCGAGACGCTCCTCCACTACGAGCGCGACCTGTTCCCCGACGTGGTCGAGACCACGCTCCGGCCCCACGCCGAGGCCGGACGGGCCGAGCTGGTCGACGTCGGCCACCAGCTGATGATGAACCTGGCCGCCACGACGGCCGGCGTCGACAGGCCCGAGGGGACACCGGAGGAGACGGCGAGGCTCCAGGCCTTCCTGCGCACCTTCATCGAGGGCGCCACCCTCGCCCACCACGTCGGCGACCGGGAGGCCAAGGCGGCCGAGGTCCGCGCCGCCCTCGAGCGATTCGACGACGAGTTCCTCGCCCCCTCCATCGCCCGCCGCCGCTCGATCCTCGCCGCCGGCGACGTGCCACCCCGGGACGTCCTGTCGGTGCTGCTGGAGAACGACGACGACCTCCACCTGCCCCACGAGGTGGTCCGCCGGGAGGTCGCCTTCTACCTGCTGGCCGGAGCGCACACCTCGGCGACCGCGCTCGTGCGCGTGACCCACAACGTGCTGCGCTGGATCGACGCCCACCCCGAGGACGCGGGCTCGACCACGGACCTCGCCTTCCTCCAGGCCTGCACCAGCGAGACCATCCGACTCGAGCCCTCCAGCCCGGTCGCCCTGCGGCGGGCAGTCGTCGACACGACCCTGGCCGACGGCACCGAGCTCCGGGCCGGGGACGACGTCACCATCGACCTGCTGGCCACCAACCGCGATCCGGACGTCTTCGGCCCCGACGCCGATGCCTTCGACCCCCACCGGGGCGCGCCGGAGGGTGCCGCAGCGTGGGGCCTGTCCTTCGGGCACGGCATGCACCACTGCATCGGCCAGGACCTCGCCGCCGGCGCCGTGCTGCGCGCCGACGGGGGCAGCGAGCGGCTGTGGGGTCTCGTGCCGGTGTCGGTCCGGTGGCTGTTCGCCAACGGGTGCCGCCCCGACCCCACCGCCGAGCCGGTCCCCGACCCGACCACGGCCAGGCCGTACTTCGCCCGGTACCCCGTGCTCCTCGGTCCCGGGGCCTAGGCGTGGTCGTCGACGTCCACGCCCACGTGACCCTGGAGGGGTCCCTCGGTGCAGCCGGCCGCTTCGGCCCGTGGCTCGAGCAGGCCCCCGACGGCCGGGAGCGGTTCCGCGTCGGCGACTGGGTGCTCGACGGGGTCGCCTACCGGGACTCGCCCTTCACCGACGTCGGGCTGCGGCTCGCCCGGATGGACGAGGTCGGCATCGACCACCAGGTCCTGTCGCCGAACCCCCTGCTCTGGTTCCACCACGTCCCCGCCGCCGACGCCGTCGCGTACTGCGCCACGCACAACGACGTGCTCGCCGAGCTGGTCGGCCCCCACCGGCACCGGCTCTCCGGCCTGGCCCAGCTGCCGGCCCAGGCTCCGGCCGCCGCCGCCGAGGAGCTGCACCGGGCCGTGGGCCGCGGCCTGGTCGGGGGCGCGTTCTCGACGGACCCGGGCCGGCCCCTCGACGACCCCGCCCTGGACGTGGTGTGGTCGGCCGCAGTCGAGCTCGGCGTGCCCCTGTTCCTGCACCCGGCGCCACCGGGCATCGACGGGCCCGACCGGCCCCGCGACCGCCGACACGGCTTCGACCTCCACGGCGGGTTCGCCGCCGACGAGACCCGGGCCGTGTGGGAGCTCGTCGCCGGTGGCGTCCTCGAGCGCCACCCCGCGCTCGACGTCGTCGTCTCCCACGGCGGGGGAGCGACGGCGCTCCTGGCCGGCCGCTGGCGTCACGCCGTCGCGACGCGTCCCGGCCTCGGTGGCGACCCAGACCTGGTCGACCGCGGCCTGGCGAGCCTGTGGTTCGACACCCACGTCGGCTCCGACGCCGCCCTCGCCGCGCTCGTGGCCGAGGTCGGGACCGACCGGCTCCTCCTCGGCACCAACTTCGCCGGGTGGGACGACCTCGGACCCGATCCGCACGGCGTGGATCCCGACCTGCTCGACGCCAACGCACGCCGCCTCCTCGCGCTGCCCGTCGCCACCTGAACAGACCCTTGCCCCCGGTTCACTAAACATCGTAAAGTCGTCGAATGGCCACACCGGACCACCCGTACCTGACCGGCGCCATGGCACCCCTCGCGGAGGAGGTGGACGCCGAGGACCTGCCCGTGACCGGCCGGGTGCCGGAGGCGCTCGAGGGCGTGTTCCTCCGCAACGGTCCGAACCCCCAGTACACGCCTCGGGGCGACTACCACGTCTTCGACGGCGACGGGATGCTCCACGGGCTGTGGCTGGGCGGCGGCCGGGCGCGTCGGTACCGGAACCGCTGGGTCGACACGGCGTGGCTCGAGGTGGAGCGTCGCTTCGGGCGCTCGTGCTTCGGTGGGATGACCGACTTCGACCCGGTGGCCAGGGAGGCCCAGGCCGAGATCGGTCCCGTGAAGAACCCGGCCAACACCCACGTGATCCGTCACGCCGGGCGGACGCTCGCGCTGTGGGAGGTCGGCCCGCCCCACGAGGTCGACGACGACCTGGAGACGATCGGCATCCACGACTTCGGCGGTCGACTGACCGGCTCGATGACCGCCCACCCCCACGTCGACCCCACCACGGGGGACCTGCTCTTCTTCGGCTACGGGCTCTTCCCGCCGTACCTCACCTACTACCGGGCCGACGCGGTCACCGGCGAGATCGTCGAGAAGGCCGAGATCGACCTCCCCGACCCGGTGATGATGCACGACTTCGTCATCACCGCCGACCACGTGGTGTTCCTCGACGCCCCGGCCGTGTTCGACTTCGACTCCGCCCTCGCCGGTGGTCCCGCCTTCGACTGGCGGCCCGAGCGGGGCACCCGCTTCGGTGTGTTCGCCCGGTCCGAGGGGCCGTCGTCCATCCGCTGGTACGACGTGGACCCGGGCTACGTGTTCCACTTCCTGAACGGCTTCGAGGACGGCGGCGTGCTCCACGTCGACGGCTGCAAGCAGGAGCGGCTGAACATGGGGGTGACCGAGGAGGAGCTGGCCCGCCCGGAGCTGCCGCACCTGACCCGCTGGTCGATCGACCTGGGGTCGGGCAAGGTCCGCGAGGAGCGCCTCGACGACGCGCTCGCCGACTTCCCGCGCATCGACGAGCGGCGCACCGGCCTGCCGAACCGCTTCGGGTACCTGACGGGGTGGTCCTCGCGCCCGGCGACGGGGGTCGGCACCTTCGACCAGGTCACCCGGCTCGACCTGCGCGACGGCTCGAAGGAGACCTACCGGTACGGACCCGGTCGGACGACGGGCGAGACGATCTTCGCGCCGGACCCGGACGGCACGGGCGAGGACGAGGGCTGGCTGCTGAGCCACGTGCAGGAGGTCGGTGCCGAGCGCAGCGAGGTCGTGATCCTCGACGCCCGGGACGTGGCCGCCGGGCCCGTGGCCACCGTCCAGCTGCCGCACCGGGTGCCCTTCGGGTTCCACGGGAGCTGGATCCCCAGCGCCTGAGGGAGGAACCGGGGATCGGGACGCAGAACACGTACTGGGGGGAACGCATGCAGGGTGGACATCGCTTCGGGAGGTGGGGCGTCGCGCTCGTGCTGTCGTTGGTCGTCGCGGCCTGCGGTCGCTCGGCGACGGTCGAGGTGACCTACCACGAGACGCGCACGGAGCAGCTCGGCGTCGAGCGTCGGACCGTCGACGGCGAGGTCATCGCCGATGCCGACGACGGTCCGGTCGCGGCCGGCACCGGCGACGTGGTCGGTCGTGCGAGCGCGACGGGCGACGCCGGGACGGCCGGACGGTCCGGCGCCCCGAGCGCCATCGCCGACGAGGGGTCCGCCGGCGCCCGGGTCGCGGACGGCCCGCTGCGGATCGGGGTGCTCTCGACGCTGTCGGGCGGGGAGAAGTTCGTCGGCGAGCCGCCGTACCGGATCGCGCTCGCGTACGCGGCTCGGCTCAACGCCGCTGGGGGCATCGACGGTCGGGAGATCGAGGTGCTCGGCTACGACGTCTGCGGCCGCTGCCCGGACGAGGCGCTGGCCCAGGCCAAGAAGGCCGTCGAGCGCGACGGCGTGTTCGCCATCGTCAACAGCTTCGTGGTCAGTCCCGCGCTCGACCAGGTCGTCCCCTACCTGAACGAGAAGCGGGTGCCGCTGCTCCAGGCCTCCAGCGGCGAGCAGTCGCGGATGCCCGAGCTGTCCCCCTACAACTTCAGCATCGGGATGACCGTCCCCGGACGTGCGGCGGTGGGCGCCGACTTCGCGAAGCGGTACCTCGAGGAGCGCGGGCTCCCGCCCCGCGTCGCGCTGCTGTACTTCACCGACTCGGTCACCTCGTACATCGCGGAGGAGCAGCGCGCCGCCCTGGAGCGGGTCGGGCTCGAGATCGTCGACGAGGAGCCCGTGGCCTACGACGCCACGATGACGAACCAGTCGAGCCAGGTCGTGAAGATGCGCTCGTCGGGTGCCTCGATGGTCATCGGGAGCCACGGCGTCCTGTGCGCGTTCAACATGCAGGCCGCCGAGCAGCAGGGCTGGGACGCCCCGTACCTGTGCACGATCATGTACGACCCCTTCACCGTCGACATCGCCGGTCCGGCGGCGATCGAGGGGCGCGACGTGTTCGCCGACACCGAGGGCTACGCCACCATGGACCTCCCCGGTCCCGGCGTCGCCGACTTCCGCCAGCTCATGGCCGACTGGTACCCCGACGGCGACATCGGGCTGGTGACCCTCTACTCCTACCTGGGCATGCGGGTCCTCGAGGAGGGCCTCCGGTCGATGGGCGACGACATCACCCAGGCGGGCCTGGCCCGCTACGTCGAGGGGCTGACCGACTACGACGCCGGTGGGCTGACCGCCCCCTTCACGCTCGGCCCGGACGACCACGGCGGCATCGACGGCGCCCACATCGTCCGGGTCCTCCCGGACCGCACCTTCGAGCGGCTCACCGACGACTGGACGTACCCCGATCCGAGCCACGGCCTCCCGGGGCCCCGCCGATGAGCGTCGACCTCCTCTGGCCCTTCCTCCTCCTCGGGCTGTCGGCCGGTGGCCTCTACGCGCTCCTCGGCACCGGCGTCGTCCTCGCGTACCGGGCCAGCGGCCACCTCCACATCGCCCACGCCGGGGTCGCCATGGTCAGCGCCCTGGTCCACGTCGTGCTCATGCGCAGCACCGGCCTCGTCGTCGCCCTCCCCGGCGCCGTCCTCACGGGCGTGGTCCTCACCGGCCTGCTGCGCCAGCTCGTGCTGCGCCGCCTCGACCGCTCGTCGATGGCGGCGAAGGTCGTCGTGTCCGTGGCCGCCGGCATCGGCCTGCAGGCCCTGGGCGGGGCGATCCTCCTGAACGCCGGGTTGCTGCGCGGCGAGCGGGTCCCCGCATCGGTGTTCCCCGAGCACGTGCGGATCGAGGCCTTCGGTGCGTCGATCTCGGCACAGGAGGCGGCGCTGCCGGTGGTCGCCCTCGTCGTGGTCGTCGTCCTGCAGCTCGTCCTCCACCGCACCGACCTCGGCCTCGCCCTGCGCGCCAGCGCCCAGAACCCGCTGTCGGCCGACCTCGCCGGGCTCCCCTCGGCGCGGGTCACCACCGGCGCGTGGCTCACGACCGGCGCCCTCGCCGGGCTCGCCGGCGCCCTCTCGATCTCCTCCGCGTCGTTCCTCGTGCCGACGTACCTCTTCGCGGAGACCATCCGGGGGCTGGCCGCCGCGCTGGCCGGCGGGTTCGTCGACCTGCGCCGCATGCTCGGCGCCGCGCTGGTCCTCGGCGTCCTCGAGTCCGAGCTCGTCGGGTTCCCACCGCCGTGGAACGAGCTGCGCGGGGCGGTGAGCTTCGCCCTCATCACGGCCGTGGCGCTGCTCGGGCTCGGCCGGGTCCTGGCCACGGGCGAGCGGGCGGAGGCCCGGGCATGAGCGCCGCCGACGGGACGGGCCGGACGGGGCCCGTCGACCGGGTGCTCCTCGCCGTGCGGGACCGGGGCGAGCGCCGCATCGTCGGTGCCTGCGCCCTGGCCGGCCTGGCGCTGCTGCTGGTGTGGACGACCTCGGCCGGCGACTACGAGTCCTTCCAGCTGGCCCGGTTCTGCATCTTCGCCACGCTCTTCTCGTCGCTGGTGGTGATCACGGGCCAGGCCGGGGTCATCTCCCTGCTGACCGCGGCCTACTTCGGCGTGGGCGCCTTCGCCACGGCCACGGCCACCAGTCGCTACGACCTGCCCTTCCTCGTCGGCCTCGTCGTCGCCGGCGTGGTGACCGCGGCGGCCTGCGTGCTGGTCGGGCTGCCGGTGCTCCGACTGCCCGCCGCCGCCTTCATCGTCATGACGCTGGGCTTCGTGTCGCTGATCGAGGAGGTCGTGTTCACGAACGAGTGGTGCTGCGGCGGCGGTGCCGTCAGCGTCCCCGCTTCGCGGCCCGGCTTCGCGTCGAGCGACCAGGCCTACCTGCTCCTGTGCGCGGCCACGATGGTCGCGATCTTCGCCTTCACCGTCGCCTTCCGGCAGGCCCGGGTCGGTCGTGCGCTCGCGGCCAGCCGGGACAACGCGACGGTGGCGGAGGCGCTCGGCGTCAACGTGGTCAAGGCCCGCCTCGTCGCCTTCGCCCTGTCGGGCGCGATCGCCGGGATCGCCGGCGGGCTCTTCGCCGGGCTCCTCGGCGGGGTCTCGTCGCTGTCGGGCGTCTTCGGGGTCGACCGGTCGATCGAGTTCTTCGGCCTGACCATGCTCGGCGGGGTCGGTTCGATGGTCGGCCCGGTGCTCGCCGCGGGGTTCCGCGTGCTGCTCCAGCTCACGCCGATCGGGGAGTGGGAGCACTTCGGGCTCCTGCTCTTCGTGGTGGCAGGTCCCGGCCTGGTCCTGGTGTACCTCCGGGCCCCGGACGGGCTCGCCGGGATGGCGCGAGCCGCCGTGGACCGTCGGCTGGCCCGCAGCGAGCGCGCCGACCACGCCGAGCGCACCATCGCCTCGGGCACCAGCCCTGCGCTGTCCGGCTGGCCGGGCGGCGCACACCTCGAGTGCCGGGGCGTGACCTGCGAGTTCGGTGGCATCCGAGCGCTGGACCGGGTCGACGTGACGGTCTCGCCCGGCGAGGTCGTCGGCCTCCTCGGCACGAACGGCGCGGGCAAGTCGACGCTCATCAACGCCGTGTCGGGGTTGGCGCCGGTCGTGCGGGGCAGCATCCGCCTCGACGGCGACGACCTGCTCGCCCACCTCCCGCACGAGCGCGCCCGCCTCGGCGTGAGCCGCTCCTTCCAGCAGGCCCAGCTCTTCCCGACGCTGTCCGTGGTCGACAACCTGCTCGTCGCCGAGCACCCCGCGATGCGCCACGGGCTCGTCGCCGGGGGCCTCCGGCTCCCCCGGGCCCGCCGGGAGGAGACCGGTGCCCGGGCCCACGTGCAGGACGTGCTGGAGCTCGTCGACCTCACCCCCTTCGCCTCGGTCCGAGCCGACGAGCTCTCCTACGGGACCCTCCGCCTCGTGCAGCTGGCGGCGATGCTCGTGCAGCGGCCGCGGCTGCTGCTGCTCGACGAGCCCGCCGCCGGGCTGGCCGAGGCCGAGGCCCGGGCGCTCGACCCCCTCATCCGCCGCATCGCGGAGGAGACCGGCGTCTCGATCGTGCTGGTCGAGCACGACGTGGCCCTCGTCGCCGCCGTCAGCGACCGCGTCGTCGGGATGGACTCCGGGCGCGTGCTGGCGACCGGCACCCCCGAGGAGGTGCTCGCCGACCGGGCCGTCATCACGGCCTACCTGGGCATGGACCCGGACTCGGCCGACGGCACCGGCGACGGCGACCGTGGCGGGCGGGACCTGGAGGTGACCGCGTGAGCGACCTGCTCGTGGCCGAGGACGTCCACGTGTCCTACGGCAAGCTGCACGTCCTGCAGGGGGTGACGATCCGGGTCGGGCACGGTGACGCCGTGGCCCTGCTCGGGACGAACGGCGCCGGGAAGTCGACGCTGCTCAAGGCCGTCAGCGGGGTGCTGCCGATGCGCGGCCGCGTGCTGCTCGACGGGGACGACGTCACCGGCTCGTCGCCCCAGTCGCTGCTCGCCCGTGGCGTGCTGCACGTCCCCGGTGGGCACTGCACGTTCCCGCGCCTGACGGTGGCCGAGGCCCTCCGGGTCGCCACGTGGCCGTTCCGCCGGGACGCCGCGAGGGTGCGCGATGCGCTCGGGCGGATCCACGACCGGTTCCCGATCCTCGCGGACCGGGCCGACCAGCCCTGCGGCTCGCTGTCGGGCGGCGAGCAGCAGATGCTGGCCCTGTCCCGAGCGCTCGCCTCCCCGCCGCGCCTGCTGATCGTGGACGAGCTGTCGCTCGGGCTCGCACCGGTCGTGATCGAGGGGCTGGTCTCGGTGGTGCGGGAGCTCCACGAGCAGGGGACCGCCCTCCTCGTGGTCGAGCAGCGCCTCGCCACGGCCATGCGCATCACGGATCGCGCCTACTTCCTCGAGCGGGGCGGGGTGCAGTTCGAGGGGCCCACCTCGGAGCTCGCGGACCGCGACGACCTCGTCCGCGCCGTGTTCCTGACGGGGGCGACCTCGTGAGGGCCCGGACCACCGCCCGGACCACGGCCCGGGCCGCGCTCGCCGCCCTCGCGCTCGCGCTGGTCGGCTCCACCGCCGTCGTCGCCCCCGCCGCCGCCGAGGGGTCCTGCGCGGGCCCGACGGTCAACGTGCTGGTGCGGGCCGAGGCCGCCGTGAGCCGCCCGGCGCTCCGCTCGCCCCAGGAGTACGCGCTGTCCAACGTGTACGCCTCGGTCGACCTGGCGACCCGCCCCCAGTTCGTCTACGCCGAGGCCGGGCCCCAGTACGCCGGGGCGTTCGAGGCGCTCGCGCCGGCCGGCAGCCCACCGCCGCCCCGGTCCGTCGCCGCCCACCCGTCGCCCGACATCCCCGACGACCACACCGAGGACTGGGGCGGGACGTCCCGGACCTCGGTGACGCCGACGTCGGGGTCGGCGGCGTCGACCGGCTCCCGGGACCTGGGCATCCCCGGCCTGCGCGCAGCCAGCAGCAGCTCGTTCGCCACCACGGTCGTGGAGTGCGACGTGGTGACCGTCGTCGCCGGCTGGCAGGCCTCGGGCGTGGTCCTCGGCCCCGGCGCGAGCGTCGACTCGATGACCGAGACGGTGACGCTCGTCGTCGGCCCCGACGGTGCCTCGGCCGACGTCGAGGCCGAGGTCTCCGGTGCCGAGGGGGTGACCGTGATCCCGCTCGAGGGGCGGCCCGCCGACCCCGTCACCGACCCGATCCGGGAGGGCGGAGGACCGAGGGTCGAGGCGGGCGAGCCTCGGACCGAGACGCGCGACGGCTACGCGGCGGCGACCGGCGGTGGCTTCACCCTCGTGTTCACCGACCCGGAGGCGGGATCGGGCGCCGCCTACTCCATCGGTGCCACGAACGCCGAGATCGACGTCCTCGGCGCGCTCGAGGCGTCCCCGGCGGACGGGGGCGCGGGATCGGTCGAGCAGGCGGCCCCGCCCGTCACCGCCGACGAGCGGCCGGCCCCGCGCCCGGCCGTCGTCCCTGCGTCGGCGTCGCCGTCGAGCGCCACCGGCACGCCACCGGCGCCCTCCCGTCGAGCGACCGAGGAGATCGCCGTCGCGCTCCTCGACGATGCCGAGGTGTTCCTCCTCACGGTCCGCAGCCGCACCTGGAGCCCGCTCGCCGGCCTCGTCGGCACCGTCGTGCTCGCCGGCGCACTCGCCGGCGCCGTGGCCGTCGGCCGCCACCGCTTCCCGACCCTCGAGTGGATCGCCCGGCGCACCGTCCGGGGCTCGCGCCGCTTCTCCACCACCTACCTCCGATGGTGACCGCTCGGCACGCCCCGGCCCTCGTCGTCGCCGCCCTCGCGCTCGCCTCGTGCGGCACGGTGGCGATGGGCGAGGAGGCCGCCCTGCGGAGCGCGACGCAGGCGGTGGAGGATGCCGGCATCGACGCGTCCACGACCGTGGAGCCGGCCGCCGGGGGAGAGGACTGGCTGGTCACCGTCGCGCTGCCCACGGGAGACATCACGGGCGTGCTCGACGCCTCCTCGGGTCGCTTCACCTCGCTCGACGTCGCCGCCGGGGTCGAGGTCGACGACGGACGGATCGCCGCGCTGGCCCGCCACGCCGCGAACCCCGACGACGACGATGCGAGGAGCCGCCGGACCGTGGTCGTCCTGGCGCTCCTCGCCGCGGCCGTCGCCGGGGGCCTCGTCCTCGCCCGTCGGGCGCGCCTGGCCGAGGAGGCGTCCCTGGCCGAGGCGGCCGCCGACGATCCGATGCCCTCGTCGGACCGGGACTGAGGGGGCGCGCTCGGTCATCGGGGAGCCGGGCGACAGGCGGTGCGCCGGTGGCCCGCCCTCAGGCCGTCAGGATCCTCGCGGCCAGGTCGTGCATCGGGGTGTCCTTGCTCAGCACCGTCGTCCCCTCCGGCGCCTCGAAGTAGTCGGCGAAGGCGGAGAGGACGAGGACCGGGACCTCGGGGCGGCGCTCGTGCACCGCGCGGGACGCGGCGCTGCCGTCGACCCCGCCGCCGAAGACCCAGTCGACGACGGCGACCTCGCACCAGTCGAGGTCGGCGGGGACGAGGTCGTGGGGGTGGGCGCGGGCACGGACCTCGGTCTCGGGTCCGTGGAGCGCGACCGACAGCGCCAGCGTCCAGTCCGGGTCGTCGTCGACGACGAGCACCCTCGACCGCAGCCGACCGTCGAGCCGTCGCGTCGAGTCGCTCCCCGCCGGTCGCTCGGTCCTCGGCTGCCCGTCGCGGTCCCGGGCCGGTGCGCCCGCGGTCGGCCCGAGGTCGGGGGCGACCGAGCGCCAGGCGTCGAGCAGCTCCGGGTCGTGGCGCCCGGGGTCGTCGGCCAGCGCCCGGCCGATGGCGGCGAGGTCCCACAGGCAGCGACCGGCGAGGCGGTCGACGTGGTCGGCGAGGGCGACGATGCGGGCCGACAGGGGGACCTCCCGCCCGTCGACGCCGTGGGGCCGGCCCCGACCGTCCCACCGCTCGTGGTGCCCGAGCGCGATCTCGGCGGCCACGTCGAGGAGCGGGATGCCGGTGCCCGACAGGAGCTGGTGGCCGAGGTCGCAGTGGTTCGCCCGGTCGAGGGGGAACCGCTCGGCGGCCGAGCCCGGGCCGTCCTCGTCGAGGGTCTCGACGAGTGGCACGCCCACGTCGTGCAGGCGAGCGGCCAGGCGCAGGTCCTCGGCGTCCTCGTCGCTCAGACCGAGACCGGAGGCGATGATCCCGGCCAGGCTCCCGACCGACCGGTTGTGGATGCCACGGTCCTCCTCGGCGAGGTCGCAGAGCAGCGCGAACCGCTCGACGACGGCCCGACTGGCGATGCCGGTCGCGACCGGGACGGTCCGGGCGATCCGGTGCCGCAGGGGGAGGACGGGAGCCACGATCCCATCGAAGCCGATGCCCGGACGCGGTGCGTGGTCGAGCGCGAGCTCGTGACCAAGGTCCCGGGGCCGGGCGTCCAGGGGTCCCGGGATCAGGGGTCCCGGGGTCAGGGGCCGTGCCGGCGCGCGCCCTCCACCACCTCGGGTCCCTCGGCCTCGGCTCGTGCGGCTCGCTCGGCGATGGTCAGGTGGAGGTCGACGAGGCCCTGGTCCAGGTGGCCGGGGTCGGCCCGCATGGCCTGGGCCGTCTGCTCGTGGTCGAAGGCCGGCTTGTAGCGACGGGCGTGCGTGAGGGCGTCGTGGACGTCCACGACGGCGGTGATGCGGGCCTCGAGCGGGATGGCGTCGCCGGCGAGGCCGTCGGGCCCGCCGGTCCCGTCCACGCGCTCGTGGTGGTGGCGTGCGATCCGGGCGGCCACCTGCAGGATCGGGTTGTCCGAGCCGGCCAGGATCTCCCAGCCGAGCACCGTGTGCTGGGCCATGGCCGCCCGGCGGTCGTCGTCGAAGGTGGTCGGGTCGTACAGCAGCTCGTCGGGGAGCGCGATCTTGCCGATGTCGTGCATCGGCGCCGCCAGCCGGATGACCCGGGCCTGCTCGGGGGGCAGCCCGACCGCGAGCGCGAGGCGCTCGGCCCCCACGGCGATCCGCTCGAGGTGCTCGCCGGTCTCCGGGTCGCGCTTCTCGGCGACGGCGGCGAGCCGGAGGAGCGCCTCCTCCTGGGCGCTGACGAGCCGGTCGGTCTGGACCTCGAGCCGTTCCTCGATCATCCGGGTGAGCCGGCGCGAGACGCGCTCGCTGTCCCGGAGGCGGAGCGCGTTTTCGATGCCGACGACCAGCTCGAGGTGGTCGATGGGCTTGCGCAGGTAGCCGTGGACCCCGGCGGCGACCGCGGAGCGGATCTCCTCCAGGTCCAGCGACGCGCTGCACACCAGGGTCGCCGCGTCGCAGCGCCGGCGCAGCTGGTGGGCGAAGTCGACGCCCGATCCGTCGGGCAGGCGGAGGTCGATGACGGCGACGTCGGGCAGCACGCCCTGGTCGAGCATGGCCGTGGCCACGGCCAGCGACGGGGCGACGAGCAGCTCGTAGCCGTCGGGGAGGTGGGCGCCGAGGAGCAGGGCGTGGTCGGGCTCGTCCTCGAGGGCGAGGACGAGGATCCGGTCGCGCCGCTCGGTCACGGCCCGGTCCCCGGGTCGGACCGTCGGAGGAGCAGCGCGTCCATGGGTGAACGGTACGGGACCGCGGGCCCCGGCGGGAAGGGTCGCGGCCGGGGTCGACGAGCGCGTACGGGTCGAACCCGCACCGCCGGCGCCCCCCGATCCCCGATCCGGGCATAACGGTTGTTATCGTGCGGCGACCCGCTCCCCGCACCACGGATCAGGACCCATGACCGACGCCGCCCAGTCCCTCCCGACCGACGACCCGTTCCTCGCCCTCCTGGGCCGGGACATCGAGATCGAGGACGACGAGCGCCTCTTCGTCGAGCCCGTCGAGGGCCCCGTCGAGGACCACGCCACCGACTTCGACCACACCGCCCCCGACTGGGTCGCCGACCCGTACCCGATCTGGGAGGACCTGCGGCAGCGGTGCCCGGTCGCGCACACCGAGCGCTTCGGCGGCGGCTGGCTGCCGGTCACCCACGAGGGCGTCTCGGCCGTGGCCTACGACACCGAGCACTTCACCTCGCGCTCCATCATCATGGGCAACAGCCGCCCGCCCCGGGCCCTGGCCCCGGTCGGGATCGCCGCCCCGATCAGCGCGGATCCGCCCTACCACCACGAGAGCCGTCGTGCGCTGCTCCCCGCCTTCGCCCCCAAGCGGATCGCGCAGATGGAGGAGAGCATGCGGGCCTACTGCGACGAGCTGCTCGACGCCGTCGCCGGGCAGGACGTCGTGGACGCCGCCGTGGACTACGCGCAGCACATCCCGGTCCGTGCGATCGCCGACATGCTGGGCCTGCCGCCCGAGGACGGCGATGCCTTCCGGGGCTTCGTGCACAGCGTCCTCGAGGGCATCAACGCCGCCCAGGAGGACCGCATGGCCGGGTTCCTGGCGCTGCTGAACTACCTCGGACCCAAGATCGAGGCCCGCATGGCCGAGCCCGGCGACGACCTCATCTCCGAGCTGATCCTCAAGGAGCGCGAGGAGGGCGACGAGCCGGACATGCTGACGATCTTCGGCACCGTGGGCCTGCTGCTCATCGCCGGGATCGACACGACGTGGTCCGCCATCGGTGCATCGCTCTGGCACCTGGCCGGCCACGACGACGACCGGCGCCGCCTCGCCTACGACCGGTCGCTGCTCCCGACCGCGATGGAGGAGTTCCTCCGGGCCTACGCCCCCGTCACCATGGCCCGCCTGGTCAAGGAGGACGTGGACTTCGCCGGCTGCCCGATGAAGAAGGACGACTGGGTCCTGCTGTCGTTCCCCGCCGCCAACCGCGACCCCGAGGTGTTCGAGCGGGCCGACGAGGTGCTCATCGACCGCAAGGTGAACCGCCACGCCGCCTTCGGCCTCGGGATCCACCGGTGCGCGGGATCCAACCTCGCCCGCCTGGAGATCCGGGTCGCGCTCGAGGCGTGGCTCGATCGCTACGGCGACGGGTTCTCGCTGGCCGACGCCGACGCCGTCACCTGGTCCGCCGGCCAGGTGCGCGGCCCCCGGCACCTGCCGATCCGGATCGGCTGAGCAGCCCGGTCGGGCGCCCGCTCACCCCGCGGGCGGCGACGGCGACGTCGCCGCCGCGAGCACGGCCTCGATGGCCGGCCCGTACACCTCGAGCACGTGGTCGCCGATCTGGACCGCGCCCATGAGGACCGACACGACCACGGCGACGAGCCCGTCCGCGAGCACGGCGGGGTCGACGTCGCCGCGGGCGCGGCCCTCGTCCCGGGCCTGGGACAGGCCGGCGGCGACCGTGGCGCGCAGCGCGCCGAAGGCGTCGACGTCGAGCACCCGAGCGGTGATCTCGGGTTCCTGCCCGGCCAGCAGGCGGCGGGCGAGCGGGTGCTCGTCGACCAGCGAGAGCAGCTCCGCGAGCAGGGAGCCCCGCGGCTCCCGGGCCAGCACCTCGACGACGTTCGCGAACAGCCCCGAGAGGTCGTCGTCGACGGCGGCGAGGAAGAGCGCCTCCTTGTTCGCGAAGTGCACGTAGGCGGTGGTGCCGCCGACGCCGGCGTCGCGGGCGATGTCGGTCACCGATGCGGCCCGGTACCCCTGCCGTGCGAAGCGGTCGGTGGCGGCGTCGAGGATGGACCGCCGCGTCCGGTCGCCCTTCGTCTCGGACTGAGCCCCGCCGGACGGGCGGGTGGATGTGACGTCGGACACGTTGCCATCCTAGCGCACGGCATGTGAGGATATGAGAAGTTCTCTCAGTTCCTCAGTTCCGCACCCGGGGGTGCCGCGATGACCATCCACGAGCCGATCGCCGACGACGTCGAGCGCCAGACCAGCGACCCGGACCGGACGTTCCCCGTCCGTCGCGTCGACTTCGCCCAGGCCATCGAGGACCTCGACGCCGACTTCGCCACCGACGGCGACGTGGTCCTCCAGCACCTGCTCGCCAACCTCTCCGGCCTCTTCCCCGACGGCGAGCAGCTCTTCATCGACTCGGTGAAGCACTACCGGGACCGGATCACCGATCCCGACCTGAAGCGCCAGGTCAACGCCTTCATCGGCCAGGAGGTCACCCACGGGCGCGAGCACCGCGACCTGAACGCCCGGCTCGGCGAGCTCGGCTACCGCTCGGCCATGGTCGAGGAGATGCTGGCCAACGACGACCCGCTGACGCCCGGCATGCGTCGCATCATCTGGCTGTTCAGCCGGGTCGGCCCGCTCAAGGGCGTGGACCTCATGATCGACGAGGAGCCCGACCCGGAGATGGCGCTGGCCATCACTGCCGCGCTGGAGCACTACACCGCGACCATGGCCGAGCAGCTGCTGACCAGCCCCGAGCTGCAGGCGTCCTTCGCCGACGACGGCCTGTTCCGCATGTGGGCCTGGCACGCCATCGAGGAGTGCGAGCACAAGGCCGTCGCCTTCGACGTGTTCAAGGCGATCGGCGGCTCCGAGGAGACCCGGGTCCGGGCCATGAAGCTCGCCACCCTGTCGCTGACCTTCATCACCGGCTACCACACGGTGGCCGGCGTGCTCCGCGACCGCCGCAGCTGGCGCCCCGGCGGCCTGCTGGCCAGCCTGCGGCGCTTCCGGCGGAACCCGCTGCTGACCAAGGAGTTCCGCCAGCGCCTGGCGGACTACACGCGGCCCGACTTCCACCCGCTCGACCACGACACGACGGCCATCGAGCGGTCCTGGCGGGCGTGGTTCGACGACGGCGCCGACCGCCCGGTCCCCGCAGCCGCCGCCTGAGCGGCGGTCAGTCGCGCAGCGAGGCGGCCTCCCGGGTCGTCTCCCGGAGCCGCCTCGACAGCGCGACCACGAGGTGCTCGACCAGGCGCGTGTAGGTGAGGTGGTCGACCCGGCGCAGCTCCATGAGCTGGTCGCGGGACAGCACCCAGGCCCGGCACGCACCGAGCGCGCGCACGGTGGCCGATCGCGGGGCCTGCTCGAGCAGGCCCTGCTCGCCGAACACCGTTCCCGGGTACATGTCGGCCACGCGCACGGTGCTCCCGTGCCCGTCGGGGTCGACCTCGACGCGGGCCCGTCCCTCGGCGAGCAGGAACAGGGCGTCGGTCGGCGCCCCCTCGGCCACGATCACCTCGCCGTCGGGGTACTCGGCCGACGCGAACCGCGGTCGCAGGCGCTCCAGCGCGTGCTCGCCCAGGTCCCGCAGGAGCTCGAAGTCGGCGAGGTCCACGGGTGCCCGGACGTCCTCGAGCGCGTCGACGGCGTGGAGGAGGGCCTCCTCGCAGATGAGCAGGGCGTCGTCGAGGGTGTCGACGACGAGGACGGCCGACCGGTGGTCGAAGGTCCCGGCGGGCACCACGCCGTGCGGGTCGGCCACGAGCAGCCGCTTGCCGGCCGTGGCCACGTCGCGCCCGATGCCGTCCAGGAGGGTGGCGGTCGCGCCGTCCGTGGTGCCCGCCCGGGTGAGGTCGACCACCACCATGTCGAAGCCCGAGGCGCCGTCGCGGACCGCCCGGACGAGCCGCTCGAGCGGCGCGGCCGAGCAGTCGCCCTGGAACTCCACGACCAGGGTCCGGTGGCCGAGGTCCGACAGGAGGCTCCGGTGGCGGTCGGGGCGGCGCCGCCCCATCGCCACGTCGGAGAGGCGGTAGGTCCGCCGGATCGCCGTCGCCGTGGTCGTCGAACCCCGGAGCAGGTGGAGGTCCAGGGCGCGGGACAGGTCGCGGATGGCGGCGACGCCGCGGACGCTGTTGCCCTTCGCGTCCAGCAGCGGCGAGTAGGCGGCGACGGCGAGCTGGCCGGGCAGGACCCCGACGACGCCGCCGCCGACCCCGGACTTGGCCGGCACGCCCACGTCGTACATCCAGGTGCCCGAGTAGTCGTACATCCCGCACGTGCTCATCACCGACAGGGCCCGGTCGACGCTGTCGGCGCCCACGAGCCGGCTGCCCGAGTCGGGGTGGACCCCGCCGTTGGCGAGCACGGCCGCCATGCGGGCCAGGTCCCGGGCGGTGACGAGGATCGAGCACTGCCGGAAGTAGTCCTCGACCACGCCGTCGACCGGGTCGCCGATCAGGTCCACGCCCCGCAGGAGGTTGGCGATGGCGCGGTTCCGGTGGCCGGTCCGGGCCTCCGACGCGTAGACGGCCTCGTCGAGGTCCAGCGCCCGTCCGGCGAAGGCCGACAGCCGGTCCAGGATCCAGGACGAGCGGGGGACCTCGCCGTCGGGGAGCATGCCGGTGACCGCGATGGCCCCGGCGTTGATCATCGGGTTCCGGGGTCGGCCCGTGTCGGGGTCGAGGCTGATCGAGTTGAAGGCCTCGCCCGAGGGCTCCACGTCGACGACCTCCTCGACCGCGGCAGGTCCGTGGAGGTCGAGGGCGAGTACGTAGGCGAAGGCCTTGGAGACCGACTGGATCGTGAACGAGACGTCGGTGTCGCCCACGGCGTAGGTGCGTCCGTCGGCCGTGACCACGACCATGCCGAAGTGGCCGGGATCGGCCTGCGTCAGCTCCGGGATGTAGTCGGCGAGCGCGCCGTCGTCGACGTCGGCGTACCGCTCGTGGACCTCGCCGATGATGCGGGTGAGCGCGTCCTGCACGGGACCCCCGTGGTCTGTGGTCGGGCGGCCCGGACGGTCCGGTGCCCGGAGGCGGCGACAGGTTCCCCGCCGATGATGTCCGGGGTGTTTCGGGAGGATGACCGCCCTCTGCCGTCGCGCTCCGGCAACGCGCCGTTCACCGTCGCCGGGCAGGATGCCCGTCGTGGACGTCGCCATCGTCGGAGCATCGGGTGACTGCGGTCGGGCCGTGGCCGCCGGCGTGCTCGCCCAGCGCCTGCTCGAGCCGTCGGAGCGGCTCCAGCTCGTCGGCCGGCGCGGCGGCGCGTCGGGCCGGACCCTCCACGGGCTCGAGGCCGACCTGTTCGACGCCCACGCCGAGCGTGCGCCCCAGATCGACATCGCGCTGGACCCCACCGAGGTGGTGGCCGACGTCGTCATCGTGCTCGCAGGGACGACCGTGCCCTCCGAGCCCGGGGTCCCGATGAGCCGGGACGCCCTGGCCGAGGCCAACCTGCCGGTGTTCGAGGCCTACGCCGACGCCATCGCCGAGCACGGCTCGGGCGAGGAGGTGGTGCTCGTGGTGTCCAACCCGGTGGAGCTGGGCACGGCCGTGTTCGCCGAGCGCCTCGGCCGCCACCGGGTCGTCGGCGTCGGCTCCCACGCCGACACGCTGCGGTTCCGGCGCGAGGTCGCCCTCGACCTGACCGTGCGCCGCCAGGTCGTCGGCGGGTTCGTCGTGGGGGAGCACGGGTCGCTGATGGTGCCGCTGTGGTCGACGGTGACCGTCGCCGGCCTCGACGCCGAGGAGAGCCGGACCGCGCTCGCCCGCGTCCGGGGCGAGCGTGCGCTGTCCGCGCTGCCCGACGAGCTCGCCGCCAACAGCGCCGAGCTCGAGCAGCTCCTCGTCGCCGGCCGGATCGCCGACGCCTACGCCTGGATGCGGACCCTGCCCCCCGACGTGCGAGCCGTGCTCACCCCGATGATCACGCAGCTGTCGGGGGCCAAGACGGCCCACGGGACGGCCGCCGCCGTCCTCGACCTGCTCAGCGTCCTGGTCGAGGGCCGCGAGGCCGTCGTCGCGGCCCAGGTCGCCTTCGACGGCGAGGTCGGGCTGCGGGGCGTGCTCGGCTGGCCGGTCGTGCTCGCCCCCGGGGGGTGGTCGAGCCCGCTCGACCTCGAGCTCCCCGCCGACGAGCGGGCTGCCGTCGACGACGTCGCCGAGCGGATCGCCGCCAAGGTGCGGGGGTGGCGGGGATGAGCGGGCCGTCGACGCGCTGGCGCCTGTCGGTCGCCCTCGAGGACCGCCCCGGCGCCATGAACCGGATGCTGGCGGTCTTCGCCGCCCGGGGCGTGAGCCTCGAGTCCCTGCGGGCCGAGGCCGGCGACCCGGCCCGCGCCGAGCTCGTGTTCTCGACGACGCCCCACCGGGCGGCGTGGTTCACCAAGGTCGTGTCGCGGGTCGCCGGGGTGCACGACGTCGACCTCGCCCCCGTCGAGGTCGACTGAGCGGCCGGGCGCCCGGGCCACCTCGGGTCCGGGCAGGAATCGACGGCCGGTCCGGCGAAGGAGGCCCTGCGAAGCGCCCGGGGGTCGGAATCCGGGGGCTGCGACGCGAGGGAACCACGAGGGAGACATGGCTGCACCGCGAGAGATGCTGCGACCCGACCACCGCTGGTCCGCGCTGACCATCGCCGGCCTGGGCATGGGTGCCATCTGGCTGTTCCTGGCCGGGATCGTCGGTGCCATCAAGGTCGCCGGCGAGGAGGACGAGGCCGTCGCCGCCGGCATCCAGCCCGACAGCTCGGGGCTCGTCCTCGACGACGTCGGCGACCCCACCGCACCCGGTCCGCTGCCGACGGTGGCCGGGACCGACCCCGGGACCGGGTCCGGGACCGGACAGCCCCTCGACGCGTCCGGGACCCCCGTCCCCTCGCCGACCGGCGGCACGGATCCGTCCGGGACCTCGGGCGGCGCCGGCGGCGGCAGCGGGGGCTCGGGCGCCGGCTCGTCGGCGCCTGCGACCACCCGCGCCTCCGGTGGCGGCGCGGCCCCGAGCACGGCCGGCGACCGCACCGGTGTGTCCGACACGACCATCAAGATCGGCATCCACGCCCCCGAGTCCATCGGCGGTGCGCCCCTCAACCTCGCCGAGGACCCCATCAAGGGCATCGAGGGCTACGTCGACTTCATCAACCAGAGCGGGGGCATCAACGGCCGGATGCTGCAGCTGGACATCCAGGACGACCGCTACGAGACCTCGGGCGGAGCCGACGCCGCCCGCCGGCTGATCGAGAACGACAACTTCGTCATCTCCGGGACCCTCGGGGTCGACCAGATCAACGTCGTGGCCAACGAGGCCGCCAAGGCCGGCATCCCGTACCACGCGGCCGGCGGGGGCGAGGACGACTTCGCCCGCCTCGGCGTCTACCAGATCGGCACCAGCTACGACACCCACGTCGTGCAGCTCGCCCGCTTCCTCGCTCAGGACGAGACCTACGTGGGCAAGAAGGTGGGCGTGTCGGCGCTGAACTCCGGTCTGATCAAGCCCAGCGTGGAGCTCTTCCTGGCCGAGGCCCGGCGGGTCGGCGTCGAGGTCGTCGAGGTCGTCTACATCGAGAAGCCGACCCAGCAGTCGAGCTACTCGGCGGAGATCCAGCGGCTGAAGGACGCCGGCACCGAGGTGTTCGTGCCCCTCCAGGACCCCGTCTCGACCTCGCGCATGGTCAGCGAGTGCCTGACCTCGCTGTGCGACTGGCGCTACACGTTCTCCAACTTCGCCCACGAGGGCGACACCGCCCTGACCCTGTTCGCGGGCGAGTGGGGTCGCCAGCGGGTCCGGGGCCTGGCCGCCGCCTGCTACTACCTGCACGAGAACGCCTACGACCCGTCCCGGTGCGCCCGGATGGACAAGGCCCACGAGCAGTGGGTCGCCGTGTACGGCGAGGCCGACTGGGAGGAGGACGGCCAGGGTGGCTCCTCCGGGTACCAGATCGTCTCGATGCTCGCCGAGGCGCTCCGACGGGCCGGGCCGGACCTGACCCGGGAGCGCTACGCCGCCGCGATCCGCACCTACGACGCCTACAGCGACCTGATCACGTCGCCCATCACCTTCGCCGGGCGGCAGCGGTTCTCCCACGGCTCCGACGACATGGTCGTCTACGAGGCCCAGCCCGACGACACCTACCGGCAGATCACGCCCGGGTTCGTGCGGTTCTGATGGCGCTGCTCGACGCGCACGCCCCGGAGGCGCCCGGGCGCCCGGGCGAGCCGATCCTGACCGCGGACGAGGTCGTGGTCGCCTTCGGCGGCCTGCGGGCCCTCGACGGCGCCACCATCGCGGTCCACGAGGGGGAGATCGTCGGCCTGATCGGGCCGAACGGGGCGGGCAAGACGACCCTGATGGACTGCATCTCCGGGCTCCGGGCCCACGGAGGCGGCCGCATCCTCCACCGCGGCCTCGACCTCGCCGAGGTCGGCCCCGCCGACCGGGCCGCGCTCGGGATCGGGCGCACGCTCCAGAACGTGCGGCTGTTCCCCTACCTGTCCTGCGTCGACAACATCCGGGTCGCCCTGCACCGCCACCAGCGGACCGACCCGGTCGACGACCTGCTCCGGCTCCCCACCGCCCGTCGGGAGGAGCGGCGCATCCTGGACCGTGCCGAGGAGCTCATCGAGCTCATCGGGATGGGGTCCTTCGCCGAGAAGTTCGCATCCGAGCTGTCCTACGGCACGCTCCGCCTGCTCGAGCTGGCCTGCATGCTGGCCCTCGAGCCGTCGCTGCTCCTCCTCGACGAGCCGGCCTCGGGCATCTCCCAGGCCGAGACCGAGAACCTCGGCCCGCTGCTGCGGCGCATCAAGGCCGCGACCGGGGCCACGATCCTCATGATCGAGCACGACATGCCCCTCGTCATGGGGCTCTCCGACCACGTGTACTGCCTGGCCGCCGGCTCCGTGCTGGCCGAGGGCACCCCGGCCGAGGTCGCCGCCGACGAGGCCGTCATCGAGGCCTACCTGGGGACCCCGACCGAGCAGACAAAGGTGGCCGAGGCCCGGGCCCGGGCGGCGAGCCGACCGGAGGGCGCCGACGCCTCCCCGGGCGGTGAGGTGCTCCTGGCCTGCGAGGGCATGGACGTGTCCTTCGGGAAGCTCCAGGTGCTCTACGGCGTCGACTTCGAGGTCCGGCGCGGCGAGCGGGTCGCCCTGCTCGGCACCAACGGCGCCGGGAAGTCGACCATCCTCAAGGCCGCCTCGAACCTGATCCCGCACACCGCGGGCACGATCACCTGGAAGGGACGGGACACGGCGTCGATGACGGCCGAGGAGCTCGTCCGGGACGGGCTCGGCCACGTGCCCGGCGGCCGGGGCGTGTTCCCCAGCCTGTCGGTGCTCGAGAACCTCCGCCTCGGTGGCTACCTGCTCGAGGACCAGTCGAGCCTCGACGACCACGTCGACCGCGTCGCCTCGTACTTCCCGTGGCTCCCGAGCCGGATGGGGCAGGCGGCGGGCACGCTGTCGGGGGGCGAGCAGCAGCAGCTGGCCGTGGCCCGCGCGCTGATCCTGGCCCCCGAGGTGCTCATGATCGACGAGATGTCCCTCGGCCTCGCGCCCGTCATCGTCGAGCAGCTCATGGAGATCGTCCAGCGGCTGTGGGAGGACGGTCTGACCGTCGTCATGGTCGAGCAGCAGGCGACCTTCGCGCTCGGCTACACCGACCGCGCCTACTTCATGGAGAAGGGCGAGGTCCGCTACCAGGGCGACTCCGCCGGCCTCCTCGACCGCAGCGACCTCCTCCGGTCGGTGTTCCTGGCCGGCGCCGCGGGGTCGTTCGGCGACGACACCGGGTCGTCCGGCGAGCGCACCGGGTCGTCCGGCGAGCTCACGGAGGTGCGCTGACGTGGTCGAGGCCGCTGG
>CAZCEZ010000001.1:74325-110824 GCA_964497795.1 uncultured Acidimicrobiaceae bacterium | reverse complement strand
CACCGGGTCGTCCGGCGAGCTCACGGAGGTGCGCTGACGTGGTCGAGGCCGCTGGCTGGCTGACGCTCGGGCTCGGGATCGGGCTCGTCTACGGGATCCTGGCCCTGGGCATCGTGCTCGTCTACAAGGGCACCAAGATCGTGAACTTCGCCCACCCGTTCATGGGCCTCGTGACCGCCTTCGTGGCGTGGTGGCTGACGCACCGGGCCGCGTTCCTCCCCTTCGACCAGGGCACCCGGCCCCGCTTCGCCGTGGCCGCCGTGCTCGCACTCGTCGTGATCGGGCTCAACGGCCTCGCCCTCGAGCGGACGATCTTCCACCGGCTGCGCGGCACGAGCCGCCTGACCCAGCTCGTGGCCACGATCGCGGTCGGGTCCGGGCTGCTCGGCCTGATGGTGCTGCTGTTCCAGCGGGGGGACGCCGCCAACGAGACGCGCCGCCTCCCGACGCTGCTGAGCTGGTCCTTCGAGATCGGCGACGTCGCCGTCACCCCGGCCTACATCCAGATCTTCCTGGTCGTCCCCGCGGTCTCGGCCGGTCTCGCCTGGTTCTTCCAGCGGACGCGCTTCGGCATCGGCGTGCGCGCCTCGGCCGAGAACGCCGACGCCGCCCGGCTCCTCGGCATCTCCGCCGACCGCGTGAGCCAGTTCACCTGGGTCACGGGCTCGGTCCTGGCCGGACTCGCCGCCCTGCTCATCGTCCCGATCTCCTCCCTCGACGTCTCCTCGCTGTCCACCGGCTTCCTCGTCCGGGCCCTGGCCGCGAGCCTCGTCGGGGGGCTGGTCTCCCTCCCCGGCGCCATCGTCGGCGGCCTCGTGGTCGGGATCGTCGAGACGATGATCAAGTGGCAGGTGGAGACGCCCGGGTGGCCCGAGCTCGCCCTGTTCGGGGTGGTGCTCGCCGTGCTCGTCCTGCGCCCGGGCGGGCTGTTCGGCACCGTCGAGGAGGTCAGCGACGACGCCGCCTTCGTGCCCGCCGTGCGGGCCCTGCCACGCCGACTGCGGACCCACCCGATCACGCCCTGGTTCGGGCGCGCCTGGTTCCTGACGATCGGCGCCTTCGTGATCGCCCTGAGCCAGGTCGTGGGGAGCGCGACCAACGGCATCCTCGTACGGGTCTGCGCGTTCGCCATCGTCGGCGTCGGGCTCACCGTCGTCATGGGGTTCTCCGGGCAGATCAGCCTCGGCCACTGGGCCCTCGCCGGCGTCGGTGCCTTCACCACCGGCAACCTGCTCGGCATCCTCGGCTGGTCGTTCTGGCTCACGCTGCCGACCGTCGCCCTCGTCGGCGTCGGCACCGCCCTCGCGCTCGGTCTGCCGGCGCTGCGTATCAAGGGCCTCTACCTGGCCGTGATCACGCTGTCCTTCGCACTCGCCTGCGAGGTGTACCTGTTCAAGGGCTCGTTCCTGTCCGGCTCCACCACCGGGCTCACCGTCGACGGACCCCAGGTCGGCCCGCTCGACCTGGACGACCTCTCGGGGCGGGGCCTGCTGCCCTTCGCCGTGCTCGTGCTCGGCGGGTGCATCTGGGCGGCCCGCAGCATCGCCGGGTCGCGGACCGGCCGGGCCCTGTACGCCGCCCGGGAGAACGAGCGGGCCGCCACCGTGCTGGGCATCGACCTGCGCGTGTACCGGCTCCTCGCCTTCGCCGTGTCCGGCGGGATCGCCGCCCTCGGTGGCATGATCTTCGCCCTGGGGCAGGGGCTCATCGCCGACTCCGACTTCGGCACCGCGACCTCCCTGGTGCTGGTCTCGATGGTCGTCATCGGCGGCCTCGGGTCGGTCGAGGGCGCGGTGCTCGGGGCGTTCGTGATCTTCGGGCTGCCCGAGCTGCTCCACTTCGCCAACGGCTGGGTGGTCGAGATCGGCACCGGCGCGCTGCTCATCGTGGTCATCACCCGGGCACCGGCGGGCCTCGCCGGCCTCGTGACCGCGGCCAGGGAGCGGATGCTGGGCACGCTCGTCGACCTCGACGAGCTCGCGACGCCGGAGCCCGACCGGGCGGAGCCCGACCGGGCTCCCGTCGGGCGGTCGGCGCCGCCGGCCGGCGCCGGCGCCCCGGCACCGGGCTGACCGGGTCCTCGACGGGCGCACCGGCCGGTCCGCTCCCGCCGGCGGACGGTCGGGCAGGCTCGTCGGGTCCCTCTCGCCACGTCCGACGGACCCTCGACCGATGATCTCCTGCACCGAGCTCCACGCCTCCCACGGCTCCCGGCCCGTCCTCCACGGCGTGGACCTGCGCGTCGCCCCCGGGGAGGTGGTCGGCCTCCTCGGCCCCAACGGCGCCGGCAAGACCACGACGATGCGCGTGCTGCTCGGCCTCCACCGGCCCGACGCCGGCACGGTCGCGGTCGACGGGCCGGTCGGGTACCTGCCCGAGGCCCCCGAGGGCCACGACGCACTCCGGGTCGAGGACCAGCTCCGGTTCCTCGCCGAGGTCAAGGGCCTCGACCGCCGCTCGATCGACGGGGCGGTCGGCGCCGCGCTGGACGAGGCCGACGTCGCCGACCTCGCCCGTCGTCCCGTGGGCCGTCTGTCCAAGGGCCAGCGCCAGCGCGTGGGCCTCGCCCAGGCGCTGCTCGGGGACCCACCCACCCTCCTGCTCGACGAGCCGACCAGCGGGCTCGACCCGGGCCAGGTGCGTGCCGTCCGCACCCTGGTCCGGTCCCGCGCCGAGGCCGGGGCCGCCGTCCTGGTGTCGACCCACCTGCTCGCCGAGGCCGCCGCCACCTGCGACCGGGTCGTCGTCCTGGCCCGGGGCCGCGTGGTGGCCGACGAGGTGCCCGGCGAGGGCGACGACCTCGAGGACCGCTTCCTGCGCCTCGTCGCCGAGGCCGAGCTGTCGTGAGACCTCCGTCGTGAGCGCGCCCGCCGCCAGCCCTGCGACGGTCCTCCGCGCCGTGACCCGCACGACCTTCGCCACCACCTGGCTCTCGCCGGTCCCGTGGGTCGCCGGCGTCGTCCTCCACGTCGCCGCCGGCCTGCTGGTCGTGGACACCATGCAGGCCCGCCGGGAGGCCAGCTTCACCCCCGTCGTCCCCGTCCTCGGCTTCCTGGTGCTGCTCGTCGTCCCCGTCCTCGCCATGCGGACCGTCGCCGAGGAGCGCCGCCGGGGCACGCTCGACCTGCTGCTCGCCGTGCCCGTGCCGGTCGTGCCCCTCGTGGTCGGCAAGTGGCTCGCCACCTGGTGCACGGCGCTGGTGCTCCTCGCGCCGGTCGGCCTGCACGTGGCCCTCCTGGGCTGGTGGGGCGACCCCGATCCCGGGCCGATCGTCGCCGGGACCGTCGGGCTGGTCCTGGTCGCCGCAGCCGTGGCCGCCATCGGGGTGGCGGCCTCCACCGCGACGCGCAGCCAGGCCGTCGCCGCGCTCGCCGCCCTCGCCGTGGTGCTCGTCTCCTGGTTCCTCCGGCCGTCGGAGGGTTCGGTGGCCCTGCGCACCGCCACGGCCCGGCTGTCGCTGAACGAGCGCCTCCGCGGCTTCGCCGCCGGCGGGGTCGACCTCGGCGACGTCACCGCCCTGCTCGCCGTCACCCTCGTCGCGCTGCTCGGTGCAGCGGCCGGCGTGGCCGTGCTCGGCGCCCGGCGCGACGGGCGGCGGACCGCCGTGGCCCTCGTCGCACTCGCCCTCGTGGTCGGCGTGGTCCAGTGGAACCTGGACGACCGGCGCCGGCTGCTCGACCTGACCGCCGAGGACTCCCTGACGCTCACCGACGAGACCCTCGACGTCCTGGCCGCGCTCGACGTCGACGTGGAGATCACCGCGTTCCTCCGGCCCGACGCTCCCGGTCGCTCCGAGGCAGCGGCCGTGCTCGACCGGTACGAGGACGCCGAGCCCCGCATCCGGGCCGCCGTCGTCGATCCCGACGCCGCACCGGGGGAGGTGTCCCGCCTCGGGGTGGACCCCCTCGTCGGCGGCGTCGCCCTCGAGGCCGGCGACCGCATCGAGCTCGTGCCGGCCGCCATCGAGCAGGACCTCACGCTGGGTCTGGCGCGGCTCGCACGGGGCGACCTGCCGACGGTGTGCCTGTCGGCCGGCCACGGCGAGCTGGATCCCGAGGACCGCGACCCGACGGGGTGGAGCCGGGCCGCCGGCATCCTCTCCGGCAACGGCTACGACCTCCGGGTCGTCGACCTCCTGACGGCGTCGGCCGTCCCCGATCGGTGCCGGGTGCTGCTCGTGGTGGGACCGGCCGCCGGGCTCGGCGGTGCCGTCGACCTCCTCGTCGAGCACCTCGACGGTGGCGGGAGGCTCGGGGTCCTGCTCGAACCCGGCTTCGACGGCGACCTCACCGACCTGCTCGCCGACGAGGGCATCGAGGTGCTCGGGGGGCTGGTCGCCGAGGGCGACCCCGGCTCGGTGTTCTCCGGTGACGCCACGGCGCCCGTGGTCCGCCGCTACGGCTCGGGCAGCCCCGTGGTCCGCAACCTGCCGCCCACGTTCTTCGTGACCGTCGGCGGCCTGGACGTGCTCGGTCCGGTCGACGACCCGGACGGACGGGTGGTGGCCCGCCTCGCCGACACCTCCGAGGCGTCGCTGCTCGTGCTCGACCCCGACGCCGCGGACAGCGACGTGGTCCCGGGACCGATCACGGTCGTGGCCCAGTCCGAGACCGCTGCCGTGCGCGACGGAGTGCCGTCGCGGCGACGGGTGCTCGTCGCCGCGGACGTCGACTGGTCCTCCAACGCGTTCGTCGAGGAGGCCGGCAACGCCGCGCTGCTCGTCCAGGGGGTCGACTGGCTCGCGGTCGACGACGACCTGGTGTCGGTGGTGACGAACCTGGCTGCGCCGCGCCCCCTGGCCCTGACCGACGCCCGGCGCGACTACGCCCGCCTCCTCCTGGCCGGCCTGGTCCCTGCGGGGTTCGCCCTCGCCGGCGCCGCGACCTGGGTGCTCCGCCGACGCCTCTGACGCCGCTGCCGCGGCATCGCCGGAGGGCCCGGCCGAGGTGGGCAGAAGGGTCGTCCGACCCATGTCGCCACGACCCCGACGGCTCCTACGATCGGGAGCGCGGCGCAGCGACCGGCGCCACCCCTCTCGCCGGACCTCGTCCGGCGGCCGTCTGTTGGCCGATGGGGGTCAGGAGACGGGCCCCCGGCCTGCGGCTGTGGCTGGCGCTCGCAGGCCGGGGGCGATCGCCCTGCTCAGTCCCGGCCGCCCTGGTCGCCCGCGAGCTCGTCGGTCGTGTCGATGCGGACCCGCGCCTCGCCCGGGGTGCGGTGCACGGCCCGTCCGAGGAGGTGGGCGCCCACGGGCGCCGTCACCAGGACGAGCGCGAAGGCGAGCACCATCTTCCCGGCCTCGGCCGGCGTGGAGCGCAGGGCGGCACCGGCGACGACGAGGCCCAGGCCCAGGGTGGTGGCCTTGGTCGCCGCGTGCACGCGCGCGAACACGTCGGTGAGGCGGAGCACGCCGAGGCTGGCGAGGAGGAACCACAGCCCGCCGGCCACGAGGAGCACGTCGGAGACGACGTCCATCACGCGCCCCGCTGCTCGACGAAGCGGGCCGTCACGCCGGTGCCCACGAAGGCGATCAGGGCCAGGAGGATGGCGGCGTCGAGGAAGTAGCCGGTGTCGCGGCGCAGGGCGTCCACCACGACCGCGGCGGTGGCGACGATGACGAGGCCGTCCACGGCGATGACCCGGTCGGCCAAGGAGGGGCCGCGCACCACGCGCGCGACGAAGCCGAGGGCGGCGACGACGAGCATGGCGAGCACGAGCAGGTACATCAGGCCTCCGCTCCCCGGGTGCCGTCGCTGGTGGACGGGTCCCGGTCGGTCGACGAGGTGGGCAGGGCGGCCGCCGCGAGCTCGTGGAGCCTGCCGATCTCGGCTCGGGCAGCCTCGATGTCGTCCAGGTGCAGGACGTGGACGAAGAGCACGGGGGGATCGGTCTCCGCGTCGAGCACCAGCGTCCCCGGGGTGAGGCTGATGCAGTTGGCCACCACGGTGAGGACGAGGTCGCTGCACGGGGGGAGCGGGACGCGCACGATGCCCGGCCGGGTGTAGTCGGTCGGGGTCAGGACCTCCCGGGCCAGGGCGAGGTTGGACACGATCAGCTGCCAGCCGACGTGTCCGACGAAGCGGAGCAGGGCGAGGGGTCGGACGCCGTGGTCGGGGCCCCGGCGGCGGCGGGCGCCCAGGAGGGTGATCGTGGTCGCGAGGGCGAGGCCCGTGAGGACCGCGGCCGGGGTGGTCGATCCGAACAGCACGAGCCACAGGCCGGTGAGGACCACGACGGGCACGAGGTTCACGGCGTCCCTCCCGATGCCGCCAGGCCGTCGGCGACGACCTCGCCCAGCAGGTCGAGCGCGGCGCGCTCGGCGAAGGCGTGGATCGGCCCCGCGGCCAGGGCGATCCCGAGGCTGACGACGACGAGCGCGGCCGTGGGGAGGAGCATGGCGAGCGGGAGCGAGCCCGGCCCGCCGGTCCGGGCGACCTGCGGCTCGCCGCCGAAGGCCCCGCCCCAGATCTTGTTCATGGACATCAGCGTCAGGACGCTGACGAGCAGGCTGACGCCGACGATGATCCAGGACCGACCCTGGACGCCGGCGTCGACGAGGGCGAACTTGGCCACGAAGCCCGAGAACGGGGGCACCCCGGCCAGGGAGAGCGCCGGCAGCAGGAACAGCACGCCGAGGACGGGCGTCCGCTTGAGCAGCCCCCCGATCCGCTCGAGGTCGGCCGACCCGGCCCAGCGCTCGACGAGGCCGCCGGTGAGGAACAGGGTGGTCTTCACGACGATGTGGTGGACGATGTAGAGGATGGCGGCGGACAGGCCGGCCACCGTGAGGAGGCCGAGGCCGAAGATCATGTAGCCGATCTGGCTGACGATGTGGAACGACAGGATCCGCTTGATGTCGCCCTGGGCGAGGGCGCCGAGCACGCCGACGAGCATGGTGGCGCCGGCGACGACGAGCAGGACGTCGCCGACGACCTGGTCGCCGGGGCCGAGCAGGGTCTGGATCCGGATCATGGCGTAGACGCCGACCTTGGTGAGCAGGCCGGCGAAGATCGCCGTGACCGCGGTGGGTGCCGTCGGGTACGAGTCCGGCAGCCAGAAGAACAGCGGGAACACGGCGGCCTTGATGCCGAACACGCCGAGCAGCAGCAGGAGCAGGACCCGGCGGAGGCCGTCGTCGAGCTCGGCCATGGCGGCCGGCAGGGAGGCCATGTCGACGGTGCCCGTGGCCCGGTAGATCAGGGCCACGACGGTCAGGAACAGGACCGAGGCGAGCAGGTTGATGACCACGTACGTCGTGCCGGCCCGGATCTGGGCCAGACGCCCGCCGAGGGTGAGGAGCACGTAGCTGGCCACGAGCATGACCTCGAAGCCGACGAAGAGGTTGAACAGGTCGCCGGTCAGGAACGACAGCGACACGCCGGCGACCAGCGCGAGGTAGATGGGGTGGAACCCGACGTGGCGCCGCTCCTCGTCGCCCTGGCCGATCGCGTAGACGAGGACGGCGAGCAGCATCCCGATCGAGACCAGGAGCATCACCGCCGAGAGGCGGTCGGCGACGAGGGTGATCCCCAGCGGTGCCGGCCACCCGCCGGCCTGGGTGCTGATCGACCCGTCGGTGTCGGCCTGCACGAGGATGGCGACGGCGACGCCGACGAGCACGCCGAGGACGCCGACGCCGATGGCGCGCTGGGCGGCCCGCGACCGGCCGACCGTGATCGACACGGCGGCGCCGAGGATCGGCAGGGCCATGGGGAGGGCGATCCAGCCGTTCACGACCGGCCTCCGGTCGCGCCGGCCCGGTGGACGTCGTCGCCCTCGCCGTGCTCGAGGTCGAGGTCGATCTCGCCGCTCGCGACCCGGCGGTCCTCCTCGTCGTCCTGGACGGTGTCGTCGTGGGTGAGGACCCAGGAGCGGTAGGCGAGGGCGAGCAGGAAGCAGGTGACGCCGAAGGTGATGACGATCGCCGTGAGGGCGAAGGCCTGGGGGAGCGGGTCGAGGAGGCCCTCGCTGTCGGTGCCGTCGGTGAAGGTGGGCCGACCGGTCCGTCGGGTCGCGAGGAGCAGGACGGCGTTGCCGCCGTGGCTGAGCAGCGCCAGGCCGATGAGCATCCGGGTCAGCTCGCGCTGGGTCACGAGGTACGTGCCGGTGGCGAACAGGACGGCGGCCACGGCCGCGACGGCGGTGGTCATGCCGTCTCCTCCTCGGGACGGCCCTCGTCGCCGAGGGCCTCGAAGACCATGAGCACGAGGCCGATGACGACGCCGGTGACGCCGATGTCGAAGCAGAGCGCGCTCGAGATCTCGACCTTGCCGAGGACCGGCACCTCGGTCGACACCTTCCAGGAGTCGAGGACGGCCTCGCCGAGCAGGGTCGGGACGACCGCCGTGGTCGCGGCGCCGGCGAGGCTGGCCCCGAGCACGGTCCACGGGCGGACGGGCAGCACGTCGCGGATCTGCTCCACGCCACCCGCGACGAAGAGCAGCGCGACGGCGGCGCCGGCGACCAGGCCGCCGACGAAGCCGCCGCCGGGGAGGTCGTGGCCGACGATGAGCAGGTGCACGGCGAACACGAGGGCCGCGGGCAGGATGGCGCGGGCGGTGACGTCGAGGACCACGGAGCGCCTCATCGCAGCACCTCCTGGCCGGAGCGGTCCGTCGCGCCGTCGGGGTCCGGGCCGGCTCCGGCCGCAGCACCCCGCCCCGGCGAGCGCCGTCCGATGCGGGCGAGGGCCGTGACGCCGACGGCGGCGACGGCGAGGACCGTGATCTCACCGAAGGTGTCCAGGCCCCGGAAGTCGACCAGGACGACGTTGACGACGTTCTCGCCGCCCGCCTCGGGCTCGGCCGCCGCGACGGCGAGGTCGCTGGCCCGGGTCTCGGGGTCCTCGCCGCCGACGACGAGCGCGAGGACGAAGACGGCGGCACCGACCGCGCCGGACAGCGCGAGGCGTCCGACGACGGCCCCCCGGGTCCGCACGGGCACGAAGTGGCTCGGCAGCTGGCGGAGCACGAGGACGAAGGCGACGATGGACAGCGTCTCGACCGCGAACTGCGTGAGCGCGAGGTCGGGTGCGCCCTGAGCGACGAACAGGCCGGCCATGCCGTAGCCGACGGCGCCGAGGAGCACGACGGCGGCGAGTCGGCGGCGCAGGACGGCGGTGGCGATGGCGGCGCCGACGATCGCCGACCCGAGCAGGACGTGGGCGGGTGCGTCGATCGGGTTCGCGGGGCTCGGGACCCCGTCGGTGGCCACGAGCACCACGGTCGGGGCGCCGACCACGGCGAGGAGGATCGTCCCGACGTAGCGGGGCAGCGAACCGTTCTGCACCGCGCCGGTCAGGCCCCGGGCCAGGGCGTTCACCCCGTCGAGGCCGCGGTCGAACGCCGTGCGCCCGTCGATGGGCGGGGCGAGCCGGCCCGTGATCCGGACGAAGGGGTCGGTGACCCGGAACAGGGCGTAGCCGGCCGCCATCGTGGCCAGGGACAGCAGCAGCGCCGTGTTGATGCCGTGCCACAGCGCCAGCTTCGCCTTCTCCGGCTCGGCGACGAGCGCCGCGGTCGCTGCGTCCACGACGTCGCCGAAGAGGACGCCGGGGACGAGGCCGCCGACGACGGTGACGGCCAGCAGTGCGAGCGCCGGTGCCTGGAAGGCGGCCGAGGGGGCGGGCCACGCACCCGAGCGGGTGTCCTCGCCGTCCCGTGGCGCGGTCCAGAACACCTGGGCGAAGCGGAGCGAGTAGGCCATCGTCAGCACGGAGCCGGCCACGATCCCGGCCAGGGGCAGGTACCAGACCCCGCCCTCGTGGAGGAACGCGGCGTAGGCCTCCTCCTTGGCGATGAAGCCGAGCAGCGGCGGCACGCCGGCCATCGAGAACGCGGTGAGCACGGCGGTGACCCGGACGGGGGTCCACCCCGCGCCCAGACCCCGGGCGAGCAGCTCGGTCCGGGACCGGGTGTGGGTCTGGTGGTCGACGATGCCGACGACGAGGAACAGGGTCGCCTTGAACGTGGCGTGGGCGAGCAGGAGCGTGAGGCCGGCGATCGTGGCCTCGGTGAGGCCTGCGCCGGTGAGGACCAGCAGGAAGCCCAGCTGGCTGACGGTGCCGAAGGCGAGGAGGAGCTTGAGGTCGTCCTGGCGGATGGCCCGGAGCCCGCCGGCGAGCATCGTCACGAGCCCGATGCCGACCACGACGGGCTGCCAGCCGTCGGTGAAGGCCACGGCGGGAGCGAAGCGCAGGGCGAGGTAGATGCCGGCCTTCACCATGGTGGCCGAGTGCAGGTAGGCGCTGACCGGGGTCGGGGCGACCATCGCACCGGGCAGCCAGGCGTGGCTCGGGTACTGCGCCGACTTCGTGACGATGCCGGCCCCGACCAGGATCAGTCCTGCGGTGAGCTCGCCGCCCCCGGGCGGGTCCGACAGGATCGCGGAGAGCGACCACGTGTCGGCGGCGTTCGCCAGCACGACGAGGCCGCCGAGCAGGGCGAGGCCGCCGGCGCCGGTCAGCACGAGCGCGTGGGTCGCCGCCGCCTTGGCCTCGGCCGACTCGGATCGCTGGCCGATGAGCAGCCAGGAGAGGATGGACGTCAGCTCCCAGCAGACGTAGAGCAGGACCACGTGGTCGGCGGAGACGAGGCCGAGCATCGCGCCGGCGAACAGGACGAGCAGGCCGGCGGTCCGGGCCGGTGCGGCGCCGGACCCGAAGTAGCCGCGGGCGAAGGCGAGCACGGCGAGGCCGATGCCGGCGACCACGCCGATCATGAGCAGGCCGAGGCCGTCGATCCGGAGGTCGAGGGAGAGGTCGAGGCCGGGGACCCAGGACACCGAGGACTCGACGGTGTCGCCGTCGAGGACGTCGCCGGCGACGGCCCCGGCCAGCACGAGGGCGGCGAGCGGAGCGACGGCGCCGACGGCCCAGGCGCGCCGGTCGACCCAGCGGGCGCCGGCGAGGAGGCCGAGGCCCAGCACGAGGTGGAGGCCGAGGACGGCGATCACGGGGCGTCGTCCCGGCCGGGCAGGTCGCCGCGTGCCTCGGCGGGGGAGGTGACGACCATCGTGCGATCCCCGCTCCGGGCCAGGCCCCGCTGCTGGCGCGGCTCGCCGAGCACGACCACCGGGTCGGCACCGATGGCGGCGGCGTGGCGTCGCACGGCGTCGTTCGGTGCGCCGGGGAGCAGGACGAGGCGCGGGTCGGCCGACGGGAGGAGCAGGGCGGCGCGCTCGAGGTCGGCGGCGGCCGCTGCGGCCGACGGGTCCCAGGTGTCCCGGGGTCGGGTCGGGTCGGTGGCCGCGATGGCCTCCGGGGTCACGGCCCGGCACAGGACGACGTCGTCGGCGGTCCGGCTGCGCAGGAGCGGGTCGACGTCGGCCGCGTCGAGGGGGTCGCCGAGCACGGCCACGAGCACGGTGCCGCCCGAGCCGCCGTCGCCGCCGGACCCCGGTGCCACGACGAGGGGCTCCACCCTGCGGGATCGGTGGGCCCGCAGGAGGGGCAGGCTCAGCGGTCCCAGCGCCAGTCCGAGACCGACCCAGGGACGGGCGTCGTGACCGCGGCGCCGTGCGTGCAGGGCCACGGCGACGCCCACGGCCACCCAGGCCAGCACGACGCCGGCTGCGACGAGGGGACCGCCGACGAGGCGGTCCACGCCGGTGGCCGTGGCCTCCAGCGTCGGGTCGAGGGTGGGGAGGTCGTCGTCTCGCACGGGGGTGGAGCCAGGGGGGTCTCGGTCGGCGGCGCGGGGATGGCGCGACGAGCACGGACGTTGGCGGCCCCCAGGGTGGCGTCGGTTTTCGACGAACCGTCGCCGGATCGGCGCGAAGTTGGTGACGACGGCAGCCGCCCTCGCACCGGACGGGTCAGCGGCCGTCGAGGTCGAGCGGCTCCAGCGCGCTCGTGTCCACACGGGGCAGGCGCAGCGTGAAGCGGGCGCCGGTGCGGGTCGGGTTGGCGACCACGGCGATGTCGCCCCCCATGGCCCGCATGTTCTCCCGGGCCAGGGCGAGTCCGAGCCCGGAGCCGTCGGCGGTGCTCCGCCGCTCGCCGTGGACGCCCCGGGCGAAGCGCTCGAAGATCCGCTCGCGCTCCTCGCGGGGCACGCCCGGGCCCTCGTCGTCGACGTGGACCAGGGCCTCCCCGTCCCGCGCGTCGACCACCACCGCCGTCGCCCCGCCGCCGTAGGCGCGCGCGTTGGCCAGCACGTTCTGGAGGACCCGCTCGAAGCGCCGCCGGTCGACCCGGGCGACGGCCTCGACCGCCTCGTCGCTCACGGTCATGGGCACGGTGTCGTCGGCCTGGAGGCGACGGAGGGCGTCGAGCACCACCGAACCGATCCGGTCGTAGTCGAAGTCGGGTCGCACCGTGCCGGCGTCGTGCTTGGTGATCTCGACGAGGTCGGCGACGAGGTGCTCGAAGCGGGCCATGTCCTCCACGAGGAGGTCGAGCGCCTCCTGGCCCTCGGCCGACAGCTCGTGGCGACGGCGCTCGAGCACGGTCGCCGCGTTCAGCAGGGTCGTCAGCGGGGAGCGGAGCTCGTGGGACACGTCTGCCGCGAAGCGGGACTCGGCGGCGATCCGCTCCTGGAGCGACGCCGCCATCCGGTTGAACGATCGGGCGATGCGGTCCAGGTCCTCGTCGGCCGAGCGCTCGATCCGGACGTCCAGGTCGCCCGAGGCGATCCGGGTCGCGGCGTCGCTCACCAGGGCCATCGGGCGCGTGACCTGGCGGGCGAGCAGCCACGCCACGGCCGCGCCGGCCGCCACGGCGAGCAGACCGGCCCCGAGGAGGGCGCGGCGCAGCGTGGACAGGGTCGACTCGAGGTCGTCGAGGCCGAAGACCTCGAAGTAGCGGTCCCCGTCGGGCAGCGGCGCGCCGAGGACGAGGACGCGCCCGCCCGGGGTGTCGACGGTCGCCTCGACGGGGTCGCCGGCGTCGACCGCGGCGACCAGACCGGCGGGGAGGTCCTCGGGGCCGAAGCGGTCCGAGGTCGCGCTCCACCGGCCGTCGGCGTACAGCAGCTCGCGGGCCCGGACGTCGGGGCGCAGCGATGCGAGCAGGGCCAGCGCGTCGAAGCCGTCGTCGCCCAGGGCGGTGGCGAGCAGCCCCCGGTTGGCGTCGAACTGCTCCCGGGCGGAGCGGACCCGCTCGTCCCGGAGGGCGTCGCCGACGAGCACCTGGGTGGTGACGCCGAGACCGATGGCGAGGGCGGCGACGAGCGCGACGATCCGGACGACCAGCTTGCGGCGCAGCCGCGTCCGGTACGGGCTGGGCGCGTCGCCGTCGGCGTCGGGGAGGGTCGGCTCCCCGGCCTCAGTCGGGGTCGAACCGGTAGCCGAGGCCACGGACGGTCACCACGTGCGCGGGGTCGGAGGGGTCGTCCTCGATCTTGGCTCGGAGCCGCCGGATGTGGGCGTCCACGACGCGCACGTCGCCGTAGTAGTCGTACCCCCACACCCGCTCGAGGAGCTGCTCGCGCGACAGGACGCGGCGCTCGTGGGCCACCAGCTCGGACAGCAGCAGGAACTCGGTGCGCGTGAGGCCGACCGGCTCGCCGTCCCGGCGCACGACGCCCTCGGCCAGGCGGAGCTCGAGGCGTCCGACGCGGCGCCCCGGGGCCGGGGCGTCGGGCATCCCGGCGGCGGCCTCCTCGTCGAGGAGGCCCTGGGTGCGACGCAGGAGCGACCGGATCCGGGCGGCGAGCTCCTTGACGTTGTACGGCTTGGTCACGTAGTCGTCCGCGCCGGCCTCGAGACCGGCCACGACGTCGTGGGAGTCGTCGCGGGCCGTCAGCATGATCACCGGCACGGCGCTCGAGCGGCGCAGCGTCCGGCACAGGTCGAGGCCGCTCATGCCCGGCAGCAGGACGTCGAGCAGCACGAGGTCCGGGTCGACGGCGCCGCCGTCGGGCGACAGCGCCTCGAGGGCGGCCTGCGCGTCGGCGACGTCGACGATGCGGTAGCCCTCGTCGCGGAGGGCGAGTCGCAGCGAGGCCCGGATGCGCTCGTCGTCCTCGACCACGAGCAGCAGCGGGTCGTCGGTGAGCGGCGACGGCACGAGCGGGGAGTCTGGCAGGCCGGTGGCGGTCACGGAGGGCTCCCGGGGCCGCCGGGTCGGCGCGCGGGGGAGGGGACGGGCACGGTGCCCATGGTCGGGACGCTGTTCGACGAACCGGTGACGGCCCGTCGCGGCCTTCGTGACGCGTCGCGACCGGAAGATCCAGCAGATCGGGAGGAGTCGGAGCCCCGAGGGCGAACGATCCCCGATGAGGGGACGGAGCGATGGGATGGCACGGCGTCGGACGCGGTCGGGGGCCGCTGGCGTGGTGCGCCCGGCCGCCGTCGTCGCGCTCGCCGTCCTCGCCCCCCTGCTCGCCGTCGTCGTCGGGCACGGCGCGCGGGCCGAGGCGGTCGCCGCCCAGGACCTCGGGCTCGCCGCCGCCGAGGCCCGGGTCGTGGCCCTCCACGACCGGGCCAGGGCCGAGGTCGGCCTCCCGCCCCTGGTCGTGCTGCCGGTGCTGGCCGACACGGCGCGCGACTGGTCGCGGACGATGGCCGCCACCGGGGTCGTCCAGCACCAGTCGGAGGCCGCCGGGTACCCGTCCTACGCGACCACCTCCTGCGACCCGACCGGCCTGGCCTGGACCTGGTGCGCCGAGAACGTGGCGGCGGGCCAGCCCGACGCCGACGGCGTCCACGCCGCGTGGATGGGCTCCACGGGGCACCGTGCCAACGTCCTGCGGCCCGAGGCGACGGCCGTCGGCGTCGGGGCGTGGCGCGGCGCCGACGGTCGGATCCACTGGACGGCCCGGTACCTGGCGGCGCCCCTCCCGACCGCCGATCAGGTGGCGGACGCGCACCTGCTGGCCTGGATCGACGAGGTGCACGTCGCCTTCGCCGACCGGCCGCCGACGGCGGCCGAGCGCGACCGCTGGTACGGGGTCGCCCGCTCGGCTGGTCGGGGTGCCGTCGTGGACGCCATGGCCACCTCCGACGCCTGGCTCGGGGCCGAGATCGACGAGGTCTACGCCATGGCCCTGGACCGCCGCCCCGACGCCGAGGGCCGGGCCTACTGGACCCGGGTCGTGCGGGCCGGGACCCGGATCACGGCCCTCGGCACCTACGTGCTGGCCAGCGACGAGCGCTGGGCGGCCAGCGGCGGTCGGGCCTCGACCTGGGTGGACGACCTCCACCGCCGGGTCCTCGGGCGTCCGGCCACCGGCGCCGAGCTCGCCGACGCCGGCCGGCGCCTCGCCGCCGGAGCGAGCCGGTCCGAGGTCGCCCGCGGGGTGCTCGACTCCCGGGAGTCCCGGCTCGCCCGGGTCGAGGCCCTGTACCTCGACGTCCTCGGCCGCCCCGCCGACGACGGGGGCCGGTCGTACTGGGCGACCGAGCTGCTCGCCCACGACGACGTCCGCCTGGCCGCGTTCCTGGCCGGCAGCGACGAGGTGTGGGAGCGCGCCCGCCCGTGACGCCCGACCGCGGCGCCGAGATGATCCACATCGGATCGTCGGTCGTCGGGGCGTGGTAGCAAGGACGCCATGAAGCTCTCCATGCAACTCAACTACTCGGGCGACCCCACCCAGGCCGCCCAGACCGCGGCCGACTACGAGCGGGCCGGCGTCGACATGATCTGGGTGGCCGAGCTGTACAGCTTCGACGCGGTCAGCATCCTGGGCTACCTCGCCGCGAAGACGGAGCGCATGGAGCTGGCCTCGGGCATCTTCCAGCTCTACTCCCGGACGCCGGCCCTCACCGCCGGCACCGCGGCCGGCCTCGACGCCGTCTCCGGCGGCCGGTTCGTCCTCGGCCTGGGCGCGTCGGGCCCGCAGGTGATCGAGGGCTGGCACGGGGTGAAGTACGACAAGCCCCTCACCCGCACGCGCGAGCTGATCGACATCTGCCGGATCGTGTGGCGGCGCGAGAAGCTCGTGTACGACGGCGAGTGCTACACGCTGCCCCTGCCCGAGGAGGAGGGCACCGGACTGGGCAAGCCCCTCAAGCTCATCAACCGGCCCGTGCGCGAGGACATCCCGATCTGGCTGGCCAGCCTCGGCCCGAAGAACGTGGCGCTCACCGCCGAGCTGGCCAACGGCTGGCTGCCGGTGTTCTTCCACCCCGAGAAGGCCATGGACGTCTGGGGCGACGACATCGCGGCCGGCAAGGCCAAGCGCGACCCCGGGCTCGGCGAGCTCCAGATCGCGGCCGGCGGCACCGTGGCCATCTCGAGCGACCCGAAGGTGGCCGAGGGGATCCGGGACTTCGCCCGCCCGATGACGGCCCTCTACGTGGGGGGCATGGGGGCCAAGGGCCGGAACTTCTACAACAACGTCTTCCAGCGCTACGGCTACGAGGAGGAGGCGGAGAAGATCCAGGACCTCTACCTGGCCGGGAAGAAGGACGAGGCCGCCGCCCTCGTCCCCGACGACTTCCTCGACGCCACCGCGATGGTGGGCGACGAGGGCTGGATCAAGGAGCGGATCCAGGCCTACAAGGCCGCGGGCGTCACGCACCTCCAGATCACGCCCGTGGGCGACGACCCGCTCGGCACCATCGAGAAGGTCAAGGCCTGGGCCGAGTGAGCTGGCCCCGGTGAGGCCCGCCCCGTGAGCCCCACCGCCGGATCCGGCCCGCCTCACCCGTGAGGCGGCCCCGGTCCCACTCCGGGCCGAGCGCCCGTCCCTGCACCGCGGTCACGCCCAGCACGGCGAGCAGCGGGAGCTCGGCATCGGACTCGACCCGGGGGCCGATGCAGTCGACGTCGAGGACCCGGGCCAGGCGCGAGGCGAGGACCAGCGCCATGGGCTCGGTCCGGGCGGCGGCGGTGAGGCCGGGATCGAGCTTCACGGCGTCGAGGGGGAGCGAGGCCAGCACCCCGAGGGGCAGGCCACCCCGACCGTGGCCCTCGAGCACGATCCGCACGGTGCCCGCGGTGAGGGCGTCGAGGGCCTCCTTGCCGGTCTCGGATGCCGTCAGGTCGAGCAGCGCGCCCTCGTCCAGCTCGACCCGGACGCCTCCGGGTGGCGCGAGCGCGGCGAGGTCGGCGATGCGCCCGGCCAGGTCGTCGCCGCGCAGCTGCGACATCGACAGGTTGACGTCCACGGGGACCGCCAGTCCGGCCTCGGCGGCGGCTCGCAACCCCCGACGGGCCGCGGACCAGAAGACCAGGTCGGCGTAGCCCGTCAGCCGGGCGAGCTCGCCGAAGCGGGACGCCGGGATCCGTCCGTGCTCGGGGTGGTCCCAGCGTGCGAGCAGCTCGACGCTCGTCACCTCCCCGGTCAGGAGGTCGAGCACCGGGTCGAACGCGCAGTCGATGGCCCCCTCGGCCAGCGCCCGGGCGAGCTGTCGGGACGCCGCCGCCACGGCGTCGCCGTCGGAGGTGGTGCTCCGGACGGCGTCGCCGCCGCTGCGCTTGGCCTGGTACATCCCGGCGTCCGCGCTGGCCAGCAGCGAGCGGGCCAGGGCCAGGGTGCGGTCGCGGTCCGGGGCGCCCCGGACGGCGGCCGGGTCGGGCCGACCGATCGGGTCGCCGGTCGCCCGCTCGCCGCGGGCCAGGGCCTGGACGGCGTCGTGGTCGGCGGCGGCCAGCCCGATGCTGGCGGTGACGTGCACGGACTCGGCCCCGACCTGGTACGGGGGGCCGCCGACGGCGGTCCGGATGCGCTCGGCCACCACGGCGGCGCCCTCGACGTGCTCGGGCTGCACGACCACGACGAACTCGTCGCCCCCCATCCGCGCCACCGTGTCGCCCGGCCGGGTCGCTCGCTCCAGGCGGGCCGTGACCTGGCGCAGGAGGAGGTCGCCGGCGGCGTGGCCGAGCCGGTCGTTCACCTCCTTGAACCCGTCGAGGTCGAGGGCGAGGAGGGCGACCTCGCTGCCGGTCCGGGCCGCCACGGCCAGCGCGACGGCGAGCCGGTCCAGCAGCAGGGCCCGGTTGGGCAGCCCGGTGAGCGGGTCGTGGGACGCGGCGTGGGCGAGGGCCTCCTCGCGCCGGCGGGACTCGGTGACGTCGACGGCGAGCGTGGCCAGCCAGCGGACCTCCCCGCCGGGCCCCGTGCCGGCCACGACGACGGCGTCGACCTCGCCGGTCGAGCCGTCCTGCCGGCGGACGGGCAGCGTGCCCTGCCAGGTGCCGCCCGCGGCCACGACCGGCCGGATGTCGGCGTAGTACCGCTCGAACACCGCGTCGGTGAACACGTCGGCCGTGGTCAGCGGACCGTCGGCCGCGCCGCCCACGAGGGCGTGCCCTGCGGGGTTGAGCCACCGCAGGACCCCGGCGTCGTCGGTGACGCCGACGACGTGGGGCAGGCGCGACAGCAGGTGCGCGAGCGCTTCGAACGTGTCTTCGTCCGGGACCGGTGCCCGGAGGTCTCCGCCGTCGGGATCGGGCACGGTGGGCACCTCCCGGTGGGTGCATCGGCCTCGCGTCTAGGTTCCTTGAGCGCGGCGGGCCGTCGGGACCACGGTACGGTGCGGACGTCCGCCGTGCGTCGCGGATCGCTCGAGGGGAGGGGACCGGTGAGCCAGGAGGGACCGCCCGGGTCGGCCGGTGCGCCGGCGACGCCGTGGGAGCGCCTCGGGGTCCTCGCCCAGCAGCGGGTCGAGGTCGCGCCGGGGCTCCGCCACGTCGAGGCGTACACGCTGGAGGGCCTCCTCTCCGTCCTGTGGCACGGACCGGAGGAGGCTGCGTCCGCCGTCGTCCTGCTCGGCGGCGCGATGGGCGGGCTGCTCGGCCCCGCCGGTGGGCTGTACCACGACCTCGGCGTCGAGCTCGCCGAGGCCGGCATCGGGACCTGGCGGGTGTCCTACCGCCGCCCCAACGACCTCCGCCGCTGCGTGCACGACGCCCTCGCCGTGGCCGACGTCGCCGCCCGGCGTGGTGCCCGGCGCTTCGTGGTGGTCGGCCACTCCTTCGGTGGTGCGGTCGCCGTGCAGCTCGCCCTCGCGCTCGGCGACCACTGCACCGGCGTCGTCCTGCTCGCCACCCAGTCGGCGGGGTGCGAGGCGGCGGAGGGCCTGCACGGCACGCCGCTGCTCCTGCTGCACGGCGACCGGGACGAGATCCTGCCCCCGATGGCCAGCGAGGTGGTCCACGCCCTCGCCGGCGGCGAGGGCGAGCTGGTCATCCTCCCGGGGACCGGTCACCTGCTGTCGGAGGCCGGTGACGAGCTCCGCTCGCGGCTCCGGACGTGGATCCCGACGCACCTGGCGTCGGCACGCTGAGCGGACCGCCGAGCTCCAGGGGCGGATCGTCGGGTCCGCGCAGGTGCGCGCCGCCCGGGCGGGCCCCGGCGGGCGCAGCCGCGGGCAGCCCACCGAGCGCCCGGGACAGCGGCCTCCCGAGCACGACCGCGCTGAGCACCACGAGGCCGGAGGCGAGCAGGAACGGGGCCCGGACGTCGACCTGCTCGGACAGCACGCCGCCGACGAGGGCGCCCACGGTGGCCGAGGCCCACAGCAGCGAGCGGATCAGCCCCTGGGCCCGACCGAGGAGCCGGTCGGGCACCGTCTGCTGGCGCACGGTGACGACCAGGATCCGGGCCACGACCAGGCTGCCGAAGGCGATGGCGTAGCCGAGGGCGACCACGACCAGGTTGGGCACGGCGATGGCCGCCAGGGAGATCGCCATCGTCGCCATCGCCGCGAACAGCGCGCGCGTCGCGCCCAGCCGGGCCACGACCGCTCCGCCGGCGCGTGCCCCGAGGACGCCGCCGAGGGAGCCGACGCCGAGGAAGAGCCCGAAGCCGAGCTCGCTGAGCCCGAGGTCGTCGGTGAGGTAGACGACGATCGGCGCGATGGCGGCGACGATCCCGAGCTGGGTGAGCACGGCGAGCGCACCGGTGGCCCGCAGGACGGGGTCCTGCCAGGAGGCCCGGGCGCCCTCGCGGGCGTCCGCGAGCCACGAGGTCCTCGGGCGCTCGGGGACCGGTCCCTCGGCGTGGTCGATGCTGCGCACGAGGCCGGCGGCCCCGAGGAACGACGCCGCGTCGAGGGCGAAGGGCACCCAGGGGGCGAGGGCGAGCAGCGTGCCGCCCACCGGTGGGCCGAGCAGGTCGTTGGCGACCAGCTCGGCCGTCTCCAGGTCGCTGTTGGCCCGCACCAGCTGGTCGTCGCCGACCAGGGTGGGGACCAGGGCCGGTGCGGCGGAGTCGGCGAGCGCCTCGCCGCAGCCCAGGAGCAGCGCGAGCCCGGCCAGCAGCGGGACGGACACGACGTCGGCCACGACGGCGGCGGCGACGGCCACGGCGACCACGGCCCGGAAGGCGTGGGCCAGGGCGACCAGGGGGACCCGGCGCACCCGATCGGCCACGGTCCCGGCCAGCAGGCCGAGGACGGCGAAGGGGGTCGTGCCGGCCGCAGCCACGACCGCGACGTCGGCCGCCGACCCGTCGATCGAGGCCGCGAGCAGGGGGAGGGCGGCGTTGCGGACCCCGTCCCCGAGGTTCGAGACCCAGGTCGCGCTCCGCAGCCGCCGGAACGGCCCGGGGAGGGCGGTGTCGCGGAGGTGGTCGCCCATCGGAGGTCGAATCTAGGCATCGGCCCGGGACGTGACGGACGTCCCTCCGAGCGGGCCGGTGTCATCTTGCGAGTCGCTGGGTAGAAACGAGAGACTCGCTCCAGCGCCCGCGAACCCCCGGAGGGATCCCCATGACCACCGTGACCGTCGCCGGCCAAGAGCTCCACGTGGTCGACCGAGGCAACGGCGACCCGGTGGTCTTCCTCCACGCCTTCCCGTTCAACGCAGCGATGTGGGAGTACCAGTACGCGGACCTCGAGGCCGACCACCGAGTGATCGGCATCGACCTGCCCGGCTTCGGATCGAGTCCGGCCCCGGCCGACCCGTCCAAGGCCTCCATGGAGGGCTGGGCCGACCTGGTCGCCGGCGTCTTCGACGAGCTCGGCCTGGACCAGCCCGTCGTCGTGGCCGCCTCGATGGGCGGCTACCTGGCCTTCGCCATGATCCGCCAGCACCTCGACAAGCTCGGCCCGCTCGTGCTCGTGGCGACCCGGCCCAAGTCCGACGACGTCGACACCTGGGAGAAGCGGACCAAGCAGCAGGAGGCCCTGCGCGGCGGCGAGGACCTCGCCACGCTGGCCAAGGGCATGGTGGAGTCGCTGCTGTCGCAGTCCTCGCTCGACCGCCCCGAGCTGGTCGAGTACGTGCTGGCCCTCATGCAGCACAACCTGCCCGAGGGGTGGATCGCGGCACTGGAGGCGATGAAGAACCGCCCCGACGCCATGAGCGCCCTGCGCGGCATGCCCAAGCGGACCCTCGTCGTGGCCGGCGAGCTGGACCGGGTCACCCCGCTGGCCGAGTCCACGCTGATCTCCCGCCTCGTCGAGGACGGCGAGCTCGTGACGATCAAGGACTCCTCGCACCTGCCCAACGTCGAGAACCCGACCGACTTCAACCTGGTGCTCAGGGACTTCCTCGGCCGGGTCGTCGGTGCCGACGCCGCAGCGGCGGACGTCGCCGAGGACGGCGCGGGCGACGAGGTCGACGGGGACGCCACCGAGGGCTGACCCCCGGCACCCACCTCGGCGGCCCCGGCCGCCGACGGATCGACGGGCCGCCTCCGGGCGGCCCGTGGCGCGCCCGGTGCGGGAGCCGACCGCGCCGGCTCAGCGCCGGGGTGGACGCGCCCGCAGGGCCCGGTAGCGGCGGAGGAGCTCCGTGGTCGAGGAGTCGTGCTCGCCGTCGCTGCCCGACGCGAGCTCCCCGGCGATCGTGGTGGCCAGCTCCTTGCCGAGCTCCACGCCCCACTGGTCGAAGGAGTTGATGCCCCACAGGAACCCCTGCGCCGCGACCTTGTGCTCGTAGAGGGCGATGAGCTGGCCGAGCACCGAGGGGGTGAGGCGCGGGGCGAGGATGGTGGTGCTCGGCACGTTCCCGGGGAAGGTCCGGTGCGCCACGAGGTCCTCGGCCACGCCGGCGGCCGCCACCTCCTCGGCCGTGCGGCCGAAGGCGAGGGCCTCGGCCTGGGCGAGCAGGTTCGCGACCAGCAGGTCGTGGTGGTCGCTCGTGGCCGTCGGGTCCCGGTCGGGGTCGTCGAAGGTCGGGTTGGCGAAGCCGATCAGGTCGCAGGGGACCAGCGTCGTGCCCTGGTGGAGCAGCTGGTAGAAGGCGTGCTGGCCGTTGGTGCCCGGTTCGCCCCAGACGATGGAGCCGGTGTCGTGGTCGACGGGGGTCCCCTCGAGCGTGACCCGCTTGCCGTTCGACTCCATCTCGAGCTGCTGGAGGTAGGCGGGGAACCGGGCGAGCACGTCGCTGTAGGGGAGGACCGCCTGGGTCTGGGCGCCGAAGAGGTTGCGGTACCAGAGGTTCAGGAGCGCGAGCAGGACGGGTCCGTTGGCGTCGAGCGGGGCGTCGCGGACGTGGTCGTCCACGGTCCGGAACCCGGCGAGCATGTCGTCGAAGGCCTCGGGCCCGATGCCGATCATCAGGGACAGCCCGATGGCCGAGTCGAGGGAGTAGCGGCCGCCGACCCAGTCCCAGAACCCGAACACGTTGGCCGGGTCGATCCCGAACTCGGCGACGGCGTCGTGGTTGGTGGACAGGGCGACGAAGTGCCGGTCGACGGCGGCCCCGGGGAGCCGCCCGGTCAACCAGTCCCGGGCGAGGCGGGCGTTGGTGAGCGTCTCGAGCGTCGTGAACGACTTCGAGGCGACCACGAACAGGGTCGTCTCCGGGTCGACGGCCCGGAGCGCGGTGGCCAGGTCGTCGCCGTCGACGTTGGAGACGAAGCGCAGGTCGAGGTCGTCGCGCACCCAGGCCCGCAGCGCCGTGGCCGCCATCGCGGGGCCGAGGTCGGAGCCGCCGATGCCGATGTTGACCACGTGGCGCACCGGACGGCCCGTCGTGCCCACCCACTCGCCGCTGCGGACGCGCCGGGCCAGGTCGGCCATGCGGTCGAGGACGTCGTGGACCTCGGCCACCACGTCCACGCCGTCGACGACGAGGCGGTCGCCGCGCCGGCGTCGCAGGGCGGTGTGCAGGGCGGGTCGGCCCTCGGTCGTGTTCACGTGCTCGCCGGCGAGCAGCGCGGAGAAGCGCTCCGGCAGCTCCCGCTCCTCGGCGAGGGCGACGAGCAGCTCGACGGTCCGGTCGGTGACCCGGTGCTTGGACCAGTCCAGGTGCAGGTCGCCGACCTGCGTGACCAGGCGGGTGCCCCGGTCCGGGTCGTCGGCGAACAGCCGGCGCAGGTGGGTCCCGGCCAGGGACCGCTGGTGCTCGACGAGGGCCTGCCAGGCCGCGGTCCGGGTGATGAGCTCGGGCATGGGCCGACACTAGGGCCGGTCGGCGACGGTGCCGGGCGGCCGGGCCGGGCGGGCCGGGCGGACGGCCCGTACCGTGCACCCGTGATCGACGGCGGCTCCGGGGCCGATGCCCGACTCGTGTTCGACGCGACGGCTGCCGACTACGTGGCCTTCGTCGGCACGGAGCTGAGCGACGGGACCGAGGACGCCGTCGATCGGTCCGCCCTCGCCGCCTTCGTCGAGCTCGCGTCGGCCCCCGGGGCGCCCCGGCCGGTCGCCGACCTGGGTTGCGGGCCCGGGCGCGTCGCCGCCTTCCTCGCCCGCCAGGGGGTCGGGAGCATCGGCATCGACGTCTCGCCGGAGCTCGTCCGGCTCGGTCGCGACGCCCACCCCGGGATCCCGTTCGCCGTCGCACCGATCGCCTCGCTGCCCCTCGTCGACGGCTCGCTCGACGGCGCCGTCTGCTGGTACTCGATCATCTACACGCCGCCCGCGCACCTCGGGGGCGCGTTCCGCGAGATCCACCGGGTCGTCTCGCCGGGCGGGCCGCTCCTCCTCGCGTTCCAGGCCGGACCGGCGCGACCGGTCCGGCGGGACGACGCCTTCGGATCGGGCCACCCGCTGACCAGCCATCGGCACGATCCCGCCCTGGTCTGCGCGGCCCTCGAGGGATCGGGGTTCACGATCCGCACGTCGACGGTGAGGCCGGCGACCCGGGAGCACGAGGTCACCCCTCAGGCCTTCGTCCTCGCCGTCGCACGGGGCGGGCCCGACGCGGCGTCGGCGTGACCGCCCGGGCGTCGGTCCGGTCCGGGCTCAGGTGGTGGTGACGCCCTCGGGTCCGCCACCGGCGCCGGCACCCTCGCGGGTGGCGCCGATCCAGGAGCGGTGCAGGCCGGCGTAGGTGCCGCCCCGGGCGACGAGGTCGTCGTGGTGGCCGGACTCGACGAGGCGGCCGGCGTCGAAGACGAGGACCAGGTCGGCGGCCTCGGCGGTCGAGAGGCGGTGGGCGATCGACACGACGGTCCGGCCCGCCGAGAGGCGGCCGAGCGCGGTCGCCAGCGCCTGCTCGGTCTCGGGGTCGATGGCGCTGGTCGCCTCGTCCAGGACGAGGACGCCGGGCTCGGCGAGCTGGGCCCGGGCCAGGGCGACCAGCTGGCGCTCGCCGACCGAGAGGTTCCCGCCCCGCTCGCCGACGGCGGTCCGCGCACCCTCGGGCAGGCCGCGCACCCAGGCGCCGAGGCCGAGGGCGTCGAAGGCGGCGAGCACGCGGGCCTCGTCGTCGTCGGTGATGCGCCGGCTGCCGTCGGGGTCGCGGCTGGCCGCGTCGCCGGCTGCGCCGAGGAGGACGTTGGCGGCCAGGGTGTCGTCGAACAGGAAGCCGTCCTGGGGGACCATCCGGATCGCTCGACGCCGGGCCGGGCCGCCGACCTCGCGGAGGTCGACGCCGCCGATGCGCACGCTGCCGTCGGTCGGGTCGGCGAGGCGGCACAGCAGCTTGGCCAGCGTCGTCTTGCCCGAGCCGGTCGCCCCGACGACGGCGACGTTGGTGCCCGCGGGGACGGTGACGTCGACGTCGCGCAGCACCGTCGGGCCGTCGCGGTAGGCGAAGGACACGCCCCGCACCTCGATGCCCAGCGCCCCGGCGGGCAGGGAGCGGCCCGGGTCGGGGTCCTCGACCTCGACCGGCGCGTCGAGCACGCCGAGGATCTTGCGCCAGCCGGCGATCGCGGTCTGGGTCTGGTCGAACACCTCGGAGAGCTCCGACACCGGGGACAGCAGCAGGTTGACCAGGAAGAGCAGGGCGACCAGCTCGCCGGCCGAGACGCCGAGCGCGGCGCCGTGGATGGCGCCGACCCCGGCGACGGCGGCGACGGCGATCGAGGCGAAGACGTCGCCGAGGGGGAACAGCAGGGCGAAGAACAGCCCGGCCCGCAGGTGGGCCCGGTACTGGGACCGGATGGCACCCCGGAGCCGCGAGCGGGTCCGGTCCTCGAGGCCGTAGGCCCGAACCACGGCGGCGCCGGTGACGGCCTCGGAGACCTCGGCGATGGAGGACCCGACGGTGGTCCGCACCTCGTCGTAGGCGCGCAGCTGGCGTCGCTGGAGCAGGCGCATGACCGGGACGAGCGGGAGGAAGATCGCCACGACCAGGATCGTCAGCTGCCAGGAGTACACGGCCATCACGGCGAGCGTCCCGACGATGATCGAGGAGTTCACGATCCAGGAGATCGCACCCCACTGGGTGAACTGGGCGAGCGTCTCGACGTCCGCGGTGACGCGGGCGACGAGCTCGCCGCGCCGCGCCTCGGTGTGGTCGGCGATGGCGAGGCGGTGGATGTGCTCGAAGGTGCGGACGCGCAGCCCGTACAGGCTGGCCTCGGCCGCCCGGATGAGGCGCAGGTAGGTGGCCCGGTTGAGCGCGAACAGGGCGACGATGCCGACCACGGCCACCGCCGAGGCCGCGGCGACGAACCCGGGCCGGTAGCCGTCGTCGCCGAGCACCCCCCGGTCGAGGATCTGCTGGATGAGCACCGGCACGGCGATGCGGCCGCCGCCGGAGGACATGGCCATGAGGACGGTGAACGCGAGGCCGGTCCGCAGCTCCGGCGTGGCGGCCAGGCCCCGTCGGAGGACGGCGACGGCACCGTCGAGCTCCCGGTCGCCCCGGCCGTGATCGACGGGGGCCGGATCGTCGAGGGGCGCAGGTGCGGTCACGAGCGCTCCCCGGCCTGCACGTCGACGGACTCCCCGGCCAGCTCGTAGGCCCGGACCAGTGCGGCGTAGCGCTCGTCCGACGCGAGGAGCTCGTCGTGGGTGCCGCTGCCCGCGACGCGGCCCGCCTCGAGGAACAGCACCTCGTCGGCGAGCCGGATCGTCGCGACCCGGTGGGCCACGACCAGCGTGGTGGTGTCGAGCTCGGCCCGGAGGCCGTCGAGGATGCGGCGCTCCACCACGGGGTCGATGGCCGAGGTGGCGTCGTCGAGGAGCAGGAGGCGCGGCCTGCGCAGCAGGGCGCGGGCGAGCGCGAGGCGCTGTCGCTGCCCACCCGAGAGGGTCACGCCCCGCTCGCCCACGACGGTCCTCCGGCCGGCGGGGAGGTCGTCGACGTAGCCGGCCTGGGCGACGTCGACGGCCCAGTCGACCGTGGCCGGGTCGACCCGCTGTCCCAGCGTCAGGTTCTCGGCGACGGTGTCGGCGAACAGGAAGGTCTCCTGGAACACGAGGGCGACGGCGTCGCGCAGGTCGACCGGGTCCGCGAGGCGCAGCGGCACGTCGCCGAGGCGGATCTCCCCGGACGCGGGGCGGGCGAGGCCGGCGAGCAGGTTGCACAGGGTCGACTTGCCGGAGCCCGTGCCGCCCACGATCGCCACGACGCGCCCGGGGGCCACGTCGAAGGAGACGTCGTCGAGCACCGTCGTCCCCGGGTCGTACGCGAAGGAGAGGTGGCGGACCGACAGCGGGAGCGGGCCGGACGGGAGGCGGGCGCGGTCGGGGTGCGGGTCGAGGGCGGCGTCGGTGGGGACGTGGTCCCGCTCGAGCACGTCGACGATGCGCTCGCGGCTGACCACGGAGCGGGGGAGCTCCTCGAGCAGGAACCCGACGACGCGCATCGGGAAGGCGAGGATCGAGAAGAGCGCCATCGCCTGGACGAGGTCGCCGGTCGTGATCGTGCCCTCGGCGACCCGCCAGGCGCCGACGGCGAGCAGCGCCACCGTGCCGAGGTTGGGCAGGGCCTCGAGCGCCGGCTCGAACGCGGCCCGCAGGCGACCGATGACGAGGCGCTCCTCCCGGAGGCGTCCGGCGGCGGCTCGCATCCGGGCCGACTCCGTGGGCTCGAGGCCGAGGAGCTTGACGATGAGCGCGCCCTCGAAGGACTCGTGCGCCACCGAGGACACGGCGCCGACCTCGGCCTGGGCCCGTCCGGAGGGACCGATGACCCGGACGGAGTACACGCGGTTCAGGACCATGAGCAGCGGGAAGAGCGCGAGGCCGATGGCGAGCAGCAGCGGGTCCAGGACGGCGAGGTTCACCGAGGCGAACACGAGCAGGGCCATGGCGCCGAGGGAGAGGGGGAGCGGCTGCATGGCGAACGCGGACCGCTCGGCGTCGTTGTCGGCGTGGGCGAGCAGCTCCCCGGTGGGACGGCCGAAGAAGAAGGCCAGCGGCTGGGCGAGGTAGTGGTCGGTCAGGCGCTCGAACCAGCGCATCTGCATGCGGCGGGTCGCCATGATCCCGAAGTACCGCCGTCCGACGACGCCCACGGCCCGCAGCAGGGACATGCCGACGATGACGGCACCGGCGGCGACGGCGGCCCGCGTCGTGGGGGTCGCGCCGTCCTCGGGGACGATGAGGGCGTCGGTGACCCGACCCAGGACGACGGTGCCCCCGACCGACGCGGCGGCGAAGACGAGGGCGCCGGCGATCGCGCCCGTCGACGGTCCGGGGTTCGTCCGCAGGATCTCGGCGAGCAGGCGGGCGCCTCGTCGCAGCACGCCGCCGGTCGCGGCCGGGGCGTCCTCCAGGGCGACGTCGGCGGTCACGCCGCCACGGTAGGACCCGCGACCCGCCGTCGCCGGATCCGTTCGGACGCGGCGGGACGGCCGGCCCGGGGCCGTCGGAGGGTCAGCTGAGGGCGCCGTCGGAGCCGGCTGCGGCCCGGCGGCGCTTCTGGTCGTACATGGCCTCGTCGGCGTCGCGGACCAGGGCGCCGTCGAGACCGGCCCGACCGGCGGCGATGCCGACGCTGGCCGACACCCGGAGCACCCCGGCGCAGGTGTGGTACGGGTCCTGCAGCGACCGGCGGAGGCGGGAGACGGTCCGGTCCAGGTCGGTCCCGTCGACGCCCCGGAGCAGGAGGAGGAACTCGTCGCCGCCGAGGCGGATCACGACGTCGCCGGGGCGACTGGCGGCCCGGAGCCGGTCGGCGACGTGGCGGAGGATCTCGTCGCCGATGTCGTGCCCGTGGCGGTCGTTGACGGCCTTGAACTCGTCGATGTCGAGCACGACGGCGGCGACGCGCTCCTCGTCGCCGATGGCGTCGAGGGTCCGCTCGAGCAGCCGGCGGTTGCCGGCGCCGGTGAGCGGGTCGTGGACCACCTGGGCCTCGAGGTCGACCACGCGGGTCGTCTCCTCGGTGGCGTCCCGGAAGTGGCTGACCACCCACCGGCCCGCCGCGGTGTCGACCGGGACGGCGCTGATCGCCAACCAGCGGATGCCGGCGTCGTGGACGACGCCGATCACCTGCTCGGACACCACGTCCCCGGTGCGGCGGGCGATCGCTCCGGCGAGCGGCTCCCGGAGGGGTCGCCCGTCCTCGTCGACGACGGTCGGCGGCAGCGTCGCCTCGGGCCCGGCGAAGGCGTCGTAGGCGCACCCGTCGAGCCCGAGGAGGGTCGCCGCGGCCTCGTTGAGCTCCACGGCCCGCCCGTCGCCGTCTCGGACGACGACGCCACGGGGGTCGTGGCGGACCACGGCCGACAGCACCGCCTCCAGGCGGCGCGTCCGCTCCGCGGCGGCGCGCCCTGCGGCGAGCTGGCGGTCGTTGAGCTCGGCGAGCGCCGCGCCCACGGTGGCGAGCAGCGCGAGCACGGCGACGGTCACCCCGAGGCCGGCGCCGTCGGGTGCCGACGGGTGCAGGCCGAAGGAGAGGGCCGAGGCCACGACGACCACGACGACGCCCGTGCTCCGCCCCGCGGCGCCGGCCATGACCGGGACCGCGATGAGGCCGATGATGGGTTCGGACGGTCCATCGACGCCGGCGAGCAGTCGCGTCGTCATGATCGCGGCCAGGTCGAGCACCCACCACGGGACCGGGAGGCTCCGGCCCAGGAGCGAGGCGACCACGGAGGCGGCGACGGCGAGGGCGGGGAGCGCCCAGGTCGTCGACGCCTCGGTGAGGGACGTGCCGGTCGCGGAGACGACCGCGCCCGTGAGCACGATCGCACCCCGCGCTGCCAGGACGACGCTGATGCGCTCCTGGATCCGTCCCGCCGTCTCCATGTCCGAGACGCTAGGCGTGGTCGGACGTGCACGTCCTGCTACGGGAGGGCCAAAACGTGAATGGCCCGTTCGGGCCGGTCATCATGTCCTGATGCGTCGTGCGCGATCGCACGCCGTCTGGTCACCGTCCTGGTCACGGCCGCCCCGGACGCCCTCTGATGGGGTGTGGTCACGGGCCGATGGGGTGCGACAAGGGCGATCGCGTGCGGTCAGCCGCTGTCCGTCAGACCCCGCCGTCGGGTCGCCAGAGCTCGACCGGGGTCCGGTCCCGCGGCCCGGCGAAGGGCAGCGGGACCTCCTCACCGGTGCGGGCCGACACGGCCGCTGCGCAGGTGATCTCGAGCACGTCCCGGCCGAGGTGGACGTCGGAGATCCCCGACGCCCGCCCGGCCCGGCGCCCCGCGACGGCGTCGCGGAGCTGCTCGACGTAGCCGAACTGCTCGAGCTGCGGTGGGAGCGCGCCGGCGTCGGGGTCGTCGGTCGGGGGTGGCGGCGGGAGCGGCACCGGTTCGCCGGAGCGCTCGAGCGACACGTCGGGGAGCAGCTCGAACCAGACGACGCCGTCGTCGGAGGCGGCCTGGAGGTCCCAGATCGGGCTCCGCTCCCGCCAGGAGACCTCGATGGAGGCGACGAGCCCGGAGTCGAACCGCAGCGACACCGACGCGCGGTCCTCGACCTCGACGTCGGGGGAGGCGTCGAAGGCGGCCCGGACCCCGACCGGACGGGCCCGTCCGGCGGCGCGCAGGACGAGGGCGAGCGGGTGGGCGCCGAGGTCGAACAGCACGCCGCCGCCCCAGCCGCGGGTGGTGAAGTCCCCCCAGGTCGGTCGGGGCTGGAGGGCCCGGGCGGCGAGGTGGCGCAGGGGGCCGAGGGTCGCGACCTCCGACATGGCGGTCGACGTCGCGTCGGAGAAGAGCAGGTTCTCGGCGTAGGTGAGGACGCCGCCGGCCTCCACGACGCGGACGAGCCGGTCGGCGTCGGCCAGCGTGGTGCACAGGGGCTTCTCGACCACGACGGCGGCACCCGCCGCCATGGCGCGGAGGGCGTCGACGGCGTGGCGGGCCGGCGGCGTGGCCACCACGACCACGTCCGCGCCTGCCGGCAGGTCCTCGTAGGCCACGACGCGGCCGCCGGTCTCGGCGACGAGCGCGGCCGCGCTCGCCTCGGTCCGCGACGCCACGGCCACGACCTCGGCGTCGGGCAGCGCCCGCACGGCCAGGCCGTGGACCGCGGCCATCCAGCCCGCCCCGCACAGCGCGACGGGCGTGCCGGTCACGTCCCGGCGAGGCGGGCCACGATCGGCGCAGCCGCCTCCATCGCATCGGCCTGGACCACGAGGTACGACACGTCCCAGCGCTCGCGGCGGGCCTGGAGGGACGCCACGATCTCGTCCTCGGTGCCGATCCACGCGAGGGGGTAGTCGGCGACCTCGTCGGGGTCGAGGCCGAACATGGGCGCCATCATCTCCGCGGTGCCCCGGGCGTCGTCGGTCACCACGACCGCGAAGACGAGCATGTTCAGCTCGAGGTCGGCGTAGCGGTCGCCGGCGGCGTCCTTGACCCAGCGGATCTTCTCGTCGGTCCGGTCCGCGGCACCGTTCTGGGCGACGTCGCCGTCGATGGCCCCCGAGGCGATCTTGGGGTTGATGCCGACGATGTCGGCCTTCCTCGCGGCCAGGGTGAGGATGCGCTTCCCTCCGCCGCCGATGAGCACCGGCGGGCGCCGGGTCGGCTTGGGGCGGGCGTCGTAGCCCGAGACGGTGTAGTGGTCGCCGGCGAAGTCGACGGGGTCGGGGCCGAAGCAGCCCTCGAGCACCTCCAGGGACTCGGCGAGTCGGTCGATGCGGATCCCGGGCCGGTCGTGGGGGATGCCCGACTGCTCGTAGTCGGTGTTCATCCAGCCGGCGCCGATCCCCAGCTCGACCCGGCCACCGGACAGGACGTCCATCGTGGCGATCTCCTTGGCCAGGACGACGGGGTGCTTGTAGTCGTTGGCGAACACGAGGGCGCCGACGTTCAGCTCGGTCGTCGCGTCGGCGGCGGCCATGAGCGCAGGGACCGGGGCGAGCTGGTCCCCGAAGTGGTCCGGCATGAAGAGCGTGTCGTAGCCGAGCTCCTCGGCCCTGCGGGCCAGATCGGCCCACTCCTGCCCGGACGTGGCGGTCGAGACCTGGACGCCGAAGCGGAAGCGTCGGGGGTGGGCCATGGTGGGTGCCTCCTGGGCGGTGCTCTCGTGTCGTGGCGCACGGCGGCCACGGCCCCCGGCGGGGCCGAACCTATCGGCGGCGCCGCGCCGGCCCGTGCTCCGGTGGTCGGTAGCCTCGGCCCGTCGTGCTGCGCCACCTGGACACCGTCGCCCGCCTCGTGCTCGTCCTGGCGCTCGTCGCCGGTGGCGCCACCGCGGCCGGGCTCGCGATGGGCCCCGCGCTGGGCGACCTGGCCGGGGCGACCCGGGGCGAGGCCCCCGACGTCGAGCTGCGCGGCCTGTCCGAGCGGTCCTACGTGTACGCGGCGGACGGGACGCTGATCGCGACGTTCCAGGAGGAGGAGAACCGGGCCCCGGTCGCGATCGACGACGTCCCCGACCACCTCGTCGACGCCGTGCTGGCCGTCGAGGACGCCGACTTCTGGAACCACCGGGGGGTCAACGTCCGGGCCACCGTGCGGGCGCTGCTGTCCAACGTGGAGACGGGTGCCATCGCCCAGGGCGGCTCGACGATCACCCAGCAGCTGGTCAAGCAGAGCGTCCTGTCCTCCGAGCAGGACTTCGACCGCAAGACCCGGGAGGCGTTCCTCGCGGTCCGCCTCGAGCAGCAGCTGTCCAAGCCCCAGATCCTCGAGCGGTACCTCAACACCATCTACCTGGGGAACCACTCCTACGGGGTCCAGGCCGCGGCGGAGACCTACTTCGGCAAGGAGGTGGGCGACCTGGACGTGGGGGAGTCCGCCCTGCTCGCCGGCCTCATCCGGGACCCGATCGACTACAACCCCTTCGCCTACCCGGAGGTGGCCGCCGAGCGGCGTCGGATCGCGCTGCGCCGGATGGTGGAGGAGGGCGCCATCTCCGAGGAGGAGGCGGCCCGGCACCGGTCGGCGCCGATCCCGGAGGAGCCGACGCAGTTCACGCCGCCGCCCGACGACTACTTCGTCGAGGAGGTCAAGCAGGCGCTGCTCGACGACCCCCGGCTCGGCGAGACCGCCACGGAGCGCTTCGACGCCGTGTTCCGGGGCGGCCTGCAGATCCACACCACGCTGGACCTGCAGGCCCAGTTCCTCGCCCTCGTCGCCCGGAACGACGAGCTCTCCCGCTTCGCCCTGGAGGACGACCCGGCGCTCTTCGTCGCCGGCCGGAACCAGGCGGGCGAGGAGGCGCTCGGCACGGTGGCGCTGGCAGCCGTCGAGCCCGACACGGGTGCCGTGCGCGCCCTGGTCGGCGGGCCCGGGTTCGGCGACGAGTACAAGTTCAACCTGGCCACGCAGGGGTACCGCCAGCCCGGCTCGGCGTTCAAGACCTTCGTCCTGCTCGAGCTGCTCGAGCAGGGCTACTCGCCCGACGACCGCGTCTCGGGGATCGGGCCGTGCGTGTTCGACATCCCCGGCGTGGAGGAGGACTACGAGGTCCAGAACTTCGGGAACTCGCGGGGCTCGGTCGGCACCATCCGGTCGATGACGACGTCGTCGTCGAACTGCGGCTACGTCCGGCTCGGCCAGATCGCCGGCATCGACCGGGTCACGGCCCTGGCCGGCGAGCTCGGCATCAAGACGCGCAACGCGGACAACGAGATCGTGGAGCTCGACCCGACGATCTTCTCGACGCCGCTCGGGACCCAGGAGGTCACCCCGCTGGACATGGCCGCGGCCTACGCCACGATCGCGAACGACGGGTTCCACAACCCGCCCTACTTCGTCGACCGCGTGCTCGGTCCGGGCGGCGACGTGGTGTTCCAGCACCGCGTCGAGGGCTACCGGGCCTTCTCGGTCGAGACGGCCCAGCTGGCGGCGGACATCCTGAAGGACAACGTCACCGGCGGCACCGGGACCCGGGCCCGGGTCCGCGGCCACGACGTCGGTGGGAAGACGGGCACGGCCCAGGACTTCTCCAACGCCTGGTTCGCCGGGTTCTCCCGCCAGCTCGCGGTGGCGGTCTGGATGGGGGCGATGGAGGGGAACGTGTCGATGCGCAGCGTCGGCGGTCGCAGCGTGACCGGCGGCTCCTACCCGGCGGCCATCGTCGGCGCCTTCCTCGGCGAGTACCTCGACGGCATCGAGCCGGAGCCCTTCGCCGACCCGCCCCGCCGCAGGAGCACCGGCCTGCTGCGCGTCGACCGCGACATCGACGTGCGCGGCTACATCCCCCGTGCGCCACGGAGCCCGGCGACCTCGGCGCCCTCGACCTCCGAGGACGGCAACGGGAACGGGAACGGCAACGGGAACGGCAACGGGAACGGCAACGGGAACGGGAGCGGCGGATCTGATAGCAACCCGACCACCACGTCGCCGACCGCGACGACCGCACCCCCGACCACGGGAGACTTCGTCGAGCCATGAACGCCTGGACCCAGCTGCTCGAGGTGCAGGCCCTCGACACCGTCCTGACCCAGCTCGAGCACCGCTCGGCCCGGCTCCCCGAGCGCACCCGGCTGGCCGAGGTCGAGCAGGGGCTGGTCGACCTGCGGGCCCGCGTCGAGGCGGCCGAGGCCGAGAAGCACGAGCTGGTGCGTGCCCAGAAGCGGATCGAGGACGAGGTCGCCCTCATCGAGGACAAGGTGGCCAAGGCCGAGTCGCAGCTCTACGCGAGCGGATCGGACGTCAAGCAGGCCCAGGCGCTCCAGGACGAGATCGCTGCGTTCCGGGCCCGCATCTCGACGCTCGAGGACGACGAGCTGGACCTCATGGAGCAGGTCGAGCCGATCGACGAGCGCCTCGGTGCCCTCGAGCAGGAGCGCGCCGGGCTCGACGAGCAGGCCGTGGCGCTCACCAAGGCGATCGCCGAGGCGGAAGCGGAGATCGACGCCGAGGCCGACGGGGTCCGGACGACCCGAGCCGAGGTCGTCGCGGGGATCGTCCCCGACGCCGTCGCCGAGTACGAGGCGGTCCGCTCCCGGCTCGGCGGCGTCGCCGTCGCCCGCCTCGAGCCGGGCGGCGTGTGCGGCGCCTGCCACATGAAGCTGTCGGCCGTGGAGCACGACCGGATCCTCCACCTGGACCCGGACGAGCCGGTGCGCTGCGAGGACTGCGGTCGGTTCCTGGTCCGGGGCTGACGTGCTCGTCTGGTACCTGGCCACGGCGGCAGCCGCCGTGTGGGCGGTGTTCGACTCGCCCGCCCTCGACTACCGGCTGGTGCTCGTCGGCTCCGCCCTCCCCGTCGCCGAGGTCGTCCTCGGTCGGCCCGGCCCGCTCCACAGCCTCGTCGTGGCCTCGCTGGTCCTGGCCGTGGTGATGCTGGCGACGCGGGGCCGACGGCTCCTCAGGCGCAGCCTGCTCGGGCTCCCCATCGGCCTGTTCGCCCACCTCGTGTTCTCCGGCGTCTGGGCCGACACGGACGCGTTCTGGTGGCCGCTGACCGGTCTCGACCTGTCCGAGGCGGAGCCGCCGGAGCTGGCCCGCGGGGGGCTGAGCGTCGTCCTGGAGCTCGCCGGCATCGCGCTCGCCGCGTGGTGGATCCGCCGCGTCGGGCTCGACGACGCCCGCGCCCGCGCCGAGTTCCGTCGCACGGGCCGCCTCCCTCGCCGGGGCGGGGCACCGCTGGTCGGTGGGTCGTGCTGAGCGTCGTCCGCCACGGCCGCACCGAGGCCAACGCCTCCGGTCTCCTCCTCGGGCGCCACGACCCCGAGCTCGACGACCTCGGCGTCGCCCAGGCCGCCGCCCTGGCCCGTGCGCTGGGCCCGGTGGACCGGGTCGTCTGCTCGCCGCTGCGTCGCACCCGCGCCACGGCCGCCGCGCTCGGGGTGCCCGTCGAGGTCGACGACCGCTGGATCGAGCTCGACTACGGCGACCTCGACGGCGTGCCCCTCGCCGAGGTGCCGGCCGAGACGTGGGCGGCGTGGCGGTCCGACGTGACCTGGACGCCGCCCGGGGGCGAGAGCCTCGCCGACCTGGGGCGCCGGGTGCGCGCCGCCTGCGAGGACCTGGCGCGGGAGGCGTCGGACGGCCACGTCGTGGTCGTCACCCACGTCTCGCCGATCAAGGCCGCGGCGGCGTGGGCCATGGACGTGGGCGACGCGGTGTCGTGGCGGATGTTCGTGGCCCCTGCGTCGGTCACGCGCATCGCGGTGGGTCCTCGTGGCCCGTCGCTGCACGGGTTCAACGACGTCTCGCACCTCGACGGCGTCCACCCGTGAGGGTCGGGCGGCCCGCCCGTCGAGCGGTGGTCGTCGTCGCGCTCGCCCTCGTCCTCGCCGGCTGCTCGGCCCCCGGGGACCCCGGGCCCGCAGGGGGCCCCGCCGGGGGGTCGGCCACCCCGGTCGCCGGTGGCGCCCCGCCCTCGACGGCCCCGGCCGAGGCGTCCGCCGCGCCGACACCGACCGACCGGTCGCCGGCCGGCACCCCGCCGGCGGACGATGCGGGCGCAGCCGCTCCGCGCCCGGGGTGGCTCGGGACCCGCGTGCTGCCCGTCGACCCGGCGACCGGCTTCGGGACGGTGCTGCCGACGCCCCCCGAGCTGGTCGACCGGCGCCTGGACACGCCCGACCACCTGCCCCCGCCCACGGCCCCCGGGTTCGAGGCGGTCGTGGGGTCCGTGCCCGACGACGTCCTGGCCCGCTCGACCTGGGATCCGGCCTGCCCGGTGGCCGTCGAGGACCTGCGGTGGGTCCGCCTGCCCTTCGTGGGCTTCGACGGCGACCGCCACACGGGCGAGCTGCTCGTCCACGCCGATGCCGTGGCCGCGGTCGTCGCCGGGTTCCGCACGCTCCACGACCGGGCCTTCCCGATCGAGGAGATGCGGATCACCCGTCCGGAGGAGCTCGACGCACCGCCCACGGGCGACGGCAACAACACCTCGGCGTTCGTGTGCCGCCCGTCGGTCGGCACGACGACCTGGTCGGAGCACGCGCTCGGGCGGGCCGTGGACGTCAACCCGTTCCACAACCCCTACGTGAAGGGCCAGGTGGTCCTGCCCGAGCTCGCGTCGTCCTACGTCGACCGGACCGACCTCCGGTCCGGGATGCTGACCGCAGAGGACGTCGCCGGCTTCACCGCCGCGGGGTGGGGCTGGGGCGGCACGTGGCGCTCCTCCTCCGACCCGATGCACGTCTCTGCCTCCGGCCGCTGAGCACGGCCTCCGGCCG
>CAZCEZ010000001.1:55361-74225 GCA_964497795.1 uncultured Acidimicrobiaceae bacterium | reverse complement strand
GCCTCCGGCCGCTGAGCACGGCCTCCGGCCGTTGAGCCCGCCCGGCGGGCGTCAGGCCCGGCCGTCCAGGCAGGCGTACAGGGCGTCGACGAGGGCGGCATTGCGCGGGCTCTGCCAGCGGGGCACGACGTGGTTCATCACGTACCCGAGGGCGACGCCCCTGGTCGGGTCGCAGTACCCGAGCGAGCCGCCGGTGCCGTAGTGGCCGAAGCTGCCCGGGGTGCGGCCCAGGGGTCTGGTCGCCGTCCACGGCTGGAACCCGAGCCCGAAGCTCGCCTCCCGGCCGAGCGTCGGGCACCACCCGGCGGACTGCGTCCGCGTCGCCTCGGCGAGGAGGTCGGGGGAGAGGAGGGTGCCGATCCGCAGCGCCTCGTAGACGGTGGCGACGCCACGTGCCGAGGCGTGGCAGTTGGTCGAGGGGATCTCGGCGCGCCGCCACCCGGTCGTGTTGACCACGCCGAGCGAGGAGTAGCCGGGCGGGTTGACGTACCCGAGGAGCGTCATCGCGGCGTCGTCGTCGGGCGCGTCGAACAGGTCGTCGGGGACGGGCCCGGGGACGGGGCCGTCCCAGAGGACCTCGGCGCACCGGGCGAGGTCGGCCTCGGGCACCCCGCAGTGGACGTCCGCACCGAGCGGTCCGGCGATGCGGGTCGCGAGCGCGTGCCCGGCCCCGTGTCCGGTGACGGCGAGCAGCACGCCGGCGGTCAGGTGGCCGAAGGTGTTGGTGTGGTAGGCGTGCCGCTGGCCCGGCACCCACCAGGCGGCGGTCCCGGCGACGGCGTCGACCATGGTCCGCGTGTCGAGCAGGTCGTCGTCGTCGAGGCGGCGCCGGATGGCGGGCACGCCGGCCCGGTGGCAGAGGAGGTGCCGGATCGTCGCCGTCTCCTTCCCGCCGCGCTCGAAGCCCGGCCAGTGGGCGGCGACCGGGTCGTCGAGCCCGATCCGCCCCTCGTCGACGAGCTGGAGCACGAGCGTGGCGGCCAGGGGCTTGCCGACCGAGTAGGCGTTCACGAGCGTGTCGGCCCGCCACGGCCGGGTCCGGTCCGCGTCGGCCCAGCCGGTCCAGCAGTCGACGACCGGCTCGCCGCGGACCAGGACGTGGACGGCTGCGCCGACCTCGCCGTGCCGGTCGACGTTGCCGGCCAGGGCGCGGGCGACCGGCTCGAACCCGGGGGCCACGTGGCCCTCGACGCCACCGGGCAGAGCGGTCACCGGTCGACGACCCTGGCGACCAGGGTCTTGAGGTAGGTGCCCTCGTCGAAGACCACGCGGGGCGCCGAGCCGGGGTGGTCCAGGGCGTGGCCGGTCCGGGCCACCTCGGCGAGGGTGGCACCGGCGTCGGCGGCGGCGCCGGTCACGGTGGCGTAGAAGTCCGCGGGGCGGACGCGGCTCGAGCAGGACGACTGCACGAGCAGGCCGCCGGGTCGGACGACGTCGAGGGCGAGGTGGGTGAGCTTGGCGTAGGCGCGTCGGGCGCGGTCGACGGCGTCGGCCCGGGGGGCGAAGGACGGCGGGTCGACGATCACCACGTCCCACCGCCGGCCGGCGGCGGCGTGGGCGGCGAGGACCTCGAAGGCGTCTCCCTCCTCCGTCTCGTGCACGGCCGCGGCGACCGCGGGGAGGTGGCGGTTCCGGGCGACGTTGGCCCGGGTGGTGGCCAGGGCGGGGGATGCGAGGTCGACGCTGCGGATCAGGCCGGCACCGCCGGCGGCGGCGTGGACGCTGAAGCCGCCGGTGCAGCAGAACACGTCGAGGACCTCGGGTGCCCGACCGGCCGCGGCCTGCTCGGCGACCAGGGCCCCGACGAGGGCGCGGTTGTCGCGCTGGTCGAGGAAGTGCCCGGTCTTCTGTCCGGCGACGACGTCCGCGACGAAGGCCAGGCCGTGCTCGAGGAACGGGACCGGCTCGAGGACGGGGGGCCCGGCGACGACGGACCCGTCCGCGATGCCGGCCGCGGCGAGCGCGGGGTCCCCGGCCATGGTCCTGGCGAGGCGGACGACGACGCGGTCGGCTCCGACGAGGTCCCGGGCGAGGGGGAGGACGGTCCGGAGGTGGGGGAGCCAGGCCGCGCTGTACACCTTGGCGACGAGGGTGCCGTCGTAGCGGTCGAGCACGAGGCCGCCGGTGCCGTCGGCCTCGCCGTGCAGCCAGCGCCACCCGGTGGTCGTGGCGTCGTCGACCAGGGGGCGGCGTCGTTCGAGCGCCTCGACGAGGCGCGACTCCCAGAACGCGGCGTCGACCGTGACCGGCCGGCCCGCGTGCAGCACGCGGACGCGGATGGGCGACGCCGGGTCCCAGAGTCCGATGGCGGCGAAGCGTCGGCGGTCGTCGAACACGACGGCGAGGTCGCCGGGTGCGGCGTGGTCACCGGCGTCGAGGACCGACCGGTCGTAGATCCACGGGTGGCCGGCGCGGACGCGGCGCAGCGCATCGGGCGTCACCCGGACCGCGACGTTGCGCGCGCCCTGGCGGGGGAGTCGGTCGAGGCGTTCCAGGGCGCGGACGGTACCGCCCCCGGTCGGTTGGCCCCGATGAGGCCGTCGGCGAGGCAGCAGCGCGGCGCCGTCGTATCGTGCCGCCGTGGAGTCGCGTCGGACGGAGCTGACCGAGGGGCGTCGTCGTCGCCTCGTCGAGGAGCTGGTGGAGGAGGGCGTCGGCTTCGTCCTGGACGCCGCCACCGAGGACGAGCTGGTCGACGAGCTGGACTACGCGCTGCGCCCGCCGGTCCACGAGCAGCGGGTCCCGAGCTTCGGTGCGATCGTGTCGCCGACGGTGCCGGTGGAGGACTGGTCGGCGACGACGCGCCTGGAGGTGTCGCGACGCCGGACGGTGGAGTTCTTCGACTCCCAGATCCGACGGTTCGCCGACGGCTTCTCCTCCTGGGCCGTGCGCGCCGACGGCGGGCTCGACGAGCTCGTCGTGTTCGACCGCTCGGCCGGCTCGGAGCGGGACCTCGTCGTGCTGGCCCAGGCGTCCGGTGCCCGCCTCGTGCAGCGCCACCCGACGGGTGCCGTGCGGATCGTGGGGGACTTCGGCGTCGTCCGTCGCGACGTCGGCGGCTGGCACCACGAGCCTCCGCTGGGGGCGTGGATCGACGAGGTGCCCGGCTGCATGGCCGACGGCCACCGGAGCGTGCTCGGGGTCCTCCTTGACTTCGCCGTCCACGACCTCGGCGCCCGCGGCATCGGGTCGCTGCTCGTGCTGCACCCCGAGGGCGACCCGGTCGGTGGGCACGAGCACCGGCTGCCGTCGCCGCCCGAGCTTCACATCGACCGCCCCCACGACCTCGCACCCCTGCGCCACGCGCTGGCCCAGACCGACGGGGCGACGGTCTTCGACGCCAGCGGGACGCTCCGCTGGATGGGGATCCGCCTGGTCCCGAGCCGGGCGGCCGAGGACGCGGTGCGACCGCTGGGCGGGACCCGGCACACGTCGGCGCTGCGGTACTCCTGGGACGATCCCGACGCCGTCGTGGTGGTCGTCTCCGACGACGGCCCCGTCACCGTCGTCCGGGCCGGGGAGGTCGTGGGCCGTTCCACGCCGGGCGCGGCACCCGTCGACTGAGGCCCCGTCGGCCGATGCGGGTCCGGATCGGGTGCGGACGCGGCGGTGCCGGGCCACGGGGGCCCGGCACCGTCCGGTCTGGGTGCGGATCGCCGGCGCGATCCGGGGCTCGGGTCAGCTCGTCCCGGTCAGGGCCTGGAACTCGTCGCTGTCGGCGAAGAGGGCGACCATGGCCTCACGGGTGGTGGCGCCGGACTCGATCTGGGCGGTCCAGTAGGCGCGACCGGTGGGGTCCGGCTGGCGGCCGAGGGTCGAGATGTAGACGAAGTCGACGAAGACCTCGGTCTCGGCGTCGAGCACCTCGCCGAAGCGGCCCTGGAACTCCTCCGAGGCCGTGAAGGCGGCGATGATGTCGTTCGTGCGGGCCGTGGCCGACGTGTCGTTCCAGTAGGCGAACCCGCTCTGGTCCGGGGCGCGGTTCAGCAGGGCCGCGTAGTACCGGGTGATGGTGCCCTCGGTGCCCGAGGTCCCGTCGTAGGGGGCGGGCAGGAGGACCTGGCCGAGGTCGAGGGTGCCGCAGGCGGCGGGGACGGTCGCCTCGAAGGGCAGCTCGTCGGTCAGCGACGAGCGCTTCTCGCCGTCGTAGGCGCCGCTCTCGTCGATGTCGATGCCGTGCAGCACGACGGCGAAGTTGCCGAGCTCGGTGGCGACGTCGCCGTCGAGCTCGAAGGTCCGCTCGTAGGTGTAGGTGCCGTCCGCCTCCGCGACCGGGAAGCGGTCGACGGCGAGGCCGGACTGGGCCGACGTGTCGCCCTCGGTGGTCAGTGCGGTGTTGACCGCGCCGTAGGCGGGTGCACCCTCGGCGACGGACACGAAGCCGTCGGGTGCGCCGCCCTGGTCGTCGCCGGTGTCGTCGGCGATGGTCGGGCACTCGCTGACCTGGCCGAGGTTCCCGTGGACGTGCTGGGCGTGGACCAGCGAGGGCGCCGCGCCCTCGGCCACGACGGTCACGACCGCCTTGTCCTGGTCGTAGACCTCGAGGCGGATCTCGCCGGTGGTGCCGGAGTCGTTCAGCTCGGCGAGGTCGGCGGTGAAGATGCGCTGCATCTTGTCGCCGTGGGCGGCGCCGGCCGGGGCCGCGAACAGTGCGGCTCCCGTGGCGACGGCCGCGCCGGCGATCAGTGTCTTGCGGAGCATGTGCGCTACCTCTCGTCGGGGTTGGGGAGCGACCACCTCCGGTCCGTCGGGGACCCGGGTGGCCGACCGCCGTGCCGTACCCGGTCGCACGCCGATCAGACGCGATCGACGCGATCCGCCCGGGAGATCCGATCGCGGCACGCCCCGGCTGACGGTCCGCTCAGGGTGCGGTGTCGAGCGTCGTCGGGGGGCGCCCGGCGCGGTCTCGCCCCGGGTCGCGGCCATCCGCGAGCGGGGCGCCGAGGACGAGCCCGGCGACGACGAGGACCATCGCGACGAGCAGGACCCAGCGGCCCGCACCGGCGTCGCGGTCGGGGCACGTCACGCCCTCGTGGGGGCGCGGGGATCCGCAGGTCGCGCAGCGCTGGGACACGTGCAGCCTCCTGCCCGGACCCCGTGTCCGGCCCCACCACGCTAGGGACGGATCGGGGTCGTCGTCCACGTCGCAGCGCCGTGCGGCGCGGCGACGTCCGGTGCTCAGGGCATCAACGTGTCGACGTCGATCTCGGTCTCCTGCGGTGGCCCTGCGAACCCGCCCTCGACGCCCGCCTGCAGCGTGGGCATCAGCGTCTCGTCGCGGAAGCGCTCCCAGCTCTCCTTCGACTCGTGGATCGCCACGATCGTCCACCCGCCGTCCGATGGCCCGGCCGCGTGGAAGATCTGCCCGTCGGGCAGCGTCCCCGGCGCCGGGTGGACCGCCGCGAGCGACGCCTCGTAGTTCTCACGTCGAAGAACCGCACACCCCCGCCCCGCAGCGACTCGACCGTGTCGGGTCTGGTCCTGGAGTCATCGCGTGTCCCGTGCCCCCCGTGTCCCTTCCCGTCGCCGCTTCGCGCTCCTGACGGCGACCGCTGCGATGGCCGGCGCATCGTTCGGCCTCGTGCCCTCCGTCGGCGCCGCATCGTTCGCCGGCGCGTCGGTCGCGGCACCGGCAGCGAGCGCCTCGGCGGTCGCGCCCGCTGCGGCGCCGCTCACCCACGTCGTCGTCGCCGGTGACACGCTGTCCGCGATCGCTCGCGACGCCGGTCTGACCCTGGCCGCGCTGGTCGCCCGGAACCCGCAGGTGGTCGACCCGGACCGGATCTTCCCCGGCGACGTCATCGTCCTCGGGGAGGCCGGCGGCGCCCCCGCTCCGCCGGCATCTCCCGCGGATCCCGGCTCGCCGGCGATCGTCCACGTCGTCGTGGCCGGTGACACGCTCGCCCACATCGCTCGGACCTACGGTCTCGCCCTCAGCGAGCTGCTGGAGCAGAACCCGCAGATCGTCGACCCCGACCTCATCCTCCCAGGTCAGCCCATCCTGATCGTGCCTGCCGTCCAGCCGCCGGCGCCCGGGCCCACGCCCGAGCCGACCCGGTCGGAGTCGGATGCGGCTCCCGAGGACGACACACCAGCGCCGAGCAACGGCGCGCCGGTCGCCGTCGCCGACGACCTCGGGGTCTTCGAAGTGGGCCACGTGATCGACCTGGCACCTGCGCTGGCCAACGACCTCGACGTCGACGGCGACGCACTCGCGATCACCGACCTCGACCTGCCCGAGGGTCTCGTCGCCATCGAGGGGGAGGGCGTCCAGGTCATCTCGCTGGAGACGGGCAACTACGAGCTGCGCTACCGAGCCACGGACGGCTCCGACGTCAGCGCTCCCGCCCCGATCCGCCTGTCGGTCACCCGCCCGGTCGACGACCAGCCCCGGGAGGTAGCGATCACGGGCAGGTTCACATCGGTGAAGGTCTCGCCGGCATCCGGGACCGCCGGCACCACGTTCCTGGTCGAGGGCGACTACACCCTGCTGAGCGACGGATCCCCGCTGACCGTGCGCGGGTACGTCATCGGCCCCTTCGGCGTGGTGGTCTTCGTCGAGGAGACCACGGCCGTCGCCGTCGCCGGCGCCTACACCGCTGGCGGGCTCGTCGACTCGACCGGTTTCGCTCCCAGCACCTACAAAGTCGTGTTCCAGGTGCTCCAGTTCGACCGGGTGGTCGCGCAGGGCACGGGGGCCATCACCGTGGTGCCCTAGGGCGTCGAGCTCGCTCCCGGGCGCTGCAGCCCCGCACCCGAGTCGGGTGCGGGGCCGGCGCAGCCGTGTGCCGGCTGGGTGACGTCAGGTCTCGCCGAAGCGCTGCTCGAGGTCGTCGCCGACGGGCGTCGCGCAGAAGTGCCGACGGGCGTCGCGCAGAAGTTCTGCGTGGCGGCCACCGGGTCGTACCGGTCGGTCGTATCGGGGTCGAGGCGCAACTCGCGGATGGCGCCCCGGGGGTACCGGATCCGCTGCTCGGCCATGAGGGAGTGTGCGACACCCTCCTCCGAGATGCCGAGCTCGCCCCAGTGGTACTCGGCGTACCCGGCGGGGCACCGGTGGCGAGGAGCTGATCCACACCGCACGGTCCGCTGGTGTCGATGCGCAGGCCCTCCCGGCTGTAGATCTGGGCCGGTCTGCCGCCGAGGAACCCACCGACCTCGAGGTCGTCTCCCTCGTCGTGGTCGAAGACGACGTCGCCGATGTGGCTCGGGTCTGCGGTGACCGTGAGTCAGTCTCGTCGCAGGTGTAACTGGCGGTGACGGCGGCCGGTGCAGGTCGTGCGGCACCGGCGGTGGAGCCGGCGATGAGCGCTGTCGCTCCGACCGGCCCGATGCCGAGGAGCCGGGTGCGCGCCAAGGTGGTGACCTCCGTGGGTCTGGGGCTGGGGTCCGGAGGACGACACGCCTTCCTGACGATCCGTTCGTGGGTCGCGCCACCCTGGCCTGCCTCCTGCTCGGTGCACCGTGTGATCCCGGACACCCGGCGTCGATCGCATGCGGGGTTCGGCAGGATCTCTGCACGCGGGATCCTCCCGACCGGCCGCTGACCCGCGCGCCTCGCGAAGCCACCGGGTGCGATGGTGAGTCGGCTTGTAGGCGGGGTTCTGTCCAGGGGCCGGAGCCCCCTGGGTGACCATCCATCTGTGCGGTCCACCTGGCCGATCGGGCGAGCAGCCCGCGGCGCGCTTGACCTTGCTCCGAGCGGGGGTTGCCGAGCCGACGGTGTCGCCACCGCCGCTGGTGCGCTCTTACCGCACCGTTTCACCCTCACCTGTGCCGCCCGGCGAACCGGACGGCCATCGGCGGTCTGCTCTCTGTTGCCCTGTACCGACAGGTCGCCCCGTCCTGGCTCTCGCCAGCGCTCTGCTCTGCGGAGCCCCGACCTTCCTCGACCCGGTACCCGGAGGCACCGGACCGCGGTCACCGGTCCGACTCACCATCGCGGCCCCAGTGTGGCACCGCGGCCGCGCCGATCCATCGCCGGGCATCGGTTCCGGCCCCGGGGGTAGGGAGGCCGGCGTGCCCGTCCAACGGACCGACCGCCGACGAGCTGCCACGCGCCCCCTGCGCTCCACGGGGAGCGGCGCGTGAGCGGGGACGGGATCGAGGTCGACGCGGCCGTGCTCGGGCTCGGCACCGCGGGTGAGGCGGTCTCGACGGGCCTGGCCCGGGCCGGGACGCGGGTCGTCGCCCTGGAACCCGGTCGGGTCGGGGGCGAGTGCCCCTTCACCGGGTGCATGCCGTCCAAGGCGCTCCTCCACGACGCCGTCGCCGGACGCACGTGGGAGGAGGCCCGCGCCCACCGGGACGCCGTCGTCGAGCACCTCGACGACGGCACGCACGCCGACATGGTCCGGGACGCCGGGGTCGAGCTGGTCCGGTCCCGCGGTCGGATCGTGGAGCCAGGTGTCGTGGAGGCCGACGACGGCCGACGCTGGCGGGCCGACACGGTCGTCCTGGCCACCGGGTCCGAGCCGGTCCTGCCACCGATCGACGGGCTCGACCCGGCCCGCACCCTGACCAGCGACGACCTCCTGCTCCTCGACGAGCTCCCCGACGACGTGGTGCTGCTCGGCGGCGGTGCGATCGGCTGCGAGCTCGCCACGGTGCTGGTCGGCTTCGGCCACCGGGCCACGATCGTCGAGCAGGAGGACCACCTGCTCGGCGGCGCCGTCGACTCGGCGGTCGCCGAGCTGCTCGCCGACTCCCTCCGAGACCGCGGGATCGAGGTCCGGACCGGGGTCGCCCTCGAGGCGGTCGACCACGGCGAGGACCGGACCCGCCTCACGCTGTCCGACGGGGACGCGCTCGACTGCGGCACCCTCCTGGTCGCCGCCGGCCGTCGACCGGCCTGGCAGGGACTGGGCCTCGAGGCCGTCGGCATCGGGGTCGAGGACCCGCCGACCGTCGACGACCGGTACGTCGTCGCCGGGGTGCCGTGGTTGCGCGCCGTCGGCGACCTGAACGGCCGCTCGCCGTGGACGCACGGTGCCAACCACGAGGCCGGTCGCCTCGTCGCGCTGCTCACCGGCGACGACCCGGGACCCGAGGTCGCCCACATGGCCAGCTGCGTGTTCACCCACCCCGCCGTCGCCTCCGTCGGACGCACGGCCGCTGCGGCCATCGACGACGGGCACGACGTCGTGATCGGGACCGCCACCTACGACGACGTCGCCCGACCCGAGACCGATCGGCTCGGGGACGGCCTCGTGGTCGTGGTCGCCGATCGGGACACCGGTGCCCTGCTCGGCGTCAGCGGCGTGGGCGAGCGCGTCGACGAGGTCATCGGGACCGCGGCGGCGCTGCTGCACTGCGGAGCCGACCTGCGCGCCGCCGTCGGCCTGGTGCTCCCGTTCCCGACGGTGACCCAGGTGCTGACGCCGGCCTTCGCCGACGCGCTGTCGGCCCTCGACGGGTGAGGCCGGACGCGCCGGAGGCCGCCCCTGGGGGCGGCCTCCGTGGGGACCCGTGATCTGCTGGGACCGGGGTCCCCGTCGCCGACCGCGGTCGGCGAGTGCGAGCCTCAGCCCGTGATGACCGCGTCCTCGGGGAGCGGGTTGGTGCTGGGGAAGAACGCCGGCTTGTCCTTGCCGAGGGCGCCGACGGCGTCGAGCACCGTCGCGTGCCGGGCCTCGACGCCGCCGATCGTCATGATCGTGGAGCGAAGCCCCGGGGTCGACAGCGCGGTGGCGGCGAAGACGTAGGTCTGCGCAGCGGCCTGCTCGAGCTCGTAGGCGATGGCGATGATGTCGGCCTCGGTGGTGGCCGAGGACACGGCGGGGTCCACGATGGCGGACTTCACGACGGCGTTGGCCTCCGTGAACGGCGTGGCACCGGCCTGCTCCACGACGCCGATCAGGGCGTCGCGGTGGTCGGCGTGGTGGGACTGGAAGAGCACGGCGGCGTCGGCGACGGCGGCGGTCTCGACCAGGCCCGAGGCCACGGCGATGTCGTAGGTGTCGACGGCCAGGACCTCGAGGGAGATGGCCGTGTTGGCCAGCACGATGTCCATGTTCGGGCCGTCGGTCTGGTCGCCGGAGCCCGACTCGTCGGGGACCTCGCCGGAGGTCGCCTCGTCGTCGTCGCCGCAGGCGGCGAGCAGCGCGGCGCCGGCGAGGGTGGCCCCGCCGACCTTGAAGAACTGGCGCCGGCCGGGCACGCCCAGCAGCTGCGCCTTCTCCGGCGCGGTCATGGCGACGTCGCCGCTGAAGACCCGCTCCAGGAGCTCACGCCACCTCGGCATGGACGCCCGGTGCATCCGATCGATGTCCTTGAGCTGGCGGTTCAGCTCGTCTCGACTGAAATCCATGGTTCTGTTGCCTCTCGTCGATGCGATCCGGGTCACGCGACCGGGAAGTCGGCCGGGTTGATGCCCTGGGCGATGTCGGCGGACTCGAACGCGCCGAAGGGGAACCAGGCCTCGGGGCCCTCGCCGAGGGCGACGGAGAGCGCCGTGGCGTGGGCCGACTCGACCGGGAGGATCGTGGCCGTGCCGGACGCGGCCTCCGGGCTCTGCAGCGCGGTGAGGGCGAACGCGTAGGTGGCCACGGCCTGGTTCTCGACGGCCTTGGCGAAGCCGAGCACGCCGGCCTCGTCGGAGAGGCCCTCGATGGTCGGGGTCAGCGCGTCGATCAGGGCCTGGTTGGCCTGGCCGGTGGCGGCGTCGCCGGCGAGCGCGGCGAAGGCCTGGGCGTGCTCGGTGTGGTGCTGCAGGAACAGCTGGGCCACGGGGAGCACCTCGGCCGACAGCAGCGGGGCACCGGCCTCGTAGGCCGCGACGGCGGCGAGCTCGACCGACTCGGCGAAGACCGCGATGTCGGTGTCGCTGAGCTCCTGGGCGCCGGCAGCGGGCAGGAGGCTCGACACCGGGACGATGGCGGAGCCGAAGCCGATGACGGCACCGCCGACGGCGGCCTTCTTGAGGAACTGGCGCCGGCCGGCGCGCGTGGACTCACCGAAGTGGAGCTCACCGATCTCGTCGGCGAACGTCCGCATGCTGTCTCGGTGCATGTCGTCGATGTCGCTCGCCATGGCGGCGAGCTCCTTCGGACTGATCTGCACGGGTACCTCCTGCTGTGCGGGGAATGGGGTGGGTTGCTGGGACGGGCTGCAGCGCCGACCGCCGAGGGTCACTCGACGGTGATCGTCGCCTCCATGAAGGGGTGGTAGCTGCAGAAGTAGGTGATCTCGCCGGAGCCGTCGACGACCAGGGTCGTCTCGGCGCCGCCGTCGAGGTTCTCGGTGTTGAACGAGCCGTCCCGGGCGGTGGCGGTGTGGGCGGCCGTGTCCTGGTTGACGAAGGTGACCTCGGTCCCGGCGGCCACGGTGATGGCGGGCGGGTCGTACTCGAAGTCGACGATGTCGATCGTGACGGGGCCGTCGGCGGAGCCACCCGACTCGCCGGCCTCCTCGGTGGGGGCGTCGGCGGTGTCGTCTCCGTCGTCGCCGCACGCTCCGAGCAGCAGGGTCGCGACGGCGAGGGAGGCAGCGAGTGTCGTGGTGGGTCGCATCATGGTCTGTACGGAGCCTCGGGTCGGGGTGGATGACCGGCGGGTCGCCACCCGGGAGGGGGGCTCCGGCCGACGCACGGCGTCGGTCACCGGCACGAGGGGCGAACGGTACCGGGGTGACCGCCGTCCGGGGCGCACCGTCGGTCGATCGTGGGCGACCGGTCGGGGCGGCGTCACAGGTCGAGCTCGGACAGGGCGGGGATCCAGGCCCGCGACCGGTCGACGGCCTCCGACCACCGATCACGGTCGACGGTCGTCGCTGGCTCCACGGTCGTCCCCGGCGGCCGCTGCCCGCAGGCCGTGGCCAGGTCGGGCCAGGTCCCGACCGCCGTCCCCGCCAGGAAGGCCGCGCCGAGCGCCGTCGCCTCCCGGACGGCGGACACCTCCACCGGTCGGCCGCAGGCGTCGGCCACGGCCTGCACGAAGGTCCGGTTCGCGCTCATCCCGCCGTCGAGTCGGACGACCCCGATCGCCGTCCCGGTGTCCGCCTCGGTCGCCTCGACGAGATCGGCGACGCGATGGGCGACGCCGTCGAGCACGGCCCGGACGACGTGGGCGGCCGTGGTCCCCCGGGTGATGCCGAGCAGCGTGCCGCGGGCGCCGTGGTCCCAGACCGGGGTCCCGAGGCCGGACAGGGCGGGCACGAAGGTCACGCCCCCCGAGTCGGCGACCGAGGCGGCCAGGGCGTCGGTGTCGGCGGCGCTCGAGACCAGCCCGAGGCCGTCGCGGAGCCACTCGACGCAGCTGCCGGCGGCGAGGTCGACCGCCTCACGGGCCCACGTGTCGCCCGTCGCGTCGCGCCAGGCCAGCACGGGGAAGGTCCCCCGCCGTGGCGAGGGCCCCGGATCCGGCCCGAGGCACACGTCGAGCATGGCTCCCGTGCCGGCCGTGACCTTTGCGCCGCCCGGGGCGATCCCGCCCTGGCCGACGAGGGATGCCTGCTGGTCCCCGACGAGCGCGGCGAGCGGCGGCGAGCCCGGCAGCGCAGCGGCCTCGCCGACGATCCCGGAGGTGGGCACGATCCGGGGGAGCGCCTCGACGGGGACGGCGAGCAGGTCGCAGCGCTCCTCGTCCCAGCCCGTGACGGCGGGGTCGGTGAGCCCGGTCACCTGGGCGTCGGTGGCGTCGGTGACGTGGTGGTCGCCACCGGTCAGGTGCCAGGCGAGGAAGGCGTCGACCGTGCCGAGGCGGAGCGACCCGTCGGGCAGGCCGGCGCCCCGGGCCCGCTCGGCGAGCAGCGTGGCCTTGGTGGCGGACTGGTTCGGGGCGACGCGCACCCCCTGGGATCGCAGCTCCATGCACCGACCCACCGTGCGGAGGTCCTGCCACCCGATGCCGGGCCCGACGGGCTCGCCGGACCGGACGTCCCAGGCCATCGTGGTGGCCCGCTGCACGGCGAGGCCGACGCCGGCGACCGGTCCGACGGCGTGCAGGGCCTCGACGGCGAGGCCGAGGGCGGCCTCGGCGAGGGCCGCGCCGTCGACGTCGACGACGCCGGGAGCGGGCGAGGCGGGCAGGACCTCGCGGTGGGCCTCGTGCACGACCGTGCCGTCGGCGTCGACGGCCACGGCCCGGACGCCGGAGGTGCCGGCGTCGACGACGAGCACGCGGCCGCTCACGACCGCGCCACCTGGTCGCGGCGTCGGACCCGGGCGGTGCTCACCGCGGCGTGCGGGCGGCCCGGTCGGCCAGCAGGCCGCCGGCCATGCCGGCGGCGACGGCGAGCAGCGCGAGGACGGGCACGGCGATCCAGGTGACGTCGTCCCCCCGAGCCAGGAGCCGGACCGCGGCGACGGTCTGGACGACCAGGTAGGCGGCGAGGCCGGCGGCAGCGCCGTTGGCGATGGGGGCGTCGGGGCGGCGGGCGCCGGCGACGTAGCCGCCGCCGACGAGGCCGCCGAGCACGACGGCGGCCGCGACGAACAGCCAGGACGAGTCGTCGTCGACCCGTCCGGCGGCGTCGAGGGCCTGGGCGACGAGCGCGGCGGGGACCGACACGGCCAGGGCGACGGCCGTGCCGACGCCGACGGCCCGGGGGTCGACCACGTCAGCCATCGACGGCGGGATCCGCGTAGGGGGCCGGGCCGAAGGGCGAGCGGAGGCCGAGCTTGCCCGGGTTCAGGATGCCGTTCGGGTCGAGCGCGTCCTTCACGGCCTGGAGCGTGCCGAGCGCCGGCCCGAGGGCGTCGGCCACGAAGCGGCTGCGGTTGAGGCCGACGCCGTGGTGGTGCGACAGCGTCGCGCCGGCGGCGAGCACGGCCCGCTGACCGGCGTCCCACAGCTGCCGGTAGGCGGCGTCCCGGGCGGTCGTGCCCGGGCCCGGCTCGTCGGGCTTGGTGGCGAAGGTGAAGTACAGGCAGGCGCCGTCGACGTAGGCGTGGGACTGGTGGGCGCTCGCCGCCCGGGCCCCGGCCCCGAGGAGGGCCGCGACGCCCGCGTCGTACACGGCGTCGAGGCGCGACCAGGGGACGGTCACCTCCATGGTGTCGACCACGTAGCCACGCCCGACGAGGGCCTCGAGTGCGGACACCTCGTTGCGGTGCGACAGCCAGCGGGCCACGAGGTCGTCGTCGAGCACCTCGACGCCGGGCGTCGCCCGGCACTCGGCGTCGACCACGGCCATCGACGCCTCGACCAGCACGGGGTCGCCCTCGTCCATGACGAGCAGCACGGCCCGGTCACCCGTGCCGTAGGAGCGGTCGGCCTCGGTCGCGTCGTAGACGCGCAGCACGGCAGGGGTCGCGCCCCGCTGCACGACCCGGCGGCAGGCGTCGTTGGCCGCCGCGAACGTGGGGAAGGCCCACGCGCTCCGGGCCTCGGCGGCGGGTGCGGGGTGGAGCCGCAGGCGGATGCCGGTGAGCACGCCGAGGGTGCCCTCGGAGCCGACGAAGAGCTGGGTGAGGTCGGGGCCCTGCGCGGCGCGCGGTGCGCCCGCCGCCGTCCCGCCCGTCGTGATCGCGGTGCCGTCGGCCAGCACGACGTCGAGGCCGAGGACCATGTCCTCGATCTTCCCGTAGCGGTTCGACAGCTGGCCCGCGCCTCGGCAGGCGACCCACCCGCCCACGGTGGACAGGGCCACGGACTGCGGCCAGTGGCCGAGCGTGAGGCCCCGGGCGCGCAGGTCGTGCTCGAGGTGGTCGCCGAAGGTGCCCGGGGCGACGTCGAGGACGAGGGATGTCTCGTCGATCCCGCGGATGCCCGCCAGCGCGGTGGTGTCGAGGACGACGCCGCCGTGGGCCGGGACGCTGGCGCCGCAGACGCCGGAGCGGCCGCCGGCGGTGGTGACGGGGACCCGGGCCGCGTCGCAGAGCCGGAGGACGGCTGCGACCTGGTCGGTGTCGGTCGGGGTGACGACGGCGCCGGCCACGGCGGGGACCTGACCGTCGGTCGCCCAGATCATGGCGCCCGGCCACCAGTCGCGCCCGGCCTCGACCCGGGTCGCGAGGTCGGTCGACACCCGGGCGCCGGTCTTGGCGATGCGGTCGAGGACCGGCTCGGGCACGGGCACGCCGGTGAAGCGTCCGGTCGCCCCGGCCGCGCCTCCGGCGATCTCGCTCGGGGGCGTCGGCGCACCCGGTCCGGCGGGGGGCAGCGTCGTCGGCTCCTGCACGGCGGGCACCGTAGCGGCGGCCCCGACCCCGGGGACGGAGCTGCGGACCCCGGCCCGGCCGGGGCGGCGGGGCGGGTGGCTCAGGCCGGTGCGACCGCGTCGGGCAGGCCGGGCTGGGTGCGCTCGGCCTCGGCCCGGGCGTGGAAGCGGGCGACCTCGTCGCGGACCCGCCCCTCGTTCCACCCGAGCTCGGGTGCGATCAGGTCGGCCGTCGCCTGGGCCGCGGCCGCGGTCGCCTCCCGGTCGAGCAGCAGGGCGCGCACGCGCCGCTCGAGCACGTCGTCGAGGGTGCGGGCCATCTCGTAGCGGACGGCGTGGATCGCCTCGGCCCGCAGGTGGGGGAGCCCGGCCACGAGCGGCTCGCCCAGGGACGGGTCGCGCTCGACGGTCGCCTCGAGCACCCGGGCCTCGCCGCCGTAGCGGCGGTGCAGGTGCCCGGCGGTCCCGGCGGCGTCCGGTTCGAACCCGTCGGCACCGAGGAGGCGCTGGCGCCGGGTCGGGCTGCGGCGCTGCGAGCGGGGGAGGTCCAGGAGGGCGGCGACCTCGTCGACGGCGTCGGCGGCCATCTCCCGGTAGGTGGTCAGCTTGCCGCCGGTGACCGACACGACGCCCGAGCGGGAGCGGGTCACGGCGTGGCGGCGCGACAGGTCGGCGGTCCGTCCCGACGAGGCGGCCTTCACGAGGGGGCGCAAGCCGGCCCAGGTGCCCACGACGTGCTCGGGGCCGATGTCGGTGGTGGTCGAGTGGTTGATGGCCCGCAGGAGGTAGTCGACGTCGTCGGCGGTGCAGGCCGGGTCGTCGAGGGGCCCGTCGTGGTCGGTGTCGGTGGTGCCGATGTAGGTGAAGGCCGGGTCCTGGCCGGGCGGGGCGGGCCAGGGGACCACGAAGATCGATCGCTTGTCCTTGGGTACGGGGGCCACGACGGCGATGTCGTTGCGGACCAGCTCCCACGGGACGGTCAGGTGGATGCCCTTGGCCGGGCGGATGGTGTCGGGGTGCACGCCCTCGTCCAGGGCGCGCACGTCGTCGGCCCACACGCCGGCCGCGTTCACCACGGTGCGGGCCCGGACGGCGATCTCGTCGCCGGACTCGGCGTCGACGACGGTGGCGCCGTCGACCCGACCGGCGCCGTCGTGGGTGAGGGCCGTGACCGGGGCGTGGTTGGCGCAGGCGGCGCCGTGGAGGACGGCCGCGGTGCGGGCGATGGTCAGCGTGAGCCGGGCGTCGTCGGCCGCGGCGTCGTAGTACAGGTAGCCGCCGCCGACCCGCTCGGGGGGCAGCGTCGGCATGTGCGCCAGGGTCTCGGCGGCCGTGAGCTTGTCGTGCAGCTTGCCGATCCGGGCCCCGCCGGTGACGTCGTACATCCACATCGCCGAGCGGAGCGCCTTCTCCAGCTTGGGGTGGATGATCCCGCCCTTGCCGAACATGGGCAGGAGGAACGGCAGCACCGACACCAGGTGCGGGGCGTTGCGCAGCAGGCGCTGGCGCTCGTGCAGGGCCTCGTAGACGAGGCGCACGTCTCCCGACTGGAGGTAGCGGAGCCCGCCGTGGACCAGCTTGGAGGACTTCGAGGACGTGCCGGAGGCGAAGTCGCCCTTCTCCACGAGCGCCGTGCGCAGGCCACGGGCTGCGGCGTCGAGGGCGACGCCGGCCCCGGTGATGCCGCCACCGACGACGAGCACGTCGAAGCGCTCCTCGGCGATGCGGCGGAGCGCGGTGCGGCGGTCGAAGGGTCCGGGGAGCACGTCGCCCACGGTAGGCGGACCCACCGACGCGAACCCGACGACCCAGCCAGACGACCCAGCCAGACGACCCGGCCCGGTGCGCCGCAGGGGGGTCAGCCGGCGGTGCGGGCGACCCAGGCGTCGACCAGGTCCCCGAGGATGGGCAGCGGCACGGCGCCGTGCTCGAGGACCGTCCGGTGGAACCCGGGCAGGTCGAAGGCCGGTCCGAGCGCGGCCTGCGCCCGGGCCCGGAGGCGGAGCACCTCGCGCTGGCCGACCTTGTAGGACAGGGCCTGGCCAGGCATGCCGATGTAGCGGTCGATCTCCACCGCGGCCTCGTCCCGGTCGATCGGGCAGTGGTCGACCATCAGGTCCAGTGCCCGCTCCCGGCTCCAGCCGAGGGCGTGGATGCCGGTGTCGACCACGAGGCGCACCGACCGCCAGGCGTCGGCCGACAGCATGCCGAGGCGCATGACCTCGGAGGAGTACAGGCCGAGCTCGTCCGCGAGGCGCTCGGTGTAGAGGCCCCAGCCCTCGCTGTAGGCCATGTACGCGCCGCGCTGCTGGAAGGTCGGCACGTCGGTCAGCTCGGCGGCCTGGGCGCGCTCGAGGTGGTGGCCGGGCACCGCCTCGTGGAAGGCGATGACCTCGGCCTCGAACCGGTTCCGACGGGTCGGCTCGTGGGTGTTCGCGAAGTAGGTGCCGGGGCGGGAGCCGTCGGCGGGAGGGGCCTGGTAGTAGGCGGGCGGCAGGCCGGGGGCGAGGGCGGCGGGCACGGGCTGGACGTCGACGGGTGCGTCGGGCATCGACTCGAACGCGCTCGGCGCGACGGCCAGGGCGCGCTCGATGGCGGCCTCGGCCAGCGCCAGGATCTCCGCGGCGTCCCGGTAGCGCATCGAGGGGTCGGCGCGGAGGTGGGCGAACAGCGCCTGCTGGTCCTCGATGCCGACCGCGGCCGCGCCCACCTCCCGCCACTGGGCGGGCAGGACCTCGGTCAGCTCGGCCATGCCGAGGTCGTGGATCTCCTGCGGGGTCAGGTCCGTCGTCGTCGCCCGCCGCGCCAGCGAGGCGTACAGCGCCTCACCCCCGGGCACGTGGCACAGGCCGGGTCGGTCGTCGTCCCGGGCGACCTCGTGCAGGCCGTCGAGCGCGCCGAGCACGGCGCCGTACGCGGGGCGGACGGCGTCCCGGACGACCTCGGAGGCGCGCGCCCGCCAGTCGTCGGCGCCGTCCCAGCCGTCGGGGAGGCCCAGGTGCACGAAGGGGTCGTCGTCGAGGGGGGTGGCCAGGTAGCCGCGCAGCATGGCTCGGGACCGGGCGAGCGCGGCCCGGGCCGGGACGCGACCGGCTGCCTCGCCCTCCCGCCAGCGCGACACGGCGCCGGCCAGGCTCCCCGGGAGGCGGCCGAGGCGGCGGAGCTGGGCCTCGGCGGACCCGGCGTCGGGGGCCCGGCGCTGGGCGGCCCCGCGCAGCAGGGAGGTGGGGTGCGACGTGAACCCGTCGCTGGCCAGCTCGAGGGCGGCGGAGTCGACGGTGTCGACGGCCGTGCGCGCCGCGTCGACCAGGAGGGCGTGGGTGACCCGGTCCCGGTCGTCGAGGCCCTCGGCGTCGAGGGCCTCGGCCTCGGCCAGGACGCCGGCGGCGACGGCGCGCCACGCGGCCTCGCCCTCGGCGGAGAGGTCCTCGACGCGGTCGTCGAAGCGGTGGTCACCGAGCGCGGTGGCCTGGTGCGGGCGGGCGGCGAGGACCTCGTCCCACCACCGGGCCGCGAGGGCGTGGAGGTCGTCGTGGGCTCCGGGGCGTGGCACGCACCGATTCTGCCGATCCCGGCAGCGGTCGCGGGGTTCCCGTCGGAGGGGATCGGTACCGTCGCCCTTCCTCCCGGTGCGGATCCGATCCGCACGGGTCGGACGACCGTCCGACGGGAGGGCCAGCAGGGACGACGGGCACCGACGTGGCCGGCGACGCAGACGGGAGCGGCGAGGCATGCCGGGAGCGGGGAGCACGGTGGGGTCAGGAG
>CAZCEZ010000001.1:28779-55261 GCA_964497795.1 uncultured Acidimicrobiaceae bacterium | reverse complement strand
CACGGTGGGGTCGGGAGGCACGGTGGCCTCAGGAGGCACGGTCGATCACACGGGCGGAGCCGGGGCGACGGTGACCTGGGTCCGGCACGGGCGCGAGGCCTTCGACGTGCTCTGCGACCGGGTCGCCGCGCACCGCCCCGACCCGCTGGCGCCGTGCACGGTCGTGACGCCCTCGCCGGCGGTCGCCGTCGGGCTCCGACGTGCGCTCGCCGCCTCGCTCGGAGGGACCGCCGGCGTCCGCTTCGTGGACCTCGGCGCGCTCGCCGAGGAGCTGGCGGCGGCGCGCCTGGCGGCCGACGGGGTGGCGGCCGGGGTCGACCGCGAGGTCGTGGTCGCTGCGGTGCGGCGCCTGCTCGGCTCCCGGCGGGGCCGGCTGGCGCGCATCGCCCACCACCGGGCGACGTGGGAGGCCGCGGCCGACGCCCTCCTCGACCTCGCCGGCGTGCCCGCGCCGGTCCGGGACGAGCTGCCCCGCGCCGGCCTCGTCGCCGAGCTGCTGGACCTGCTCGCCGAGGTCGAGTCGACCGTGCCCGTCGGCTCGCCCTCGGGCGTGGCCCGTCTGGCCGCCGAGCTCCTCGACGCCGGGGAGGCAGCCGTGGCCGAGGTCGGACCGGTCGTGGTGCACCTCCCCGGGCACCTCGCCCCCGCCCAGGTCGAGCTGCTCGCCGCCCTGGCGCGGGTCACGCCGGTCGAGGTCCTCCTCGGCACCGCCGGGCGCGCCGCAGACGACGAGGCCGCGGTGCGGGCCGTCGCGCCGCTGGTCGCGGTCCCGTCGCCGCCCGCCGTCGCGCCCGTCGCCCCGACCGAGGTGGTGTCGGCCAACGACGTCGACCACGAGGTGCGCGAGGCGGTCCGCGCCCTGGTCGCCCTCGCCGAGCAGGGGGTGCCGTGGTCGGCCATGGCGCTCGTGCACCCGAGCGGTCCGCCCTACGCCCGCATCGTCGACGAGGTCCTCGCCGAGGCCGGCGTGCCCGCCTCGGGCGCGGGCACGGGCAGCCTCGCGTCCTCGGTGGCGGGCCGCGTGCTCCTCGGCCTGCTCGGCGTCGGGGCCGCCGGGTTCGCCCGGGAGGTCGTCGTCGACCTGTGGTCCACCGGCGTGGTGGTCGACGACGCGGGCGACCTGGTCCCCTTCGCCCGCCTGGACCACGTCAGCCGGCGCCTCGGGGTGACCGGGGGCGGTGCCCGGGCGTGGCGCCGCGCCGCCGAGCGCGACCGCGCCCAGGTGCTGGCCAGGCTGGAGGACCCCGACGACGACCGCCCCCGGGACGTCCACGAGCAGCGCCTGGACGTGGTCGACCGCCTGCGCGCCGCCGTCGACGTGCTCGAGGAGCTCCTGGCCGACCTGCCCGAGGACTGGGCCGGGCTCGCCGGCTGGGCGGGCACGGTGCTCGATCGCCTCTGCGGCCCCGTCGCCTCCCGGGTCGACTGGCCCGAGGCCGAGCTCGACGCCGACGCGGCCATCCGCACGGTGCTCGGCCGCCTCGCGGCCCTCGCCGTCGTCGAGGACGCCCCCGATCCCGCCGTCGTGCGCGCCACCGTGCGGGAGGCCCTGGACCGGCCCGCGCCCCGCCGCCGCGGGAGCGGCGCCGGCCTCCTGGTCACCACGCTCGACCGACCGCCGCTGCTCCCCCTCGACGCGGTCGTCGTGGTCGGGCTCGTGGAGGGCCACGCCCCCCGCCCCGGCGGCGAGGACGTGCTCCTCGGCGAGGAGGTCCGCGCCGCCGTCGGGCTCCCCACCGCCGCGGACCGCGCCGGTGCCCAGCGGCGGTCCTTCGACGCAGCGCTCGCCTCGGCGACCGTCCACCGGATCTGCACGTTCCCGCGCAACGACCAGCGCTCGGGTCGGGCGCAGGTGCCGAGCCGCTGGGTCGTCGAGGGCCTCGCCCGTGCCACCGGGCACCGCCCCGACACCGAGCACCTGATGGCCGGCCGACCGATGCCCGAGCTCGACGTCCTCCGGGTCGTGCCCTCGGTCGAGGGCTCGCTCCGGCTCGTGGCCGGGGGCGGCGCCGTCCCCCTGGACGAGGCGGAGCGGATCCAGGCCGAGCTGCTCGTCGACGGCGCCGGGCACCCGGTGCGCACCGATCCGGTGGTCGCCGCCGGCGAGGTGCTGCTCGCCCACCGCCGGGCCCGCGCCCTCACCCGCTTCGACGGCGACCTCGGCGGCGACGGGGTCGACCTGACCACCGGGCAGCGGCTGTCGCCCACCTCGCTGGAGACCTACGCGACGTGTCCCCGACGGTGGTTCTTCCGCCACGTGCTCGGACTCGGCGAGCCGGACCGACCCGAGGAGGTCGAGCGGCTCCAGCCCACCGACCGGGGCACGCTCGTGCACCGGGTCCTGGAGCGGTTCTTCGCCGAGGCCATCGCCTCGGCGACCGTGCCCCCGCCCGGGGCTCCCTGGGGGTCGAGCGCCCTCGAGCGCCTCGCGGTCATCTGCGACGAGGAGTGCGACCTGCTCGAGCAGCGGGGCCTGACCGGGCGCGCCCTGTGGTGGGCCCACGACCGGGCCGAGATCCACCACGTGCTCCGCACGACCCTGGCCGTGGACGTCGAGCTGCGGGCCGCGTCGGGTCTCCCGCCGGTCGAGGTCGAGCACACCTTCGGGCGCGACGGCGCACCGGCCGTGCCCGTCGAGCTCGAAGACGGTCGGGTCGTGCAGCTCGCCGGGCAGATCGACCGGGTCGACGCCGCCGGGGGGCGGGCGCAGGTCTGGGACTACAAGCACGCGTCGGCCACCCCCTACGAGGTGATCCGGGAGCGTCGGGACGGTGACGACCGCCTCGGACACGGCCGGCGGCTGCAGCTCGCCGCCTACGCGCTCGCCGCCAGGGAGGCCACGGGCGCCGACGAGGTCACCGCCGCCTACTGGTTCGTGAAGCCGGGTCACGAGGGCCGCGTCCTCGGGGTCGACCTCGACGACGACCTCGTCGCCCGCTTCCGCGCCGCGCTGGCCGTGGTCGTCGACGGCGTCGCCGAGGGTCGGTTCCCCGCCCGGCCGGGGGAGCACCGCTGGCGACCGTCCGGCCAGGGCTTCGAGTCCTGCGCCTGGTGCGACTTCGACCGCATCTGCCCGGCCGACCGTGACGAGGAGTGGGTCCGCGTGCGGATCGACCCGCGGCTGCGGCGCTTCCGCACCCTGACCGAGGAGGGCTCGGCCGCGCTGCTCGCCGACGCCGACGACACCGAGGAGATCCGGTGAGCACCGTCCCCGCCGACGCCGCCGCCCGGCACGCCATCGCCCACGACCACGACCGCACCATCTTCGTCGAGGCCGGCGCAGGCTCGGGGAAGACGTCGGCGCTCGTGTCCCGGGTGGTCAGCCTCGTGCTCGGCGGGACCGACGTGCGGGCCGTCGCGGCGATCACCTTCACCGAGGCCGCCGCAGCCGAGCTGCGGGCCAGGGTCCGCCAGGCGCTCGAGACGCTCGAGGCCGGGGGGCGCGTCCGGGGCGTGTCCGAGGTGGTGGGCGCCGAGGTCGACGTCGCCGGGAGGGCGCGCGAGGCGCTCGACGGGCTCGACGGCGCGACCATCTGCACGCTCCACGCCTTCGCCCAGCGGCTGCTCCTCGCCGCGCCGGTCGAGTGCGGGCTCCCGCCCCGCGTCGAGATCCACGACCAGGTCTCGTCCCGACTCCGCTCCGACGAGCGGTGGCAGGTCTTCGAGGCCCGGCTCCTCGAGGACGAGTCCCTCGCGGACGTGCTCCGAGCCGCCCTCGTGCTCGGCATCGACACCGGGTCGCTGCGCGGCGTGGCCACCGTGCTCGGCGAGAACTGGGATCTCGTGGAGGAGGCCGACCGGGCCGGGATCGTGGAGCGGCGCCGGTCCCAGGACGTCGACCTCACCGTCCCCGTCGACGACTGGATCGGACGGCTCGAGGCCCTGGAGGCCCGGGCCGGAGAGGCCCTGGACCCGTCCTCGGAGCTGGTCACGTGGCTGCGCGAGCAGGCCGGTGGCCTGGCCCGGTCCCTGCGCGCCAACCGGGGCGAGCCGTTCACCGTGCTGTCGCTGCTCGGCTGGGCGCCGCCGTCCCCGTCGAAGGGCCGCCAGGAGCAGTGGCCCGACGGGGTCAAGAAGGACGTCGTCGCGCAGGCCAAGGCGGTGATCGCCGACGTGCAGGCCACCCGAGCGCGCATCGTCGACGCCGTCCTCGACCGGCTCGGCGGCGAGCTCGCCCGCTACACCCTGCGAGACGCCGAGGTGCGGCGTCGGGACGGGACGCTCGAGTTCCACGACCTGCTCGTGCTCGCCCGTCGGCTCCTGCGCAACGAGCCCGACGTCCGTCGCCGCCTCGGTGCCCGCTACGAGCACCTGCTCATCGACGAGTTCCAGGACACCGACCCGCTCCAGATCGAGATCGCCGTCCGGCTGGCCGCGGACGGTGACGTGGCGGCCGATGCCGAGTGGTCCGAGATCCCGGTGCCCGACGGCGCCCTGTTCTTCGTCGGCGACCCCAAGCAGTCCATCTACCGGTTCCGGCGAGCCGACATCGACCTGTTCGCGAGGACCTCGGCACGCCACGCCGACGGGCGGACCAGCCTGCACGTGAACTTCCGGACCGTGGCCCCGATCCTCGACCTGTGCAACGCCGTGTTCGCCCGCATGATCGGAGACGGCGAGCCCCGCCGGGACGGGCGCGGCCGCATCGTCCAGCCGACCTACACGCCCCTGACCGCCCACCGCACGGCGATCCCCGACGACCCCGGGCCGGCCGTCCGGGTCCTCGAGGGCCCCGAGCACCCCACCGTGGGCGCAGCCAAGGAGGCCGAGGCACGGGACGTGGCCGCCACCCTCGCCGAGGCGAAGGCGACCGGCTGGCTCGTCCAGCCGGACCCGTCCGCCGAGCCCCGGGCCTGCGAGTGGTCGGACATGGCCGTCCTCCTCCCGTCGCGCGCCACCCTCGGGGTGCTGCGCGACGCGCTCGACGCGCAGGGCGTGCCGTACCGCATCGAGTCCGGGACCCTCGTCTACGGCACGACCGAGGTCGACGACCTGCGTGCGGTCCTGCGCGCCATCGACGATCCCGGTGATGCCATCGCGCTCGTCGGCGCCCTCCGCTCGCCCCTGTACGGCTGCGGCGACGACGACCTGAAGCGGTGGGTCGACGCCGGCCACCGCCTCGCCTACCTCGGGCAGGACCACGCCCTGGCACCACCCGAGGGCACCGAACCCGCCGTCCCCGTCGTCGCGGCCGCACTGGTCGACCTGCGCGACCGGCACCGCCGCGCGCCGCACCGGTCCGTGCCCGAGATCGTCGCCGACGTGCTGCGCGGGCGCCGGGCGATGGAGATCGCCCAGGTCGCCGGCGGGCACTCGGAGGTGCGACGCCTCCACCGGGTGGTGCTCGAGCACGCCAGGGCCTTCGCCGACTCCGAGCCCGGCGGGTTGCGCGACTTCCTCCGCTGGGTCGAGCTCCAGGCCGACGACCGGGTCACGGCCGCCAGCCCCGTCCTCCCCGAGGCCGACGTCCAGGCGGTGCGGATCCTCACGATCCACGGAGCCAAGGGCCTCGAGTTCGGGATCACCGCCGTCTCCGGCCTCAGCGGCCAGGACCCCGCCGGTCGCACCGGCCCGGTCGTGCTGTTCGAGGACGACCACGACTTCCAGGTGCGGATGCGCAAGGGGATGGAGACCACGCGCTTCGAGGCGGCCCGGACCCTCGAGGAGACGATGGACCTCGAGGAGCGCATCCGGCTGCTCTACGTCGGGCTGACCCGGGCCCGCGACCACCTCGTCGTCTCCTGCCACCGGAAGGCGAGGACGTCGAATTGCCACGCGGCGCGCCTGGCCGCGGCCCTCGAGGAGGTCGACCAGCCGGGCGTCGAGCGGTGGACGTGCCCGGACGCCTTCGGGGCCGGTGTGCGGACGCCCCCGGCCGACGAGCAGCTCGACGAGCACCCGGAGCCGGTGGTCGTCCCCGACCCCCCGAGCACCGAGCGCGTCGCCACCTGGCAGGAGGCGACCGCCCGCTGGCGCGAGGCACGCCGCTCGGTCCTCACCGGCGCGGATCGCGTCACCTCCGTGACCGGCCTGCTGCGCGACGCCCGCAGCGAGGGCGAGGTCGAGCCCGAACCGATCGAGCCGACGGAGCAGCCCTGGCGCCGCGGTCGCGGCGGGACGGCCCTCGGCTCCGCGGTGCACGCCGTGCTCCAGCACGCGCCCCTCGACGCCGTCGACGATGCGGCCGTGGCCGATCTCGCCCGCTGGCAGGCCGGGGTCGAGGGCGTCCCCGAGCTGGCCGAGGCCGTCGCGGCGCGGGCGCTGGCCGGCCTGCGCAGCCCGCTGGTCCGCCGGGCTGCGCAGGCCCGGCGGTGGCGGCGGGAGCTGCACGTGGCCGTCCCGACCGCCCGTCTCGACCTCGGCAGTCGGCCGGTCCGGCCCGACGCCCCCGACCTGCTGGAGGGCTTCGTCGACCTGTGCTTCGAGGACCACGACGGACGACTCGTGGTGATCGACCACAAGACCGACGGCGTCCGCGGTCCGGCCGAGGTCGCGTCCGCCCTCGACCGCCACGCCCCCCAGGGCGCGCTCTACGCGCTCCTGCTCGAAGCCGTGACCGGCCGCGAGGTGTCCGAGGTCCACTTCCTGTTCCTGGGGGAGCACGGTGCCGTCGATGCACCCGTGTCCGACCTGGCGGCCCGCCGGGCGGGCATCGTGGACCTGCTGACCCTGCCCTCCGGAGGAGCGCCGTGACCCCACCCGACCGTCCCGCCGACCACGCCGACACGTCCACGAGCGCCGTCGGGAGGCCCGAGACCATCGACGCCGTCACGCTCGGCGTGACCGACATGGCTGCCTCCTGCGCCTTCTACGCCGCGCTCGGCTTCGACGACCCGGTCTTCGGCGGACCGGGCGAGGCCTTCACCACCATCCCGGTCGGCTCGACCTTCCTCAACCTCCAGCTGGTCGACGAGGTCGCCGGCGGCTGGGGCCGCTTCATCGTCTTCGTCGACGACGTCGACGCCGTCCACGCCCGTGCGGTGGCCGCGGGTCTGCGTCCCTCGACCGCCCCGGCGGACGCGCCCTGGCAGGAGCGCTACTTCCACATCTCCGATCCCGACGGCCACGAGGTCAGCCTCGCCCGACCGCTCCACGGCAAGCGCTGACCCCCCGGGTCCGGCGGTCGGATCGGCGACGGGGTCAGCGGGCCGACACGACCACCGTCGAGCCGGCCGGGACCACGATCCGCCACCGGCTCGACCCGTCCCGACCTCCGGATCCGTCGGCCGTGCCATCTGCGCCCACCGGTGAGGGGCTCGACTCCTCCGGGCCGGGACCACCTGCGGGCTCGACCTCGAGCCGGAGCGAGGCGGGCCACGCAGGCCCGTCGACGACGAGGTCCACGCCCACCTGCTCGTCGGGCCGGCCCCCGGACGCGACCGCGATCCGGACGGCGTCCCCGACGCGCTCGACCGTCGGGATCCGGGCCCGCCCGACCGGAGCGTGCTTGGACACGTCGCCCAGGACCGCGACGCGCTCGCCGGCGAGGTCCATCCACGGTGCCAGCAGGTGGTGGGTCCACGCCTCGGGCTCGAGCGCGACGGTCCAGTCCGCCGTGCCCCGGGCCAGGGCACCGGTCCGCAGGTCGAACCGGACCACGTCGCCCGTCGGGGTCGCCGCACCGAGGTCGACCACCCCCTGCACGGGCTCCCCGCGCCGGTACGCGTTCACGCACACGACCTGGGTCCAGCGCCCGGCGGCGTGGTCGGTGCGGCACTCGGCGACCAGGGGCACCGGTCGGGCCACGGCGTGGTCCCGGTAGCAGGCGTCGACGGCGGCGAGCGGCACGTCGGGCCGCACGATCGTGCCGTCGGGACGGCACGTCGCCGCCACCACGTCGCCGTCGGTGGTGCCGATCGCGTCGCCCAGGCCGACCGGCCCCGTCGACAGCGCCGAGAGCATCGCCTCGATCTCGGCGTGCTCGCCGCCCGAGGCGAACACGTCCTTGAACGGGGCGAGCCCGAAGGCACGGGCCAGGGCGCTGGAGTAGCAGAACCAGGCCCACAGGAAGCCCGGGCCGACCAGGTAGCCGTGGTCGCCCGAGGTCCGGATCGAGGTCACCCGCCGCAGCGTGGCCGTCTGGAACAGGTCGGCGGGCGTGGCCATGCACCACTGCAGCGTCATGCCGCGGGCCTCGGCGGCGGCGTCGATGCCCTCCTGCCACGCCCGGGGTCGACCGACCCCGGCCCGCAGCCCCCGCACCCCGGTCCAGCACTCCACCAGCCAGTCGTGCTCGAAGGTCTCCACACCCCACGACGCCGCCCGGTCGAGCAGCGTCTCGTAGTGGTCGGGCCCCGTCGGGTGGGCCAGGTCGCCGTCCTCCCAGACCTCCACGGCCTCGGCCAGCGGCGAGCCGGCCCACAGGTGCCGGCAGTGGGCGACGAGGGGACGGTCGTGGCCGAGCCCGGCCCGGAGCGGCTCGAAGCCGTCCGGGAGGATGTCGGCACGTGGTGCCCAGTCGGCCAGACCGGACGGCGGCACGATCCAGTCGTCGGTGTCGAAGGGGCGCGTCGTCTGGTGGGGGTAGAACCACGAGTCGACCTGCACCGCACCGATCGGCACGGACGCCTCCTCGACCGAGGCCACGGCGTCGACGAGGGTCTCGGTGACGGATCGGGGCGTGCCGTCGGGGTGGGGCTCGGTCCGGTACCAGTAGGCGGCGCCGTTGTCGGTCCAGTACGACACCCTCCGGCCGAGGGTGTCGTGGTCGACGGGCAGGCGGGGTGCGACGTCGAGGCACCCGACCCACGCATCGAGGAGCCGGCGGGGCGAGTCCCCGACGAACACGCCCAGGCGGGACGTGGTCCCTGCGGGGATGTCGTCGAGGTCTCCGTGCCAGCCCCAGTCGATCGTGGTCACGGCCGTCGCTGGGTCGGCTGCGGACGTGCCACCCGCCTCGGCATAGGCAGCCGCCGTCGTGCCGGGGGCCGGACGCTCGTGGGGCACGACCAGGACCTGCTCGTGGAAGGTGTCCAGCGGGGCCAGTAGGATCGTCGCCCCGGCCGGGTCGCACAGCCACATCGGCCAGACGACGGCGGGCCGGAAGGGGAGCAGGAACCACCGGTCGAGGTGCTCGCCCGCCTGGGTCGGCAGCCCGAACTCGGTGGCCTGGTGCCCGAAGGCGCGGAGCCCGGCGGGCCAGCCGCCCGGGGCGCGTGCGGCCGGGTCGAAGGAGACGCCCACACCGACCGAGGCCACGCCACGCCCCGTCGTGGCCGACAGGTCGGCCGTGGCCTCCAGCGCGAGCACGAGGGCGTGTCCGGTCGTGCCGTCGGGGCGCTCGAGGCGCTGCACGTCCTGGACCAGCCGCCAGCCGTCACCCGCCGCGACGAGGGCCGGGTCGCCGTCGCCGTGGTCGACCCCGGTGCGCGCCCCGGGCCCCACGACGGTGCCGGGACCGAGCCAGTCGCCGCCGGGGTCGTCGGCGCGTTCGCCCAGGCCGATGCGGAGACGACCCCCGGCGTCGACGTGGAGGTGGAGGGGACCGGCGCCTGCGGAGAGCACGGAGCCATCGTGGCCCACGGCCCCGGATCGGCGCGGCGATCGAGCGGACCCGCCGGGCCGGTGCGACCCGCCGTCGATAGCGTCTCCGGGTCCCCGACAGACCCGACGACCACGCCGAGACGACGAGGAGCACGACATGGCCGAGCTGCGCGGCTCCGAGACCGAGGCCAACCTCCGCCGGGCGCTGGCGCTGGAGGCCACGGCGAACCGGCGCTACCTCTACTTCGCGCAGCAGGCCGACGCCGAGGGCCACCACGACATCGCCGAGCTGTTCCGCTCCGTGGCCGACGGTGAGACGGCCCACGCCTTCGGGCACCTCGACCTGCTCGCCCCGGCCGACGACGCCGGTGGTGCCGACGGCCCGGCTCGCGACGCGACGACCGCCAACCTCCGTGCCGCCGTCGACGCCGAGACCCACGAGGGCGACGAGGTGTACCCCGCCTTCGCGAGGACGGCGCGGGCCGAGGGGTTCGACGAGATCGCCGAGTGGCTCGAGACCCTGGCCCGGGCCGAGCGCAGCCACGCCGTCCGCTTCCAGCAGGGTCTCGACGGGCTCCGCTGAGCGCCACCGGTGCGCCGGCACGGTCCGTGCGCTCGGTGCCGGACGCGGTCCGCGCGCTCGGTGCGGATCGCGCGCCCGGTGGTGGCCGCCGGGGCCCGATCGCGGCTCCGTCCCGGCCGCGGCTTCCCACACGTCCGGTTCGCGGCCGGCGACGGCGGAGACCCCGGCAGAGATCATCACGCTCCGTAGTATCAAAATCACTTGCAGTGAACCCGAGAACTCGGTACTCTCGGAAGCATGGTGACCACGAAGAGTGAGATGGAGCGGCAGAACCTCGTGCGGGACCTCGTGTCCGGGGTCGGTGCCGGGACGCTGGACGGTCGGCTGCTTCGCACCCGCGAGGTCGCCCTGCTGTTCGAGGTGTCGGAGCGGGCCGTGACGGACTGGGCGACCAAGGGCCGGATCCCGAGCATCCGCACCCCAGGCGGGCACCGCCGCTACCCGGCCGGCCCCGTGGCCGAGCTCCTGCAGGCCGAGGGTCGCACCGCCTGATCCGCGCCCGGCGCCCGAGCACCGGGCGTCGGGGTGCGGGGCCCTGCGCGCCGCCCGACGGATCCCGTCGGGTCGACGGTGCTCCCCGAGCGGTCCCGCGCCGGTGCGGCCGGGTGTCGCACGGTGACCGCAGCGACGAGGCCGGCCCTTCGGCCGGCCTCGGTCGCGCCCGGACCCGGGTCGCCCGTCGAGGCCCCGCGGGTCGTCTCACGGTCCGGCGCCGCCCACGTCGCGGCCCCGCCGGAGGGCCGGCGCGCGCCGGTCGGGGTCCCTTCGGCCGCTCGGTCGATGACGATCGTGGGTCCAGGTGCGAAGACCCTTGATTCGGCGCGGCCCAGGGTGCCAGGGTCCCCCGAGCGGGGCGGTCAGCGCCCTCCCACGATCCCCCACGTGCCGGAGCATGGACGACCGATGAACACGACCTGGAACGGGCGGGCCGCCTGCCACGGACTCGACCCGAGGATCTTCTTCCCGCCGACCGACGAGGACGCGGAGGCCGCGAAGGACGTGTGCGCGGGGTGCGTCGTCCGGGACGACTGCCTCGAGTACGCCCTCGGCAGCCGCGAGCGCGAGGGCGTGTGGGGTGGCTGCACCGAGCGGGAGCGCCGCCGGATCATCCGTCGACGCCGGCGGGCCAAGGCCGCGGCGGCCTCCTGAGCGCCCGAGCGGGGGAGAGGTGAGCGACGTGGACGCCGACGGGGCCGCGCCCGTGGACGGGTTCGGCGGGTGGCCGGCCGTCCTCGGTCGGCTGCTCGACGGCGAGGACCTGCCCGCCGACGTGGCGAGGGCCGCCCTGGCCACCATCCTCGAGGGCCGTGCCACCGATGCCCAGATCGCCGCGCTCATCGTCGCGCTGCGGGTCAAGGGCGAGGCTGTCGCCGAGGTCGCCGGGATGGTCGACGCGATGCTCGAGGCGGCTGCGCCGCTCCCGCTGCCCGACGGGACCATCGACATCGTCGGCACCGGAGGCTCGCCCCGCCGGCGCACCCGGGCCCTCAACGTGTCCACCATCGCCTGCCTCGTCGCCGCCGGGGCCGGCGCGACGGTGTGCAAGCACGGCAACGTGCGGGCGTCCTCCACCTCGGGGAGCTTCGACCTGCTCACCGAGCTCGGGGTCGGCTACGACCTCGACGGCGACGCCCTCGCCGCCGTGGTCGCAGACGTCGGCGTCGGCTTCTGCTTCGCCCGGGCCTTCCACCCGGCGATGCGACACGCAGGCCCCGTGCGGGCCGAGCTCGGCGTGCCCACCGTGTTCAACGTGCTGGGCCCGCTGTCCCACCCGGGTCGGGTGCGTCGCCAGGTGCTCGGCGTCGGCGACGAGCGCCTCGTGGACCTCGTGGCCGGGGCGTGCGCCGCCCGCGGCGCCGAGCACACGTGGGTGGTCCACGGCGACGGGAGCCTCGACGAGCTCGCGATCTCCGGTCCGACCGAGGTGGTCGAGGTGCGTGCCGGTGCCGTCGTCGACCGGTTCACCGTCCTGCCCACCGACGTCGGCCTCCCCGTCGTGGACGTCGACGACGTGCCCGGTGGCGACCCGGTCGCGAACGCAGCGATCGCCCGGGACCTGCTGGCCGGCGCGCCCGGGCCCGCCCGGGACATCGTCTGCCTGAACGCCGGGGCCGGCCTCGTCGTGGCCGGCCTCGTCGACGGGCTCGCCGAGGGCGTGGCCGCAGCGGCCGCCTCCATCGACGAGGGTCGGGCCGCGGGCGTGCTCGAGCGCCTCGTCGCCGCCACCGGCGCCACCGCCTGAGCCCGGCGCGCCGGACCGCCGGGACCCCGGTCGTTGCCGAGAGGCGATAACGATCGTTATCCTGGGGGGGATGACGGACGCCGCCTCGACCTCGACCGATCCGACCCGCGATCGGCTCATCGAGGCGGCCGCCGCCGTGTTCGCCGAGAAGGGCTACGACGGCGCCGGGGTCCAGGAGATCGCCCGTCGGGCCGGCTTCACGACCGGGGCGATCTACGGTCGGTTCCGGGGCAAGGCCGAGCTGCTGTTCGCTGCCATCGAGGCCCACACGACCAACGAGCTCGAGCAGCTCTTCGCCGAGCACCGCTTCGAGGGTCGGGTCACCGACGTGCTCACCACGGTCGGGTCCCACCTGCTGACCGATCCCTTCGACGAGGGGCAGGCCCTGCTCCTCGAGGCCTTCGTCGCGGCCCGTCGCGACCCCGAGGTCGCGGCGCTGATGCGCGACCTGCTCCGGCAGCGCTCCGAGACCTTCGCTGCGCTGGTCGAGGAGGCCAAGGTGGGCGGGCTCGTGGTCGAGGAGCTCGACACCGAGGCCGTCGTCCGCTTCTGCCACGCCGTCGGCTTCGGGTTCCTGCTCTTCGGCGCCATCGAGCTGCCCCCGCCCGGGGCCGAGGCGTGGGAGCGTCTGCTGGCCAGGCTGGTCGCCTCGCTCGGTCCGAGCGGCGACGGCGCCTGAGCCCCCGATCCGGTCCGGTCGACCGGACCGTCAGCGGCGGCGGCCCCGGAGGTCGGGCAGGGGCGGGAGCGCGGAGCAGAGCGGCCCCTCGACGTCCTCCAGGCGCAGGCGGCGCGCGTTCGCGTCCAACCACCCGCTGACCACGGTCAGCTCGTCGACCTCCTCGGGTTCGACGTGGCGCCGCGCCGGTCGGTCGTCGGCGGCCTCCGGTGAGAGGGAGAGCAGGGACGGCGCGTCGACGGGGTCGCACGTCACGAGGTGGCCTCGGTCGAACACGGCCCGGTCGCCGTCGAGGTGGACGACGAGCCGCCCGGCGTCGCGGACGGCGTGCAGCCGACGGGCGCGGCGGTGCGCGTCGGCGAAGGCCGCAGCGCGGTCGCGCACGTCGGCCGCCTCCTCGTAGCGCTCGGAGCCGGCGAGCGCGTCCATCCGCTCCCGCAGCGGGTCGAGCACCAGGTCCGGCGCGGCGGTGAGCGCGGCCCGCACGGCATCGGCCACCGGTGCGTAGCCCGCCTCGTCGATCGCGCCGCTGCACGGGCAGCAGCTGACGCCGAGCTGGGCCGGCGCGCACGGCGACCGCCGCTCGGAGCGGGCCGGGTCCTCGGTGCAGCGCCTGACGGGCAGCGCGGTCTGGACGGCGTCCACCACGGTGCGGGCGGTGCGGCTTGAGGACAGCGGGCCGAGGTACGTGGCTCCGTCGTCCCGGACCCGCTTCACCACGGACAGCCGCGGGAAGGCCTCCTCGGTCAGCTTCACGTAGGCGGCCTTGCGCCAGGTGGTGCCGTGGCGGTTGTAGCGGGGGAGCAGCTCGTGGATGAGGCGGACCTCGAGCACGGCCGCCTCCAGGGGCGTGCGGGTGACTCGGTGGTCGATGGCGGCCGTCTCGCGCAGCAGGCCGCCGACCTTCCGCCGCGTGTCCGAGCCGAAGTACGAGCGCACCCGGCGTCGCAGGTCGGTCGCCTTGCCGACGTACAGGACGCGGCCGGTGGCGTCGCGGAAGAGGTAGACGCCGGGCGACCGGGGGAGCCGCTCGGTCAGCGCGAGCTTCGCCGCCTGCGGGTGCGCGGCGACCGTGGGGAGCTCGAGCAGGTCGTCCAGCGTGACCGCGCCCCAGCCGCTCGCCCGCTCGAGCAGGAGGTGGAGCAGGTCGGTGGTGGCGAGCGCGTCGTCGAGGGCGCGGTGGCTCGGCCGGTGGGCGAGGCGGAGGCGGTCGGCGAGGGTCCCGAGGCGGTGGTTGGGCACCTCGTCGCGCAGGAGGCGACGGGCCAGGGCGCAGGTGTCGACGACCGGGTTCGCCAGGCGCGGCCGCTCGGAGCGGAGGAGCGCGGCGTCGAGGAAGGAGCGGTCGAAGCGCTCGTTGTGGGCGACGAACACGGCGTCGCCCAGGAACTCGAGCAGCGACGGCAGGACGGCGGGGATGCGAGGCGCGGGGCGGACCATGGCCGTCGTGAGCCCCGTGAGGACGGTGATGGCGGGAGGGACGTCCCGGCCGGGGTCCACGAAGGTGTGGAACGTGCCCAGGCACTCGCCGCCCCGGACCTTCACCGCGCCGATCTCGCAGATCTCGTCGTCCACCGGGGATCCGCCCGTGGTCTCCAGGTCGAGCACGACGAAGGTGACGTCGATGAGCGGGGTGCCGAGGTCGTCGAGGGATCCCTGGCCCGGTGCCCGACGTGCCCGCCGCCGGGTGCCCGTGCGCTCGTCGGACCGCTTCGTCGTCGCCATGGGGGGCATTGGATCGAACAGGTGTTCGCTCTGTCAAGGGGTCGTCCCGGGCCTGTCCCGAGGCGCCGCCGGCCGACGGGACGTGCGCCAGCGGTCGGTACGCTGCCGCCGTGACCGCTGACGCCCCCACCCGCTACCGGTGCAACTCCTGCGGGAACCTGACCAGGTTCGACGTGACCACGACGAGGCGCACCCGCGCCTTCCACCACTTCTCGGTCGGGGGCGAGCTGACCGTGGAGGACGAGGAGGTCCTCGCCGAGGAGGTCGAGTCGGTGGTCTGCCGGTGGTGCAGCTCGGGGGCCGGGGTCGAGGAGCTCCCCGCCGACGCCTGAGGTGGTCGACGGCGGCGCGGAGGGGGGCCGGGAGCCCGAGGCGGCCACGGCGCCGCCGGGGTGGGACGAGGGCGTCCGTCGCCTGCTCCGCCCGGTGCTGCAGGCCACCGTCGACGTCGTCCGGGAGGGCCTCGCGGCCGACCCGCCCGTCGAGGCTCCCGAGGGGCTCGGTCCGGTGCTGCGCTTCCGCTCGCTGTCGGGGCCGGCCCTCGCCGTGGTGCGCCGGGCGCTCGAGGATCCCGGGCTGCGGTCCCGGGTGCGCGCGGCGAGCGAGCCCGACGCGGCCGGTGCGCTGCTGCTCGACCGGCCACGTGGCTGGGCCGAGGCCCTGCTGCGCCTGGCGGGCGCCGGGCCCGGGGCGGGCGCGCCCGACGGTCCGGCCGAGCGGGCGCTGCACCGCCGGCTCCGAGGTGCCGAGGAGGCGCGGTCGCGCGCCGAGCAGGCGCTCGCCGAGGTCGAGGCGACCGCCGCCGAGCGGCGGAGCGAGGTCGACGACCTGCGCGCCCGGATCCGGTCGCTGGAGGTGGCGGCCTCGGAGGCCTCGGGTCGGGCGTCGCGCCTCGAGGCCGCGCTGGCCGAGCGCGACGCCGCCCTCGACGCCGTCGGCGACGAGCTCGTCGCCGCCCACGAGCTGGCTCGCCGGCTCCGGGGCGAGCTCGCTGAGGTGCGGGACCGGGCCGGTCCCGACCCCGATGAGGTCCGCCGGCTGCTGGTCGAGGCCCGTCGGTCGCTCGGGGAGGTGTCCGGGGCCGTCGGTGCCGTGGCCCGGGTCGTGGACGCCGCCGGGGGTGCCTTCGACGGCCTCGCCGACGGGCTCGACCCGCTGCTCCGTCCCGCCCCGCCCGCGGTCCGCGCCGAGCGGACGCCCGTCGCCCCGCCGCCGGGGCTGACCGTCGACCACCCCGATGCCGTGGCCGCGCTCCTGGCGACGCCCGGGCTGCTCGTGCTCGTCGACGGGTACAACGTCACCATCACGGCCTGGGGCGACCGGCTCGCGCTCGACGAGCAGCGGGCCGTGCTGGAGCGGCGGCTGTCCGCCGTCGCGGCGCGGCTCGGCCTCGACGTCCTCGTCGTCTTCGACGGCGCGGCCGTGGGGGATCGGGCCGCGCGCGGTCGGGCCCTGGTCTCGGTCCGCTTCACCGAGCCCGGGATCGAGGCCGACGACGAGATCCTCCGCGTCGTCGCCGAGGCGCCGCCGGCGCGCCCGGTGGCCGTGGTGTCCGACGACAGGCGGGTCCGACGGGGAGCGGCCGAGCTCGGTGCGAACCTGCTCACGGTCGCCCAGCTCCTCGATGCCTGCTGAGGGGTGCCTGCTGAGGGCCGCCTGCCGAGCGAGGTGCGTCCGCGGGTTCCTGTCGGACCCCCTCCGTACCGTCCGGTCCACGTCGCCCGAGGCGCCGTCCCACGTCCCGCACCCCACCGGAGGTCGCCGTGCCCCTTCCCACCCCCGAGGACCCCCTCGTCATCGACTGCGCCGACTGCATCGGCCCCTCCGTGGGGGCCTGCGACGACTGCGTGGTGTCGTTCCTCCTCGGGCGCGAGCCCGACGACGCCGTGGTGATCGACGTGGCCGAGGCCCGGGCGCTGCGCCTCCTTGCCGACGCCGACCTCGTGCCCGGTCTCCGCCACCACCCCGTGCACCGCGGCGCATGACCGGGGGTCCAGGGGTGCGAAGCGGACGCGGTGGTACCGTGCCGCGCCGTCGCCCACCCTGATCCGGCGCGCCCCCTCCATGCAGGACCTCCACCTCGTCGGTTACACCACGGATCGCCGTGGCCTGATCTTCAGCACACGGGAGGGGTCCGCCTCGGGCGGCTTCGTCGTGGAGGTGACCGACGAGCTGCTCGACGTCCTCGAGGAGCTCGGCACCGACGTCGAGGCTGTCGACGGGGACGATGCCGGCGAGGACGCCGACGGCGCCGCCGCCGAGCCCGCCGACCCGCAGCCGGAGCGTCCGACGTCCACGTTGCCGGTGCGGGAGGTCCAGGCCAGGCTCCGGGCCGGGGAGTCGCTGGAGGAGGTGGCGGCCGCCGCCGGGGTCGACGCCGAGTGGGTCGCCCGCTTCGCTCCGCCGGTCATCGCCGAGCGGCGACGGATCGTGGATCGTGCGCTCGACGCCCACCTGCTCCGGGCCCGCGGCGGGGCATCGGCGGTCCCGCTGCGGCGAGCGGTCGCCATCGGCCTGGCCGAGAAGGGGGTCGCGCTCACGGTGGCCGGCTTCGAGCAGGCCTGGACGTCCCGACTGGTCGGCGCCGACCGGTGGGTCGTCAGCTTCACGTACGGCCATCGGGGCCGGGCTCGGACCCTGACCTGGGAGCTGGACGACGCGACGGGTGAGCTCACCACGTCGGACCGAGCCGCCTCGGCGATCGGTTGGGTGTCGCCCGAGGACCGCGTGGCCGGTTCGGCAGGCGACGCGGTCGACGGGCTGGTGGGCGATCCCTCGGGCACCGTCCTCGACGAGCGGGATCCGAGCCGGAGGACGTCCTCGTCGGCCTCCCGTCCGGCACGGGGTCGTGGGGCCGCAGGGTCGACCCGGTCGTCGAAGGGGAGCGGGAGCCGGACGTCGTCCGGCACGAAGGCGGCGGCCACGAAGAAGACGGCCACGAAGAAGGCGGCGGCGAGGAAGACCGCAGCCACGAAGAGCGCGTCAGCGAAGAAGAAGGCGGCGGCGAAGAAGGCCGCGGCGAAGAAGGCGGCGGCGAAGAAGGCGGCGGCGAAGAAGATCGCTGCCGAGAAGGCCGCAGCGAAGAAGAAGGCTGCGGCGAAGAAGGTCGCGGCCGAGAAGGCCGCGGTGAAGAAGAAGGCTGCGGCGAAGAAGGTCGCGACTGAGAAGGCCGCGGTGAAGAAGAAGGCTGCGCCGAAGAAGGCCCCGGCGAAGAAGACCCCGGCGAAGAAGACCCCGGCGAAGAAGACCCCGGCGCCGCGGAGCGCATCGACGGAGGCCCCGACCGACACGGCTCCGGCGGAGGCGGTCGCGACCGCCGAGGGGGCGACGCCCGAGACCGGTGCACCCGAGGCGCCCCGGGCACCCGGGCCCACCGAGTCGCGTCCGTCGCGCCAGGCGGCGCCGGGTCCCGCCGATCCTCCGGCTGCTCCCGCGCCGACCCCGGGGCCGGACGACGTCGCACCCGCCGGATCGACGTCGGGTCCGACCAGCACCGAGCCCGACGAGCCGGTGGCCGACGGCGCGTCACCCGCTGGCGCGCTGCGCGTCCGTGCCCGGAGCGCGCCCGACGACGCCACGTCCCGCGACCAGGCCCGTCGGGAGCGGGCTGCCCGCCGCTCGACGAGCACCGTGCAGTTCCGCAGCGGGGCCGCGTCCCCGGTCCGCACGGCCGACGGCGCCGCGAGCGGACCCCCGGCGGCGCCCGTCCCGGCTGCGGCCGACGACGCCCCCTCCGCACGGCGGGACGCCGCCGACGCCGTGACGGCCGACGATCCGGGTGGTCCCGATCGCGAGCAGGACGCGCCCGACCTGTCCAGCAGCGCCCAGGGCGCAGCGATCCCGCGTCGACGCCGCCAGCTCCGGGCCCGGTGAGCCCGACCGGTCGATCCGCACGCGCCGGTGCCAGCGGCGGCACCGCCGAGGGGATCACACCGGACGAGCTGGCCGATGCGGCCCGTGCCGCCGGCCTGGCCGCCGGGCTCGACGCCGTCGGCATCACCGACGTGTCGCCGCTCGACTCCACCCGGCGGGACCTCGAGGCCCGTCGGGCCGCCGGGCAGCACGCCGGGATGTCCTTCACGTTCTCCGATCCGGTCCGCTCCACCGAGCCGGCCCGGCTCCTCCGCCGCGCCCGGTCCATGGTCGTGGGCGCTCGGGGCTACCTCGAGCCCCGGCCGGCCCGCCCGCCAGGCGCGCAGGCCGCCGTGGCCCGCTACGCCTGGCGCGACCACTACGCCGAGCTGCGCAGCGCGCTCGACGCCGTCGCCGAGGTGCTCCGGGACGCCGGGCACCGGGCCGCCGTCGTCGCCGACCAGAACGGCCTGGTCGATCGGGCCGCCGCCCACCGGGCCGGGCTCGGGTGGTGGGGGCGCAACGCCAACCTCCTGCTTCCCGAGGGCGGGTCCTGGTTCGTGCTGGGCGCCGTGGTCACCGACGCCGAGCTGCCGGCGGCGACCGAGGTCGTCCCCGACGGCTGCCGGACCTGCCGACGCTGCGCCCCGGCCTGCCCGACCGGCGCGATCGTCGCCGACGGCGTGATCGACGCCCGCCGCTGCCTCGCCTGGCTCGTCCAGGACGTCGGGGTCCTGCCCCGGGCGCACCGCATCGCCCTCGGCGACCGCATCTACGGCTGCGACGACTGCCAGGACGTCTGCCCGCCGGGCCGGGGCGACGTCCGCGCCGTCGACGCGGCACCACCCGCCGCGGCGCGCTCCACGGCGGTCGAGGTCGCTGCCGCCCGCGGCCCCCACCGGCCGGGCAACCGACGACCCGACGGGGGGCCGGCACCGGGGGACCCGCCCCAGGCCTGGATCGACGTGCTCGGCCTGCTCGAGCTCCCCGACGACGAGCTCCTGCACGAGGTCGGCCGCTGGTACGTGCCCCGGCGCGAGCCCCGCTACGTGCGGCGCAACGCCCTCGTCGTCCTCGGCAACGTCGGGGACCCCGACGACGAGGCCCACCGGCGGGCCCTCGTGCGGTGGACCGCCGACGACGACGCGCTGCTCCGGGCCCACGCCGTATGGGCCGCGGCCCGGCTCGGTCACGACGACCTCGTGGCGGCCCGGGCCGGCGACCCCTCGCCCCTCGTGCGGGCCGAGGTCGCCCTCGCCCCCGCCGTCCCCCGACGCGGCCACGACGAGACCCCGGAGGCACGCCGGTGACGCACCTGCTCGTGACCAACGACTTCCCGCCCAAGATCGGTGGGATCCAGACGCTGCTCTGGGAGCTGTGGCGGCGGCTCGACCCGTCCGACTTCGCCGTGCTCACCACGCCCCACGAGGGGGCCGAGGCGTGGGACGCCGCGCAGCCCTTCGCCGTGGAGCGGACGCCGGACCCGGTGCTGCTGCCCCACCCGGGCCTCGTCCGGCGCATCGACGCCGCCGCCGAGCGGATCGGGGCCGACGTCGTGGTCCTCGACCCCGCCCTGCCCCTCGGCCTCGTCGGGCCCCACCTCTCCCGTCCCTACGACGTCCTCCTCCACGGCGCCGAGGTGACCGTGCCCGGTCGCCTCCCCGTCGCGCGCCCCGCGCTGCGCCACGTGCTGCGCGGCGCCCGCCGGATCGTCGCCTTCGGCGGCTACCCGGCCGCCGAGGCCGAGCGGGCAGCCGGGGGTCCGCTGCCGCTGTCCGTCGTGCCGTGCGGCATCGACACGGCGCGCTTCCACCCCCTCGACGACCGGACCCGGGCCGAGGTGCGCGCCCGCTACGGGCTCCACGACGGCCCGCTCGTGCTGAGCATCAGCCGGCTCGTGCCCCGCAAGGGCATGGACGTGCTCGTCGAGGCCTCGGCCCGCCTCGCCGCCGAGGTCGACGGGCTCCAGGTCGCCATCGGCGGCAGCGGGCGGGACCGGGAGCGGCTCGAGCGCCGCGTCGCGGCCACCGGCGCGCCGGTCCGGTTCCTGGGCCGCGTCCCCGAGGACGACCTCGCCCTCGTCTACGGGGCCGCCGACGTCTACGCAATGCTGTGCCGCAACCGGTGGGCCGGGCTCGAGCAGGAGGGCTTCGGCATCGTGTTCCTGGAGGCCGCGGCCGCCGGCGTGCCGCAGGTGGCGGGCGACTCCGGGGGCGCGTCGGAGGCCGTCGCCCACGGCGAGAGCGGCCTCGTCGTCGACGACCCCCGCGACGCCGACGCGGTCGCCGACGCCCTGCGCCGCCTGCTCGTCGACGACGAGCTCCGCGCCCGGATGGGCGCCGCGGGTCGGGCGCGCGCCCTGGCGGGGTTCGACTACGCCACGCTGGCGGGGCGACTGGCCGAGGCCATCGAGGGTCCCGCACCCCTCGGCCCGCACCGCCCCGACGCCGACGACCCGCCGACCGACCGATCCGAGCAGCCGTGACCGACCCCCTCGACATCCCCGACGGCCCGCCGTCCGCCCGGGACGCCACCCACGACGCCGTCCACGACGACGGCCCCCACGACGACGGCCCCCGGTCCGGTACCTCCGGTGACGACGCTCCCGCACCGGGCGTCGAGGATCCCTGGGAGACCGACCCGCCGGGTGCCGGCGTCGTCAACGCCACGTTCGCCGCCACCGGTGCGCTGGTCGTCGCCGCGGCCGCCGGGGCGGCGTCGCCCGACGACTTCGGCCTGCTCACCGCCGGCGTGTCCGTGGCCCTGTTCGCCCTCGGCACGGCCGGGATGCTGTGGGGCTACGCCACGGGCGTGGTCCGCTCCCGGGACGAGGCCATCGGGCTCGGCGGCCTCTTCTTCCTGTCGGGCACGGCCCCCCGCCTGATCCGGTTCCGACTGCGCGTCGCGTTCGCCGTCCAGGTCGTCGCCTCGGTCGCCGCCGCCACGCTGCGGCCCTACACCGCCGTGGCCTTCGCCGTCCTCGCGCCCATGGCCGGGCTCGGGGCGATGGCTGCGTGGGGCGCTCGCCACGGGCGCTTCCGGCCTCGGGACGACCCCCGCAGGTCCGGGTCGGCGTCGTGACCCCGCCCCTCTGGCTGGTGCTCATCGGCCTCGAGTTCCCCGCCATCGTGGCCATGCTCGACTGCGTGCAGCGGCCCGAGGACCACTTCGAGGGCGGCGCGGACGACCGGCGGGCGTGGATCCGCTGGCTCGTCGTGGCCATGCTCCTCGTCCCCGTGCTGCTCGGCTACGGGATCCTCCTCGGCTACTACTACGTCGTCATCCGCCGGAACATGCCCGGCGGACCCCGATAGGGCAGACTCGCTCCCGGTCCGCCGGCCCGCCGAGCTCGGACCCGAGCACCGCCCCCGACCCGACGGAGACGACGTGTCCGACCAGGCCACCCAGCAGATGCACATCGAGGCCCCGCGGGACCGCATCTGGGAGGCACTCGTGGACTTCGAGGCCTACCCGACGTGGGCGAAGGAGCTGAAGGAGGCGACGGTCCTCCAGCGCGACGCCCAGGGCCGTCCGCAGCTCGTCCGCTTCCGGGCCGCGGCCATGGGCCGGTCGGTCACCTACACGCTGTCCTACGACTGGACGAGGGCGCCCGACGCCCTGCCGTGGAAGCTCGTCACCGGCGACATCGTCCGGGTCCTCGACGGCTCCTACGAGCTGCGCGAGGTCGACGGCGGCACCGACGTCACCTACCACCTGACCGCCGACCTGATCGTGCCCCTGCCCGGGTTCGTCAAGCGGCGCGCCGAGGCGCGGATCATCTCCACCGCGCTGCGGGACCTGCGCGACCACGTCACCGCCTGACGTGCGGATCCTGCTCTTCACCGGCAAGGGCGGCGTCGGCAAGACCACGACGGCGGCGGCCACGGCGCTGGCCTGCGCGGAGCGCGGCCAGCGGACGATCGTGCTGTCCACCGACCCGGCCCACTCGCTCGGCGACGCCCTCGACGTCGAGCTCGGGGACCTCGCCGTCGAGGTCGTGCCCCACCTGTGGGGCCAGCAGCTCGACGCCCAGGACCGGATGGAGGACGCCTGGGACGACATCCAGGACTGGCTCCGCGCCGTGTTCCGGTGGGGCGGGGTGTCCGAGATCGAGGCCGAGGAGCTTGCGGTCCCGCCCGGCCTCGACGAGGTCTTCGCGCTCACCGACATCAAGCGGTACGCCGCATCGGGGGAGTGGGACACGATCGTCGTCGACTGCGCGCCCACGGCCGAGACGATCCGGCTGCTGTCGCTGCCGGGGATCCTCGCCTGGTGGATGGAGCGGATGTTCCCGATGGGGCGCCGCGTCTCGGGCGTGGTGTCCCCGCTCCTCGGTCAGCTCACCGACCTCCCCGTGCCCGACGACGACGTGTTCGCCGCCCTCGAGCGCTTCTACGCCCGACTCGACGGGGTGAAGGAGCTCCTCGGCGACCCCGAGGTGACCAGCGCTCGGCTCGTGGTCAACCCGGAGCGGGTCGTCGTGGCCGAGGCCCGGCGCACCTACACCTACCTGTCGCTGTTCGGGTACGCCGTGGACGCGGTGATCGCCAACCGCCTCCTGCCCGAGGAGGTCTCCGACCCCTGGTTCGCGGCGTGGCGCGAGCGGCACCTCGACCACCTGGCCACCATCGAGGAGGGCTTCGCCCCCGTCCCGGTGCTGCGCGCCGAGCTCGCACCCCACGAGCTCGTCGGCGTCGACGCGCTGCGCGAGTTCGGCCGCACGCTCTACGGGGACGACGATCCCGCGGCCCGCCGCGTCGACGCGCAGCCCCTCACGCTCGAGCGGACCGAGCACGGCGACGTCCTGCGCGTCGCCCTCCCCTTCGCCGACCGGGACGACCTGGTGCTCGGTCGCCGGCGGGACGAGCTGCTCGTGCGCATCGGGCCGTACCGGCGGGCAGTCCTGCTCCCCGACTCCCTCAAGCGTCGGGCCGTCGCCGACGCAGCCCTCTCCGGCGGCGTCCTCTCGGTCACGTTCTCGCACTGAGGCCCGCGGTCACGTCGCCGTGCGGGGCTCGACGCGCCGCGTGGTCCCGGTGTGGGCCAGACTGTCCCGGCGATGGCTGACCACCGGCAGGACGACGACCCCGACCGGGTCGATGACGGTCACCGGGGCGAGCGGTCCGGTGCCGGCGCCGATGCCGTGCAGGCCGGCCTCGCCCAGTTCCAGCAGGCGGCCCTCGACGCCATCCGTGCCGCCCGCACCATGCTCGAGGCGGCGGAGTCGGTGGTCCAGGACCCCGCGGCCGTCGAGGCGGTCGTGCAGACCGTGGCCGCGTACGCCCGCCAGGCGGGCGAGACGGTCGCCGGGTTCGCCGGCGCCGCAGGTGGGGCGTGGCCGCCGCGGCGGGCGGACGTTGACGACCCCGGCCCGGGGGCACGAGGTGCCGACGACGACGGTCCCGACGACGACCCCGACGACGGTGTGACGCGGATCCGGGTGGGCTGATGCGCCTGCTCCGCCTGGTCGCCGGATCGGACTGGTCCGTCGAGCTCCACCCCTTCGTGACCGTGGTGACCGGCCTCGACGAGTCCCGCCGCACCCTGCTCGTCGAGGCCGCCCGCGCCGCCGTCGCCGGACGGACCGCGGGCGTCACCGGGCTGATCGAGGCCCACGGCGTGGTCCTCGACCTCGACGAGGACGCCCTCGACCTGCTCGAGCTCGACGGGGTCACCGCGGACGTCGTCGTGACCGCCGCCGACCTGCCCGGCGCAGGTGCGTCCGACCTCGCCCGCCAGCTCCGCTCGGCCGAGCGGCGCCTCGAGCGCCTCGCCGAGCCCCGGGACGACGCCGACGCGGCCGTGGCCGCCGCCGAGGAGGCGCTCTCGGCCGCCCGGGCCGAGCGGGAGGACGCCGCCGCCGCGCTGGCCGCGGCCCGCGCCGCCGCCGAGCGCCTGGCCGCCGACGTCCAGGACGCCCGGGAGCGCACCGGGTCACCGGAGGACGAGTCCGACGACGCCGGCCATCCGTCGCCCGGGGTCGAGGACGGCGAGATCCGCCTCCGGGAGCTCGAGGCCGCACTGGCCGAGGCCGAGGCCGAGGTCGCCGCCCTGGCCGGCCCGTCCGCATCGGCGGCCGGGGCGGTGGTGGAGGCCGAGCGGCGCCTCGACGCGGCCCGCACGGCGAGGACCGTGCACGCCGACCGGGTCGCCGCCGAGCTGGCCGACCTGCGCGCCGAGCGGACCCGGATGGCCGAGCGCCTCGACCTGCGGGCCGAGGAGCAGGTCCGCCAGGCCCGGGCCGACCTCGCAGCCCTCGGCGTCGACCCCGAGGCACGGGACGAGGCCGCGACGGTCGAGGCCGGCGGCGACGCACCCGACCCCAGCGCACCCGACCCCAGCGCACCGGAGGGCGGACCGGACCACGGGCGGCCGGAGCACGACGGGGGACCGGTCGACGGAGGACCGGTCGACGGCGCGCCGGCCCCTCCCCGGACGGTCGGCGAGCGTCGCGCCCTCCTCGAGGCCCGCGCCGCCGAGCTGCGGGGCGAGCTGTCGACGGCGGTCGTCTTCGACACCACCGACGTCCGGGATGCGGTCGACGCCGTACGCCGCGGCGACGGCGCCGACAGCCTCGTCCCCTCCGTCGCGGCCATCGCCGTCGCGGACCGGATCGACAACCTGCGCCGCCAGCTCGAGGAGCTCGCCGCGCACGAGGCGCCCCGCGCCGCGGACCTGGACGCGGCGGCCCGCCGACTCGAGGCAGCCGAGGCCGAGGTCCGGGCCCTGGAGGCGGCGGGTGCGTCGAACCGGAGCGAGGCCGACCGCCGCGAGCTGGACGTGGTGCACGCCGAGCTGCTCGCGGCCACCGACGCGCTCGAGCAGGCCCGCTTCCGTCGGGCCCGGGCCGAGACGCGGCTGGCCGAGGCGCGCGCCGCCGAGGACCAGCTGCTGGACCGCCTCGGGTTCCGCACCTACCTGGACGCGGTCACCGCGTGGAACCGACCGGTCGACGACCCGGCCCGGGCCGAGCAGCTGCGCGACGCCCGCAGCGAGCTGGTCGCCGCGCAGGCCGAGCACCGCAGCCTCCAGCGCCGCCTCGACGGCGAGCTCGAGCGCGCCGAGCTGGAGGCCGACCTCGAGCGGGCCCGGATCAACGGCCGGGAGATCCTGCTGGCCGCCGGGGTCGAGACGGTCGACGCCCTCCGGTCCCTCGACGACGCCGCGCTCGCCGCACGGCTGTCCGCGCACCGGGAGCGCGACGACAGCGACGCCGCCCTCGACGGGCTCGTCGCCGCGCTCGAGCGGGTCGGCGTGCGGACCCGGGGGCTCGGCTACGACCGGGACGACGTCCTGCAGCTCGGCCTGGACTGGCTCGACGAGCACCAGGCGCTCGCCGACGCGCACGACGCCCGGGCCGACGAGCTGGCCGAGGTCGAGGTCGACCTCCAGGGCCTGGGCCACCTGCCCGACGAGACCGAGCTCGTCACCCCGGACCCCGAGACCCCCGCGGACCCGTCCGACGACGACGGAGCCATCGACCTCGGCCTCGACGACGGACCCACCGAGCGCGACCTCGCCGCCGCCAGGGCGCGGCTCGCCTCGGCCGAGCAGCGCCACGCCCGGCACGAGGCGGTCGTCGAGGCCCTCGCCGACCTCGACGATCGCATCGTGCGGATCGAGGAGCACCTCGTGGACGGCTCGGCCGCCGCAGCCGACGACGCGGCGGTCGCCGACGCCGAGGCCGCGCTCGAGCAGGCGCAGGCGACCCACGCACGGCTCGAGGCCTCCCGGCTCGAGGCGGAGTCGACCGTGGTCCGACTGCGGGCCGAGCGGGCCGCACTCGACCTCGCCGCCGCTGCCGTCGACCCCACCGGGACGGGATCGCCGGCGTCGGGGGGCACCGACGGCGGCCCCCACCACGACGGCCCGGATGACGACGGCCCGGATGACGACGGCCCGGATGACGACGGCCCGG
>CAZCEZ010000001.1:22452-28679 GCA_964497795.1 uncultured Acidimicrobiaceae bacterium | reverse complement strand
GACGGCCCGGATGACGACGGCCCGGATGACGACGGCCCGGATGACGACGGCCCGGATGACGACGGCCCGGCCGACGACGGCCCGGGCGGTGGCGAGGTCGACGCCGCGGAGGGCCCCGACCTCGCCGGGGCCGAGGCCAGGGCGGAGGCGGCCGACGCCGCCGTCGAGGCGGCGGACGGCGCCCTGCGGCGGGCCCGCGCCGACTTCGAGGAGGCCCGGGCGCGCCACGACGACGCCGTCGGCGAGGTCGCAGCCCTGCGCACCGCGCTCGAGGGGGTCGACGACGACGTCCCGGTGGACGAGGTTGAGTGGTACCTGCTCGCCCGCCTCGCCGCCCAGCGCGACGTCTGCTTCGCCGGCTCTGTGCCCCTCGTCGTCGACCGGGCGCTGGACCACCTCGACGACGCAGCCCTGGACCACGTGCTCGCTCGTCTCGAGCGCATGGCGGGCGCCGTCCAGGTGATCCACCTCAGCGACGACGAGCGCCTGGCCGCATGGGCCCGGGGTGCGGGAGAGCAGCGGGCGGCCGTCGTGGCGCCGGGTCCCGTCGGTGCCGGAGACGACGAGCCGGACCCGGGCGGCGGGCTGCCCCGGGACGTCGAGCAGCGCTGAGCACCCCGGTGCCCGCCGCCGCTCCGCCCGGACACGGGCGCCGTCGGCCGACCTACGATGCGAGCACCAGGCCGGAGATCCGAGGGGGAACCGAGTGCCCAGCATCACCGAAGACGACGTCCGTTCGCTCGCATCCCTGCGCAGCGAGGAGGCGCCGGTCGTGTCCTGCTACCTGGACGTCGACGGCGCTCGGCGGGTGCGGCCCGCCGACTACGAGCGGGTGCTCGAGCAGCTGGTGAGACGGGCCCGGGAGCGGGTGAACGGTGACGGCGAGGCCGTCGAGGCCGACCTGGGCCGGGTCGTGGCGCGCGTCCGCGACGGCTTCGACCGGTCCGAGGTGCGGGGCGTGGCGCTGTTCGCCTGCCAGGGTCTCGACCTGTTCGCCGTGCACGAGCTGCCGGTGTCGGTCCGCGACGAGATCGTGGTCAACCCCGCCCCGGCGGTCGGGCAGCTCGAGCTGGTCGTCCAGCAGAGCGAGAAGCTCGCCGTGCTCGCCGCCGACAAGCAGCACGCCCGGGTCTTCGTGTTCCGCCTGGGGGAGCTCGTCGAGCACACCGAGCGGACCGACGACCTCGGTCGCGACTACGACACCACCGGCGAGCACGACCGGGGTGGCGTGAGCGAGCACAAGGAGGAGCTGGCCCACCAGCACCTGCGCGCCGCAGCCGCCCTGCTCTGGGCGGTGTACCAGGACGAGGGCTTCGACCACGTCGTGCTCGCCGCGGCCGACCCGGTGGCGTCCGAGCTGCGTGGCCTCCTGCACCCGTACCTCGAGGAGCGCCTGCGCGGCCGCCTGGACCTCACCCCGACGGCGTCGACGTCGGAGGTCCGTCGGGCCGCCATCGACGCCGAGCGCCGCATCGAGCGCGAGCGCGAGACCGAGCGCGTCGAGCAGCTGCGGGAGGCCGTGGGCGCAGGTGGGCGGGCCGTCGCCGGTCTCGAGCCCGTCCTCGACGCCCTCGCCGACAAGCGCGTCGAGCGCCTCTTCGTGTCCGACGGGTTCACCCGCTCCGGGTGGCAGTGCCGGGGCTGCGAGCGGCTGGCCGTCGTGGGGCGCGAGTGCCGCTGCGGCGACGGGATGGCACCCGTCGACGACGTCGTCGAGGCCGCCGTGGACGCAGCCGTGACCCAGTCGGCGGTCGTGGACGTGTGCGACGGCAACGCCGACCTCGACGTCCTCGGCCGCATCGGGGCCCTGCTGCGCTACTGAGCCGGCCCGGACCCCGGTCACCGCGCCCTAGCCTCGGGCGGATGCCGGTCCCCGAGCGCGTCCGCCCGTCCCGCACCTCGCCCGGGGCCCGCCCGTGACCCGCGTGGTGGGCGTCGACGTCGGCGGCACCAAGGTCCTCGGGGTCGTCGTGGACCGACGCGATCCCACGACGGTGCTCGACGAGGTGCGGCGGCCGACGCCCCGCGGCACCGACGCGGTCCTCGACGCGCTCGCCGAGGTCGTCGACCGGCTCGACCCCGACGGCTCCGGCCCGGTCGGCGTCGGCATCCCCGGCCTGGTCGACGACACCTCGCGCTTCGCCTACGGCCCGAACCTGCCCGAGGTGGTCGACGTCCCGGTCGCCGATGCGCTCGGCGGGCGGCTCGGACGGTCCGTCGTCGCCGACAACGACGCGACCTGCGCCACCTACGCCGAGTTCCGCGGCGGCGCCGGGGCGGGCCACGCCGACGGCCTGCTGCTGACGCTCGGCACCGGCATCGGCGGCGGGCTCGTCGTCGACGGCGAGGTCCGTCGCGGCGCCCACGGCTTCGCCGGTGAGCCCGGGCACATGCTCGTCGACCCGTCGGGCCCGGCCTGCCCGTGCGGTCGTCGCGGCTGCTGGGAGCGGTACGGCTCCGGCTCCGGGCTCGGCCGCCTGGCGCGCGACGCCGCCGTGGCCGGTGCGGTCGCCGCCGTGGTGGCACGCGCCGGCGGCGACCCGGAGGACGTCCGCGGCGAGCACGTCGTCGCCGCGGCCCGTGCCGGCGACGCCGGTGCCGGTGCGGTCCTCGACGAGTTCGCGTGGTGGGTGGCCGCCGGGGTCGCCAACCTGATCGACCTGCTCGACCCGTCCGTGGTCGTGCTCGGCGGGGGCGTCATCGAGGCGGCCGACGTCCTGCTGCCCCGGGTCCGGGCCGCGGTGCCCGACCAGGTGCTGGCCCGGGACCACCGGCCCGCCGTCGACCTCGTCGCCGCTGCGTTCGGCGAGCGTGCCGGCGCGATCGGCGCCGCCGTCGCCGCCCTCGACCGCGCAGGCTGAGCGCAGGCAGCCGGGGCGGCCTGTCAGGGCCGCCGCCCGGTCCCGCCGGTCAGGGCAAGCCGGTCAGGCCCGCCGGTCAGGTGTCGGCGGCGGCGTGCCGGGCGAGCGCGGCGCGGATCTCGGTCCAGGCCGCGTCGGAGCCCTCGTAGCCCCGGGTCGAGGAGAACTTGTGCGGCTCCAGGTCCTTGTAGACGGTGAAGAAGTGCTCGATCTCGGCCCGGAGGTAGGACGGGAGGTCCTCGATCTCGGGCACCTTGTCCCACCGGGGGTCGCCGGCGGGCACGCAGATGATCTTGGCGTCGGGGCCGGCGTCGTCGGTCATCCAGAACACGCCGACGGGACGGGCGGTGATCCAGCACCCCGGGAACGTGGGCTCCTCCATGATCACCAGGGCGTCGAGCGGGTCGCCGTCCTCGCCCAGGGTGTCGGGGATGAAGCCGTAGTCGGCCGGGTACACCGTGGCCGAGAACAGGCGGCGGTCGAGCCGGAACACGTGCCGCTCGTGGTCGTACTCGTACTTGTTCCGGCTGCCGCACGGGATCTCGACGACGACGTCGACCGTGCTGCTGCCGTCCTGGCCCTCGGGGGTGTCGGAAGGGGTTGCCACGGGCCCGTTGTACCCCAACGTGGCGCCGCGCAACGCATGACGGGACTCGCCCGGGGAGGGGAGTAGCGTTGGAACCCATGGAGTTCCGCCGCATCACCGGCCTGCCGCCCTACGTCTTCACCATCATCGACGGGTTGAAGCGGGAGGCACGGCGGGCCGGCGAGGACGTGGTGGACCTCGGCTTCGGCAACCCCGACCTGCCCTCCCCGGAGATCGCCGTCGAGAAGCTGGCCGAGGCCGCCCACAACTCCCGGAACCACCGCTACAGCCAGTCGCGGGGCATCCCGAAGCTGCGCCAGGCCGCGGCGGACCTGTACCTGCGGCGCTTCGGCGTCGCCCTCGATCCCGAGACCGAGATCGTCTCCACCATCGGGGCCAAGGAGGGCTACTCGCACCTGTGCTGGGTCCTGCTCGGCCCCGGCGACTCGGCGCTCGTGCCCTCGCCCAGCTACCCGATCCACCTGTGGGGCCCGCTGTTCGCCGGCGCCTCCATCCGCGAGATCCCGATGGGGCCGGCGGACGACACCGGCGCGGACCTGCTGGAGCGGATCAAGACCCAGTTCACGTACTCCTGGCCCCGGCCCCGCGTGATCGTGGTCAGCTTCCCCCACAACCCGACGACCCGCTGCGTCGACGTCGACTTCTTCCAGGGCCTCGTCGACTTCGCCCGGGAGCAGGAGGTCGTGGTCGTCCACGACAACGCCTACGCCGAGCTCGGCTTCGACGGGTGGAACCCGCCCTCGATCCTCCAGGCCGAGGGAGCCAAGGAGTGCGCGGTCGAGCTGTACTCGATGACGAAGGCCTTCTCGATGGCCGGCTGGCGCGTGGCGTTCATGGCCGGCAACCCCGAGGTGGTCGGCGCCCTCGCGAAGCTCAAGAGCTACCTCGACTACGGGACCTTCCAGCCGATCCAGATCGCGGCGACGGTGACCCTCAACGAGGCCACCGAGTACCCCAAGGAGGTCAACGCGATCTACCAGTCCCGGCGCGACGCGCTGTGCGACGGCCTGGACCGCATCGGCTGGCACATGCCCCGCCCCGGCGGGACCATGTTCGCCTGGGCCCCGATCCCCGAGCCCTACCGGCACATGGGCTCGGTCGAGTTCGCCAAGATGCTCGTCACCGAGGCCCACGTCGCCTGCTCGCCCGGCGTCGGCTTCGGCCCCGGAGGCGAGGGCAACGTGCGCTTCGCCCTCATCGAGAACGAGCAGCGGATCGGCCAGGCCATCCGAGGGATGAAGCGGGCCCTCCCCGAGCTCCAGGGCTAGGTCGGAGCGACCGCTCCTCAGCTGGCGACGGCGCTCGTGCCGGTGGTCGAGTCGCCGAGCAGCCCGTACCAGCAGAAGTCGACCACGGCGTCGGCGACCTCGTGCGGGGGCCGGTTCTTGCGCAGCAGCAGCGTGCGGGCCAGCACCGTGGAGACGCCGAGGATGGCCTGGGCGACCGTGTCGGCGTCGCCGTCGGGCACGGCTCCGGCGTCCATCGCGTCCTGGACCAGGCGGCGCGTGTCGGACAGGGCGACCTTCTGGCCCTTGCGGACGTGCTCGGCGAAGGTCGCCTCGGTCGCCGCGAACTGCACGAGGTTGTAGAGGTCCCGGTGCTCGGCCCACCACTCCATGGAGGCGCGGATGCCGAGCTCGATGCGTCGGACCGGGTCCTCCTCGTCGCCCATGGCGGCGTGCTGGGCGCGGCGGAGCTGGCGCTCGCCGGTGACCATGATCTCCAGGAAGAGCTCCTCCTTGGAGTCGAAGTACCAGTAGAAGACGCCCTTGCCCACGCCGAGGCCGTCGACGAGCTCGGCGACCGAGGTCGGGTGGTAGCCGTTGGCCGCGAATCGCTCGGTGGCGAACGCGAGCAGCTCGTTGCGTCGCTGCTCGCCCCTGGGTGTCAGTCGCCGGGCCATGCCGGCACCGTACTTGACCGGACGGTCAAGTAGAAGCGACCGGTCCGGTCCCGGCCTCCTCCGACCGCCCCGGGTGACGTGGCGCAGGACTCAACGCAGCCGTACGACGGGGGAAACGAGCGGTTCACACGGCGTCCGTACGGTCCGACCCATGGAGACCTTCATCGTGCGGATGTGGCTTCCCGACCGGCCCGGTGCGCTGGGCCGCGTCGCGTCGGCGGTCGGTGGGGTCGGCGCCGAGATCGTGGGCATCGACATCCTCGAGCGGGGCGCGGGCCGTGCCATCGACGAGCTCGCCGTCCAGGTCCCCGAGGCCGGTCTCGTCGACGCCCTCGTCCGGGCCGTCCAGGGCGTCGAGGGCGTCGACGTCGAGGAGGTCCGCCCCCTCGACGGCGACACGCACGACCCCCGGGCCGACGCGCTGGAGACGGCGGCCATCATCGTCGGTGCCGCCGATCGGCCCTCGCTGCTCGAGAGCGTCGTCCAGCACGGGCGACGGGTGCTGGGCGGCTCCTGGTTCGCCGTCGTGGACCTCGAGGACGGCGAGCTGCTCGCCGTCGAGGGGCCGGCGCCGACCACCGCGTGGCTCGTCGCCTTCGTCGAGGGGAGCCGAGGGGCGCTCCAGGTGGTCGGGGACGGCGCGAGCCCCGACGACGTCGTGTGGGCCCCGCTGCCGGCGTCGGGCCTGGCCATCGTCGTCGGTCGGGACGGCACCGCCTTCCGGGCCCGCGAGCGGCGCCAGGTGTCGGCCCTGGCCCGGATCGCCGACACCCGCCTCGTCGACTTCGTGCGCCGCACGCACCCGAGCAGCCAGCCCTGAGCCGCAGGGTCCGGGCCGGGCGGGGGGCGTGGGCGG
>CAZCEZ010000001.1:0-22352 GCA_964497795.1 uncultured Acidimicrobiaceae bacterium | reverse complement strand
GCCGGGCGGGGGGCGTGGGCGGGGGCGGGTGCCCCGGGCCGGTCAGGGCGACTCGCGCCGCCGGGCAGTGACGAGCAGGCCGATCCCGGCGGCGAGCAGCAGCAGCGGCCAGGCGTAGCGGGCGCCGTCGGCCACCGTGGACAGGTCGCCGACCGCCATCGCCACCGTGCCTGCGGCCACGGCGATGCCGGCGACGAGGCTGAACAGGTCGAGGGGTCGGTCCCGGCCCGGGGCGGGGGTGGCCCCGGCCCGGTCGTCCGTGGGCGTGCTCATCGGATCGTCACCTCCGCGGCGCCGGCGTCGACGACGACGGTCAGGGCGCCGGCGCCCTCGGGACCGTCCAGGACCAGGGTGCGGCGCACGTCGACGCCGTCGTCGCGCACGCCCCGCACGTCGAGCTCGCCGAGGTCGACCTCGGCGTCGACGGTGACCGCCACGCCGTCCGGGAGCCGCACGAGGACCTCGCCGAGGGCGACGCCGACCTCGACCGTGCGCCGCTGCCCGTCCAGGGCCTCGGCGTCGATGCCGCGGAGGTCGACCTCGAGGTCACCGGCCAGCAGGCGGTACTCGTCCCGCAGCCCGGCGAGGTCGGTCGGCGCGTACCTGCGCTCGCCCACGCCGCCCCCCAGCGGGACGTCGACGGCGCGGACCAGCCCGAGCACGACGAGGAGGGGGATGGCGAGGAGCACGAGCCCCCGGGCCCGCCCGGTGACCGCGCCCACGAGCAGGCCGGCGGAGACCACGGCCAGGCAGGCGACGAGGACCGGGACCGGCGACAGGGAGGCGCCGGCGGCCCAGGCCAGCCCGGCGGCGCCGAGCACGATGGCGACGACGGCGGTCGCGTAGCGCCCGGTCGGCGGGCCCGAGGGCCGCCGGTGGGCCGGCGGCGGGGGGACGGGTGCGGTCGGCGCCGCGGGCGCCGTCGCCGGCGAGGCGCCGGCGGTCGACGGGGTCCCGTCGACGAGCCGGTCGCCGGCGTCCAGCGGGTCGCCGGCGGCACCCCCGTCCCGGTCCGGTCGGAGGAGCAACCAGCCCCCGACGCCGAGCAGCAGGAGGGGGAGGAGCCAGTCGCCGTCGGTGGCGCCGTCGATCACGACGAAGGCGGCCAGGACGAGCAGGGCGGTGCCCGCCGCCCGGAGCGTGCCCGGTCCGACCTCGCCGAGGCGGGCGTCGATCGCGGCCTCGGAGCCGTCGTCCTCGGGCATCACCAGCCAGGCCACGCCGTAGACGAGCAGCCCGATGCCGGAGGCGAGGACGGCCAGGACGAGCACGACCCGGACGACGACCGGGTCCACGCCGAGGTAGCGGCCGATGCCGCCGGCCACGCCGGCGATCCGGCGGTCGGTGCTCGAGCGGCGGAGCCGTCGCACGGGGGGAGGCGAGGTCGGCGGGGGCGGTGGGGGAGCGCCGGGGCCCGTCGGGTCGGTGTCGGTGGTCATGGGGGCATCGTCGCCCGCACCCGGTCGAGCCGCCATCGGGGATGTCCCCGAGGCGGCCGGCAGGGACCCCCGGGGGATCCCCCGTGGAGGTCCCGGGGCGCAGGGTGGGATCATGCCTGCGTGACCGCCCCGGACCGCTCCGACGCACCGGCCCGTCCGCCGGCTGCCGACCGGGGCGACGGCGGCCCCGGGACGCTGCGCCGGCTGCGGCGGACGACGGGCGACGAGCGGCGCCTGGCCGGGGTGGCCGGTGGCGTCGCCCGGGCCCTCGGGGTCGATCCGACCGTGGTGCGGATCGCGGTCGTGGTCCTCACCGTCACGTCCGGCCTCGGGCTCCTGCTCTACGTCGTCGGCGCCCTCGTGCTGCCGGCCGCCGACGAGGTGCCCCCGCCGTCGCGGCCCCGGAGCCGCCGCGACGGCGAGCGCGCCCTCGGCGCCGCCCTGGTCGCGGCGGGGACGACCCTGCTCGCCCGCCGCCTCGGCCTCGCCCTGCCCGACGCGGTCCTCTGGCCGGTCGTGCTCGTCGCCTCCGGCGCCGCCGTCGCCTGGTCCCAGGCCGACCGGAGCGCCCGCCCGGGTGCGGGACCCGTCGACTGGGGACGGGCCGCCGTGGTGCGGCTCGTCGTCGGTGGGGTGCTCCTCGCTGCGGGGATCGGGACCGTGGCCGCAGCCGACGGCGGCCTCGCCGTGGCCGTCCGCGTCGGCGCGGCGGTGCTCGCCACCACGGCGGGGATCGTCCTGCTGGCCGGACCGTGGCTGCTGCGCCTCGGCCGCCAGCTCAGCGAGGAGCGGGCCGAGCGGGCCCGAGCCGACGAGCGGGCCCGGGTCGCCGCCCACCTCCACGACTCGGTGCTCCAGACCCTCGCCCTGATCCAGCGCCGGGCCGACGACCCCGGGGAGACCGTCGCCCTGGCCCGACGCCAGGAGCGCGAGCTGCGGTCGTGGCTGTACGGGGGGCCGGCGCGCGGCGAGGTCGACCCGGGCGCGCCGCCCACGCTGGCCGGTGCGCTCGACGGCGTCGCCGACGACGTCGAGGCGTCGTTCCCCGTCGCCGTCGAGGTCGTCGTCGTCGGCGGCGACGTGCCCGTCGACGACGCCGTCGGCGAGCTGGTCGCCGCACTGGCCGAGGGGGTCCGCAACGCGGCCGCCCACGCCGGGGTGCCCGAGGTGTCGGTCTACGTGGAGGTCGGGTCCGACGAGCTGGTGGCCTTCGTCCGGGACCGGGGCCGGGGCTTCGATCCGGCCGCCGTGCCCGACGACCGGCGTGGCCTGGCCGACTCGGTCCGGGGGCGCCTGGCGCGGGTCGGGGGTCGGACCGGGGTGCGCACGGCACCGGGGGAGGGCACCGAGCTCGAGCTCGTCCTGCCCCGGTCGTCGGAGGTGTCCCCGTGAGCGCCGGGACCCCGATCCGGGTGTTCCTGGTCGACGACCACCAGCTGTTCCTGTCGGGCGTCCGAGCCGAGCTCGCCGCCCTCGAGGAGCGGCGGCGCGACGGCGGCGACGGGGTGCCCCCGCTCGAGGTCGTGGGCTGGGCCACCGACGTCGAGGAGGCCGTGGCCGCCATCGTCGACCTCGAACCCGACGTCGTGCTCCTCGACGTCCACCTGCCCGGCGGCGGCGGTCGGGCGGTGCTCGACGCGATCCGCCCCCGGCTCCCGGACGTCACGTTCCTGGCCCTGTCGGTGTCCGACGCACCCGACGACGTGCTCGCCGTGGTGCGCGCCGGGGCGCGGGGCTACGTGACGAAGACGATCTCCTCCACCGACCTGGCCGCGGCCGTGGCCCGCGTCCACGACGGCGACGCCGTGTTCTCGCCCCGGCTGGCCGGCTTCGTGCTCGACGCCTTCGCCGGCGAGGTCGAGCCCGCCGACGTCGACCCGGAGCTGGACCGCCTCACCCCCCGGGAGCGGGACGTGCTCCGCCACATCGCCCGGGGCTTCACGTACAAGGAGGCGGCGCGTCGGCTCGAGATCTCGGTCAAGACCGTCGAGACCCACGTGTCGTCGGTGCTGCGCAAGCTCCAGCTGTCGTCGCGCCACGAGCTGACCCGCTGGGCCAGCGACCGGGGCCTGGACTGAGCGTCGGCTGCGCCGACCCCGAGGGCGGCGCGCCCGCCGCGCCCCGGCACCGACACCGGGTCCGCTACTCGGTGACCCAGCCCCGCGACCGCTCGACGGCGCGGAGCCAGGTGGCGTGGAGCTCGTCGGCCGCGGCCCGCTCCTCCGACGGCTCGACCTCGACGTCGACCGCCCAGTTCGCCGTGACCTCGTCGGGGGAGTCCCACACGCCCTCGGCCAGACCGGCCAGGTAGGCGGCGCCGAGGGCCGTGGTCTCCTGGACCACCGGACGGGCCACGGGCACGCCGAGCTGGTCGGCCTGGAGCCGGAGCAGGAGGGGCATCGCCGAGGCGCCGCCGTCGACGCGCAGCGCCGTGACCCGCCGTCCGGACGCCGCCGCCATGGCGTCGACCACGTCCCGGGTCTGCAGCGCCATCGACTCGACCGTCGCCCGGGCCAGGTGGGCCCGGGTCGTGCCCCGCGTGATGCCGACGATCGTGCCCCGGGCGTAGGGGTCCCACCAGGGCGCGCCGAGGCCGGTGAAGGCCGGGACGAGGACCACCCCGCCGGCGTCGGGCACGGACTCGGCGAGCGGGCCGGTCTCGGCAGCGTCGTCGATGATGCCGAGCCCGTCGCGCAGCCACTGCACCGCGGCGCCGGTGACGAAGATCGCGCCCTCCAGCGCGTAGGTGGTCGTCGACGGATCCACCGAGCCGAGCGACCAGGCCACCGTCGTGAGCAACCCCTCGACGGGCTCGGGGCAGGCCGACCCGACGTTCATGAGGACGAAGGACCCGGTGCCGTAGGTGTTCTTGGTCATGCCGGGCGCGAAGCAGGCCTGGCCGAACAGGGCTGCCTGCTGGTCGCCGGCCACGCCCGACACCGGGATGCCGGCCGGGACGCCGACCCCGACCGCCGTCGTCCCGAACCGGCCCGACGACGGGCGGATCTCGGGGAGCGCGGCCCGGGGCACGCCGAAGAGCTCGCACAGCTCCTCGGACCAGTCGAGGGAGCGGATGTCGAACAGCATCGTGCGGCTCGCGTTCGACGGCTCGGTGGCGTGCACGGCGCCACCGGTCAGCTGCCACAGCAGCCAGGTGTCGATCGTGCCGATGGCCAGGTGCTCGTCGACCTCCACGCCGCCGCCGCCCGAGGCGGTCGGGGTCAGGAGCCACTCGACCTTGGAGCCGGAGAAGTACGGGTCGAGGACGAGGCCGGTCGTGGCCCGGACGAGGGGCAGGTGGCCGGCCTCGGCCAGGGCGTCGCAGCGGTTCGCCGTGCGCCGGTCCTGCCACACGATCGCCCGGTGCCGGGGCTGGCCCGTCCGCCGGTCCCAGGCGACCACGGTCTCGCGCTGGTCGGTGATGCCGATGGAGGCGATCGGCCCGACGCCGGCGTCGTCGACGGCGCGGGCCACCTCGGTGAGCGTCCCCCGCACCGCCTCCCAGATCTCGGTGGCGTCGTGCTCCACCCAGCCGGGGCGCGGGAAGTGCTGGGTGAACTCCCGGTACGACGACGCCACGGGCAGCCCGTCGGTGCCGATGGCGATGGAGCGGACACCGGTGGTGCCCGCGTCGATGGCGATGACGACGGCCATGGCGGCGGAACCTAGCCCCGTCCGCGAGCCGCCGGTCCGACCGGACCCGGCTCCGGCGAGGGAGCACGGCGCACCTCGGTAGGTTCGCGGCCCATGCGCATCGGGATCCTCACCGGCGGCGGCGACTGCCCCGGGCTCAACGCCGTCATCCGGGCCATCGTCCGCAAGGGGATCCGGCACCACGGCGACGAGATCGTCGGCTTCCTCGACGGCTACCAGGGCCTCGTGGACCAGCGGACCGTGCCGCTCGACGTCGAGGCGCTCCGCGGCAAGCTGCCCATCGGCGGCACCATCCTGGGCACGAGCCGCTACCAGCCCTTCATGGACGACGACGGCGTCGACCGCGTCCGGGAGTCGCTCGAGGTGCTCGGCATCGACGCCGTGATCGCCATCGGCGGCGAGGGCACGCTCGGCTGCGCCAAGGACCTCGCCGCGCTCGGCTTCCCGATCGTGGGGGTGCCCAAGACGATCGACAACGACCTCGCCGGCACCGAGATGACCTTCGGCTTCCAGACCGCCGTGCAGATCTGCACCGACGCCATCGACCGGCTCCACACCACCGCCGAGTCCCACGACCGCGTCATGGTGGTCGAGGTCATGGGTCGCCACGCCGGCCACATCGCGGTGTGGTCGGGCATCGCCGGCGGCGCCACGGTCACCCTCATCCCCGAGGAGCCCTTCGACATCGAGCACGTGTGCGACGCGATCACACGCCGCCACTCGGCCGGCCGGTACGCCTCCATCGTCGTCGTGGCCGAGGGCGCTGTCCCCGTGCCCGGCACCCTCCAGATCCCCGAGCCCGAGGTCGACGTCTACGGGCACCAGCGCCTCGGGGGCATCGGCACGACCATCGGTGGCGAGATCGAGCGCCGCACCGGGTTCGAGACCCGGGTCACGATCCTGGGCCACGTCCAGCGGGGCGGCACGCCCAACGCCTTCGACCGGGTGCTGGCCACCCGCTACGGGGTGGCCGCCATCGACGCCGTCCACGACCACGCCTACGGCGACATGGTCTGCCTCAGCGCCGGCAAGATCGAGCGCATCACCCTCGAGGAGGCCAAGGCCCGCGGCCTGCGGACGGTGGACCCCCAGCTGTACGACGTCGCCCGCGTCTTCTGGGCTGTGTAGCCGGGAGCGGCGTCGTCGCTGCGCTCCTCGCCGCTCCCCGTTGCACGGAGCCGGGGTGGGCGTCTGGGGCGACCGGTCGGCTGGCGCGGTTGGCGTCCTCGACCGGGCCCCGGCAGGCTGGCGGGCCATGAGCCCCACCGGCAAGCACGTCCTCGTCACCGGTGCCAACTCCGGCATCGGCCTCGCCACCGTCCTCCACCTGGCCGAGAAGGGGTACCGGGTGACCGGCACCGTCCGCTCCACGGCAAAGGCCAAGGTCGTGGCCGAGGCGGCCGCGGCCGCCGGGGTCGAGGTCGAGACCCGGATCCTGGACGTCACCGACGCCGAGGGCTGCGAGCAGGTCGTGGCCGACGTGGGCACCCTCTACGGCCTGGTCAACAACGCCGGCTACGCCGTGACCGGGGCGATCGAGGACGTCGACGACGACGAGGCCCGCCAGGTGCTCGAGACCATGGTCGTGGCCCCGATGCGGCTGTCGCGGCTGGCCATCCCGGCCATGCGGGCCGCCGGCAAGGGGCGGATCGTCAACATCTCCTCCATCTACGGACGGACCACGACGCCGCTGACCGGCTGGTACCAGGGCTCCAAGCACGCCCTCGAGGGCCTGTCGGACGCGCTGCGCCTCGAGGTCGCCAAGGACGGCATCGACGTCGTCCTCGTCGAGCCGGGCGGGTTCAAGACCTCGATCTGGGAGGACCTCGAGCGAGACATCGAGAAGCGGCGGGGCTCGGACTACGACGCCGCGTACGAGCGCGTCGGGGGGCTGCAGTCCCTGTGGGCCGCGCTCATGGGCGAGCCGTCCACCTGCGCGAAGGTGATCGAGCGGGCGCTGTCGACCTCGATGCCCCAGGCCCGCTACCTGGTCGGGGCCGACGCCCGCCTGATCGCCCTCTCCGACCGGGTCACCCCGACCATCGTGAAGGACCGGGTCCTCCGCCTCCTCGGCGGCCTCTGACCGGAGCCGACACTCAGCCGGTCCGGTCGTAGCTGTTCCGGTTGACGGCACCCTCGGCGACCTCGCCGCCGTCGACGAGCGCCTGCACGGTCTGGCCGTTGTTCCGGAACACGATCTCGCCGACCGCGGGGTCCTCGGTCGCCGTCCAGACGATCTGGGCGAGCGCGTCGCGCAGCGCGTCGCCCTGGATGCCCTCGTTCCCGAACAGGCCCCGCACGTCCACGACGAGCCGGTTCGTGTCGCCGACCCTGGACGCCGAGAGCAGCACCGCCGACTCCGGGATCGCGGAGGTCAACCCGTCCTCGGCCGGTCGCTCGCCGCCGTCGGGCCGCACCGTGAAGAGGTGGGCCAGCACCTCCTGGATGCCGGCGGCGACGTCGACGTTGCGCGGCACCGGCGTCAGCTCGGTGCCGCCGTCGGTGGTGTCGAGGAAGTACACGGTGACGGCCTTGGTGACCGCCTCGGGCACCGTGGTCGAGGCGGTGGTGGTCGTCTCGAGCAGGCCGAAGGGGACCGACCCGGACAGCTCGACCGGCTCGTCGTTGTTCGGCACCGTGCACGCGCCGGCGGCGAGGAGGAGGGGGGCGACGAGGGTGCAGAGGAGACGCCGACGCCAGCGGGGCGGGCGGGATCGCAGGGTGCGGCTCATGCGGTGTCGCGCTCCTCGTCCAGCTCGACCCGGGGCAGCTCCACCGCGAAGCGCGCCCCGCCCGTCGGTGCGTCGTCGACCCAGACCCGTCCGCCGTGGAGCCGCACGTGCTCGGCGACCAGGGCGAGGCCGAGCCCGACCCCGGTGCCGGTGCCGCGCTGGTTGGCCGCGCCCGCCCGGTTGAAGCGCTCGAAGATCCGGTCGCGGTCGACCTCCGGCACGCCCTGACCGCCGTCGTCGACGAAGAGCCGGACGTGGTCGTCGTCGCCCCCCACCCACACCGCCACGGCACCGTCGCCGTACTTGTCGGCGTTGACGAGGAGGTTCGCCACGACCCGGGCGATCCGTCGCTTGTCGAGGGCGACGACGAGGTCACCGAAGTCCTCGGTCAGGGACGTGCCCGGCAGCACCTGGACCGGCACGTCGAAGCCGGCGAAGCGCACGGCCTGCTCGACGAACTGGGTGAGCAGCACCTCCTCCAGCTCGAGCTGCATGACCCCGGCGTCGAAGCGGGAGATCTCCAGCAGGTCCTCGACGAGCTCGCGGAAGCGGTCGAGGTCGGCCACGAGCAGGTCGAGCGCCGAGCGGGCCCGGTCGTCGAGCGCGTCCCGGTTGTTGTCCAGCACCTCGACGGAGGCCTGGAGGGTCATGAGCGGCGACCGCAGCTCGTGGGACACGTCGGACGCGAACTGGGCGTCCTTCTCGATGCGGGCCTCGAGGGAGTTCGCCATGCCGTTGAACGAGGTGATGATCGGCTCGAGGTCGGGGTCGACCTGGGTGCGGATCCGGGCGTCGAGGTCGCCCGATGCCAGGGACCGGGCCGCGACGCCGACCTCGCCGAGCGGGCGGAGGATGCGTCGGCTGGCGTACCACCCGAGTCCGGCACCGGCGAGGACGGTGGCGATCGACGCGCCGAAGAGGGTGAAGGAGATCGACGACAGGGTGTCGTCGAGCTCGCGCAGGCGGACGATCTCGAAGTACGCGCCGTCGATGTCGGCGATGGGGATCCCGATGGCGAGGCTCTTGTCCCCCGTCGTCGGGTGGTCGAAGCGCATCTTGGCCGGGGTCCCGTCGAGCACCCGGTCCCGCAGCGACGCGGGCAGCGCGGCGCGCCCGTACTCGGGGTCGGTCGCCGTCCAGCCCGACCCCGGTGCATCCGGGTCCGAGCGCCCGCGCTGGAACAGGACGGGGCGCGAGCCCTCCGGCGTCTGGAGCGAGGTGAGCACCTGGAGCGTGTCGGCGTTGGGGCTCACCCCGGAGCGCACGATCCGGGCGTTCAGGTACACCTGCTGGGTGGCGTTGGCCTCGCGGTTGGAGACCAGGTTCGTCCGGGTCACCCCGATCACGAGGCCGGACATCGACACCGACAGCAGCAGGGCGCCGATGGCGAAGGCGAGGGTGACCCGGGCGCGCAACCCGAGTCGCGGCAGTCGCCGGCCACCCTCGGTCCGGGTCCGTTCCCGTCGGGCCCGCTCGGCCTCGGTCCCGGGACCCGGCGGGTACCGGTCCGCGTCGGGCCGGCTGCCCCTCGCGGGCCCGACGTCGCCGACGTCGGCGCGAGCGCTCGGCGCCGACCGGGTCCGGAGCCTCACGCCTGGAGCTTGTAGCCGAGCCCCCGGACGGTGACCACGTGCCGCGGGTTGGCCGGATCGGCCTCCACCTTGGTCCGCAGCCGGCGGATGTGGACGTCGACGAGACGGCCGTCGCCGAAGTAGCCGTAGCCCCAGACCCGCTCCAGCAGGACCTCTCGCGAGAAGACCCGCCCGGGGGAGGAGGCCAGCTCGTTGAGGAGCCGGAACTCGGTCTTGGTCAGGTGGACCTCCTCGTCGTCCCGCTTGACCACGCCCTCGTCCGGGATGATCTCGAGGTCGCCGAAGCGGAGGTGGGCGTGCCCGTGGTCGCCGGACCGGGTGCGCCGGAGCAGGGCCCGGATGCGAGCCGAGAGCTCCTTGGGTGCGAACGGCTTGGTCAGGTAGTCGTCCGCGCCCGCCTCGAGGCCGGCGACGACGTCGTGGGTGTCGGCGCGCGCCGTCACCATCACGATGGGGACGTCGGAGATGCGGCGCACCGAGCGGCACACCTCGAAGCCGTCGATGCCCGGGAGCATGATGTCGATGAGGACGACGTCGCTCGGCTCGCGCTGGAACGACTCGAGCGCCGCCTCGCCGGTGTCGGCCTCGGCCACGGTCCAGCCCTCGTCCTCGAGGGCCAGCTTCACCGCCGTGCGGATGCGTTCGTCATCCTCGACCGTGAGGATCCGTGTCGCCATGCCCGCCATCGTGCCTCACGCCGGCCCGTCCGCGCCGACATGCCCCCGCTGCGGTGGGTGCGGGCGGTGCAGCCGATCCGGGGTCAGCGCAGGTGGCCGGCGTCGACGAGCAGGTCGACGAGGTCGTCGAAGCGCTCCGGGTGGGCGGCGACGACCACGTCGGTGCCGAACCGCGACCGGTCGAGGACCTCGACCCGCGCGCCGGCCTCCCGGGCGATGACGGTGCCCGCCACCCGGTCCCACGGGGCCAGGCCCGTCTCGTAGTAGGCGTCGAGGCGCCCGCAGGCGACGCCGCACAGGTCGGCGGCAGCGGCGCCGCCCCGGCGTACGTCGCGCACCCGGCCGACGAGGCGGGCCAGGACCTCGGCCTGGGCCGTGCGCACGTCGGCGTCGTAGTTGAAGCCGGTGGCGACGAGGGTGGTGGCCAGCGGCGAGGCGTCGCCGACGTCGATGGGCTCGCCGTTGCACGTCGCGCCCCGGCCGGCGGCGGCCGCGAAGGTCTCGCCCAGGCTCGGCACGACGACGCAGCCGGCGATCGGCTCGGCCGGGCCACCCCCGGCGGGCACGGCCTCCACCCCGACGGACACGTTCCAGAACGGGTGGCGGTACAGGTAGTTCGTCGTCCCGTCGAGGGGGTCGACCACCCACCGCAGACCGGACGTGCCGGCCCGGTCGGTGCCCTCCTCGCCCACGAGCCCGTCGTCGGGCCGCAGTTCGGCGAGCCGGGCGGCGATCAGGGCCTCCGACGCCCGGTCCATCTCCGTGACCACGTCGGTGGCCGACGACTTCGTGCCGACCTCGGTCCGCACCCGGTCGACGGCCTCGGCCAGCAGCTCGGCGGCCTCGGATGCGACGGCGACGGCCACCTCGCGCAGCGCGCCCGGGTCGTGGGCCGGCACGGGGTCCGTCAGGAGGACTCCTCGCGGGCCTGCTGGATGCGCCACTCGCCCATGGCCCGCAGCGCGAGCACGGCGACGATCCCGGTGCCGACGGCGAAGAGGACCGCACCGAGCAGGCCCGCACCGCCGGCGAGGGCGGTGCAGTCGCCCGTGCACTGGAGGTCGACCACGGCGTAGCCGATGAGGCCGCCGCACAGGCCGGCCACGAGGATCGAGACGAAGGCCAGGACCCGGGCGCCGGTCGAGGGCAGCGCCGAGGGGGCGTAGTCGGAGTCGGGGACCTCGCTCACGACGTGCAGGCTACGCAGCGGGCGGCGTCCGGCCCACCCGGCGACCGGTCGCTGGTGCCGGCCGGAGGTCGCTCCCTAGGTTCTGCCGACGTGTCCGGCGCGAACCAGGGACAGGACGGCTCCACGGACCGGTGGGGGGAGCGGGTCTTCTCGCGAGCCGACTGGGCCGCGCTGCGGGCGCACGAGTCCGTGCCGATCGCCGAGGCCGACCTCGAGGCGCTCGAGGGCATCAACGAGCACCTGTCCATGGCCGAGGTGGAGGACGTCTACGTCCCCCTCGCCCGGCTCCTGCACCTCCGGGCGGGCGTCACGCGGTCGCTGCACGATGCGACCGGTGCCTTCCTCGGGCGCTTCCGCCCCCACACCCCCTTCGTCATCGGGGTGGCAGGGTCGGTCGCCGTCGGCAAGTCGACCACGTCCCGCGTGCTGCAGACCCTGCTGGCCCGGGCGCCGGAGCGGCGGCGGGTCGACCTTGTCACGACCGACGGGTTCCTGCACCCCAACGCCGAGCTCGAGGCCCGCGGTCTCATGCAGCGCAAGGGCTTCCCGGAGTCCTACGACACGCCGAGGCTGGTGCGCTTCCTGGCCGACCTCAAGGCGGGTCGCCCCGACCTGGAGATCCCGACCTACTCCCACGTCGTCTACGACGTCGTGCCCGACGGCCACCAGCTCGTCGACCAGCCCGACATCGTCATCGTCGAGGGCCTGAACGTGCTCCAGGTGCCGCCGACGTCCGGCGAGCACCACCCGAGCGTGTTCGTGTCGGACTTCTTCGACTTCTCCATCTACGTCGACGCCGACGAGGCCCACGTCGAGTCGTGGTACCTGCAGCGGTTCCAGACCCTCGTGGAGGGCGCCCGCGAGGACCCGGCGGCCTTCTTCCACCGCTTCGCCCACCTCGACGACGCCGCCGCCGAGGACCTGGCCCGGAGCATCTGGCGGTCGATCAACCTGCCCAACCTGCACCAGAACGTGCTGCCCACCCGGGACCGGGCCGACCTGGTGCTCGAGAAGGGCGCCGACCACGACGTCGAGCGGGTCCGCCTCCGCCTGCGCTGAGCGGCGCCCGGACCGCGGTCCGGGTGGGGCCCTCGGGCTCGCGGCTCAGGCCCGCGGCCGGCCCGTGCGGACGTGGGCCCACGGGTCGGCCACCTCGGCGCCCGGTGCGAGGTCGGGCCGGTGGGCGAGGATCACCTCGCCGAGGAGGCGCCGGGCCTCGGGGTCCTTCGTGACCTGGTGGGACGGCTTGGGGCTCCCGTCGCCGCCGGTCAGCCACGGGTCGAAGCGCACGGCGCCCGTGGGCTCGTCGTAGCCCGAGATCCGCCCCCAGCCGACGCCCCACCCGCCGAAGGAGAGGCCGTGCTCGCCGGCGACGGCCGCGGCGTACCGATCGGTCTGCACCCAGTTGCGCCACGCGATCACGCCCCACAGCAGGGCCAGGACGGCGTGGAGCGGGTCGGGGTCGACGACCAGCTGGACCAGGTACACGACGGCGAGGAGCGACTGCCCGGCGGGCAGCCAGCGGCTCCTCGGCGTCCGGACCGCCGTCCGGGTCGCCTCCGGGCCGGGGAAGTCGAAGGGCTGCCACCAGCCGAGCGCCGGGCGGACCACGACCGCCGTCGGATCCAGGCGCTCGCCGATCCCCGGCACCGACTCACCCTCGGGCTTGCGCCGCACGACCCCTCCCTCGTGCCGGTCCCTCGCCGGCCGCGCTGGGAGTCCAGCACGGCGGCGCGAACCGGTCAAGGCTCGCGGACGGCGCAGATCGGTCGCCGGGGTCAGCCCTCGGCGGCGGCGTCCCGGACGCGGGCGGCGTCGGCGTGCACGTCGCCATCCTGCCCGAGCCCGCCCCGCCCGGGACGTGGACAGGGTCGCCGTCCGCCCCGCCCGGGACGTGGCCCCGGCCGGTCCTGCGGGTGCTGGCACACTGGTCCCGTGCGAGCGTGGACCGTGGCCGGAGGGCTGATCGAGGCCGACGGCCGTCTCCTGCTGGTCCAGAACCAGCGGCGGGACGGCTCCCTCGACTGGTCGACCCCCGGCGGGGTCATCGACCCGGGCGAGTCGCTGCTCGAGGGCCTGACCCGCGAGGTCGAGGAGGAGACGGGGCTCGCCGTCACCGGGTGGGACGGGCCGCTGTGGGAGGTCCACGCCGAGGCGCCGGACATGGGCTGGACGCTGCGGGTGGAGGTCCACCGGGCCACCGGCTTCACCGGCGACGTGCGGATCGACGACCCCGACGGGATCGTCGTCGACGCCGCGTGGCTGGACCTCGACGGCTGCCACGACGCGCTGGCCACGTCCTGGATCCCGGCCCGGGAGCCGATGCTGGCCTGGCTGGCCGACCGGTGGCTGTCGGCCCGCACCTTCCGGTACCGGGTCGAGGGCGACACCCGCAACGGGGCCGACGTCGTGCGGCTCGACCCCGGGGCGCCGGGCCCGACGTGACCGGACCGGCGTGCGCGGGCCCGACGTGACCGGACCGGCGTGAGCGGGCCACACGCGAGCGGGTCGGCGGGTCCGGCCGGCGGCGACCGGCCGGCGACCCGGACGATCCTGCACGTCGACATGGACGCGTTCTTCGCGTCGGTCGAGCAGCTCCGCCGGCCCGAGCTGCGGGGTCGGCCCGTGATCGTGGGCGGTCGGGGCCGGCGCGGCGTCGTGGCCGCCGCCTCCTACGAGGCCCGGGTCCACGGCGTGCACTCGGCCATGCCGTCGCTGCGGGCGGAGCGGCTCTGCCCCGACGCGGTGTTCGTGCCCGGCGACCACGCCCGCTACGCCGAGGTGTCGGGCCGGATCATGGAGGTGTTCCGGTCCTTCACGCCCCTCGTGGAGCCGCTGAGCCTGGACGAGGCCTTCCTCGACGTGACCGGGTCGGCCCGGCTCCACGGCGACGGCCCGACCATCGCCGCCGCCGTCCGGGCCCGCGTCCTCGAGACCGAGGGGCTGACCTGCTCGGTGGGCGTCGCGCCGAACAAGTTCCTGGCCAAGCTGGCCACCGAGCAGGCCAAGCCGACCGCGTCGCCCACCGGGCCGGTGCCGGGGGTCGGCGTGGCCGTCGTCCGCCCTGGGGAGGAGCGGGCGTTCCTGCGCCCGCTGCCGGTCGAGGCCCTCTGGGGGGTCGGTCCCCGGACCCTGGAGCGGCTGCACGGCCTCGGCGTCCGCACCGTCGGTCAGCTCGAGCGGTTCCCCCTCGACCGCCTCGTGGCCGCGCTGGGCGACGCCCACGGCCGCCACCTGCACGCCCTGGCCCACGCACGCGACGACCGGGCCGTCGAGCCCGACCAGCAGGTGCGGTCGATCTCCCACGAGGAGACCTTCGCCATCGACCACCACGACCACCGGGCCCTGCGACCCGAGCTCGTCCGCATGGGCGACGCCGTCGCGGGCCGGGCGCGCCGGGCCGGGGTCCGGGGGCGCACCGTCACGGTGAAGGTGCGCTTCGGCGACTTCCGGACGATCACCCGGTCGGTCACGCTGCCGGCCCCGGTCGACACCGGTCCCGCCGTGGTCCGGGCCGCTGCGGACCTGCTCGCCGCGGTGGACGTCGGGGTCGGGGTGCGACTGCTCGGCGTCGGGCTGGCCAACCTCGTCGACGGGACCGCACCCGAGCAGCTGTCCCTGGAGGTGGTTGGCGCCGCGGGGTCCGGCCCGGCCGCGTCCCCCGCCCCGGCTGCCGACGGCGTGGCCTGGCGGGCCGTGACCGGCGTCGTGGACGAGATCCGGGCCCGGTTCGGGGCCGAGGCGGTCCTCCCCGGGAGCCTCGCCGACGGGGGTTCGCTCCGGGCCAAGCGGACCGGGGACCGCCAGTGGGGTCCCGACCTCGTCGACGGCGTCGGGGCCGCCGGGGACGCGGGTGCGCCAGGCGACGACCGGGGGACCGTCGGCGGCGGTGCCGGAGCCGGTCGCGCCCGGCGCGGCGGCCGCGGGGACGGCGCGGCCCCGCGGAGCTGACGGACGCGCCGCGATCGGGTGCTGCGCGCGTTGTTGGTCGGCGAGTCGTGTGCGATGATGAGCCGAACACCGGTCCGTCGTAGGCCACGAGGGGTTCGACAGTTGCCGCTTTCCGAGGACGAGGAACGCATCCTCAAGGACATCGAGCGGGAGTTCTACGAGAACGACCCGGCGTTCGCCCGCGAGGTCGGGGAGACCACCCTCTACAAGCACGCCTGGCGGAACATCAAGTTCTCGCTGTTCGGCTTCGTCGCCGGGCTGGTGATGCTCGTCCTGCTGCTGTCCACCTCGTACCTGCTCAGCTTCGGCGGCTTCCTCGTGATGCTCGCCTGCCTGCTGGTCATCGAGCGCAACGCCCGGAAGATGGGCAAGGCGGGCCTCGACTCGGTCACCAGGACCATCAAGGCCTCGAACGGCATCAAGGACTACCTCGACTCCTCCTCGGAGCGCATGCGAGAGCGGTTCCGCCGGCGCGACGAGGAGTGATCCGGGGGGCTCAGCCCCGGAGGCGACGCGGGTGGAAGTCGGCCCGCAGCCGCTCCACCGCCGTCCTGGTCGCCGCCGCACGCTCACCGATCTCGTCGGCGAGCTCGAGGGCCGTGCGGGCGTCGTCCTCCGCAGGGGGCTCCGGGGCGTAGGCGGCGCTGGACACGACAGCTGCGAGGCGGCGCAGCGGCGCGTCGACCGCCGGCAGCCGGTGGCCGATGCGGTCGGCTGCCTGGGACTGCGTCTCGGCGGCCCTGATGCGCACGCCGGTGCGACCGATCGCATCGAGGGCCTCGGCCCACGCGAGGGCGACCTGCGCGGTGGGGGTGTCGGCCTCGGTCCGACGACGGTGGCGTCGCCACGCGACGACCCCGGCCACCAGGGCGAGGTAGCCCGCCCCGAGCACGAGGACCGCGGCCACGGCGGCGAGCAGGCGCCCGGGCCACGGGCTCGGCGGGCCGGCCTCCTCCTCGCCGACGCCGACCCCGAGCTCGTCGCTCGTGGGCGGGAACGTGCCGGCGTTCGGGTCCACGGCGGGCTCGTCGGGCAGGGGGACCTCGGTGGAGGGGGGCACGGGCGTGGTCGTCGCGCTCGAGCCGCCGCCACCGGAGGCGGTCTGCTGCTCGGGCACGCCCGTGTACTGCTCGGCGAAGGGCGCGCCCCGGCCCGGCGTCGGTTCGAAGGCGACCCACCCGTACTCGCCGAGGAACACCTCGGGCCAGGCGTGGGCGTGCTCGCCGCGCACCCGGTAGAGCGTCGGGTCGCCCGGGTCCGCGACCCCGGGGGTGAAGCCGACCGCGACCCGGGCCGGGATCCCCACGGCACGGGCCATGGCCGCGAAGGAGCCCGCGAACTGCTCGCAGTACCCGCGGCGGACGTCGAAGACGAACGACTCGATCACGTCGCTGCCGTGCCCGGCCCCGACCTCGAGGTCGTAGGTGAACGTGGCCGGGTCCCGGAAGAAGTCCTGGAGCCGCAGCGAGGCCTCGTACGCGCTCGCTGAACCGGCCGTGAGGGAGCGGGCGAGGTCGGCCACCCGGGGTGAGAAGTCGGAGGGCAGCTCGAGGTAGCGGTCGGCGATCTCGCCCGGGATCAGGTTCGACGCCGAACCCAGCGCCTCGGCCCGGTGCTGGGGCAGCGCCGAGGTCACCCCGTACACCTGGCCGTCGGAGGTGGGCACCTCGGTGTCGACGATCAGCGTGCCGGACACCTCGTCGTAGCGGACCGGCTGCTCCACGGTCACCGACCGGGGCTCGTAGGCGGCGGGCAGCCAGATCTGGGCCAGGGCCGAGATCCGGAACTCCTGCGTGGCCACGATCTGCTCGGAGGCGACGGGGACGCCGCGGTCGAGCTCGCCGCTGGACTTGCCGTAGGAGCCGTTCGAGGACCAGATGCGGCCGTCGAAGCGGTCCAGGGAGGTGAGGCGCCAGTACGAGCGGACGTCGGAGCGGACCTGGAACACCTCGACGTCGGCCTGCTGGACCAGCCGGGACCGGATGTCCACGAGGGGGCTCACCGTGACCCGGGTGCCGGGGTCGTCTCCGCCGAGGTCGGTCAGGTCGACCACGGCCTCGGCCTCGGCGCCCGGCAGCCGGGGTCCGACGACGGCGGCGACGAGGGTGGAGGCGACGAGCAGGGCGAGCCCGACGAGGGCCAGGGCGCGGGGACCCCGCCCGGCGCGGTCGCCGACCCAGGTCGACCGCTCGCCGATCCGCTCGGCCCGGCGGAGCACGACGAACGCGAGCACGGACCCGATCCACAGGGCGGTGACCAGCGTCCGGTCGACGTCGGTGCCGAGGACGGCGGCGACGCCGAACAGCGACGCGGACGGCAGGACGGCCTCGACGATGCCCCCGGCGCGGAACGCGGCCCAGTCGCCCAGCACGGCGGTGAGCCAGGTGCCGGCGCCGACGGCGACGAGGAACCCGGTGAGGGCCGGGGCCGGCGCCTGGAGGTCCGCGAACTGCCCGAACGCGTCGCCGACCTCGGCCAGCAGCCCCTCGATGGTGCTCGGCGTCGGGATGCCGTAGGTGGTGAGGTGCCCGACGTGCACCCAGCACAGCACGACCACGGCGGCGAGCCCGGCGAGCCCCACGGCCGGGGCGGTGGCGACGGCCCGGCGGCGCAGCGCGACGGCCGTGCCGTGCGCGGCCACGGCGTGCAGCAGCAGCGGCTGGAGCCAGTCCCCGACGAGGACCCGGCGCATGCCCAGCACGGCGGTCACGGTCACGAGGAGGAGCGCGGCCTCGGCGAGCGGGCGCAGCGGGAACCCCCGGACCTCGGTGGGTGCGGGCGAGCTCCCCGCCACGGGGCCCGTGCTCGCCGCCGGCCGGCGCGGAGGCGACGCGGTCGCGGTCACGGCGTGCCCGCCGGACGGGGACGACCGCGGCCGCCGCTGGACGTCCCCCGACGGCGGGGGGCGAGGCGCGCCGGCCGCCCGTCGCCGGACGTGGCCCGGGCCCAGACCTCGGCGAAGGGACGCCCGGGGGCGACGCCGACCACCTGGGTGCGCCGGGGCGTGGTGGTGAGGGCGTCGCCGTCGAAGCGGACGACGCGGCGCACGGTGACGGCGGGGCCGGCCCGCTCGAACAGCTCGAGGTCGCCGTCGGTCGGCCGACCGGACACGAGCACGGACGCGCCGCTCGCGCCGCGCTCGACCACCTCGAGGGCCACGCCGAGCGAGCCCCGCTGGGACCGCTCGGCGACCGCCAGGTACTCGAGCAGGCCGTCGAGGTGGGCCCGCCCGACGCCGTAGCCCGAGTCGACGCCGGTGGTGGTCACGAGCCGGACGTGGTCGCCGCGCCGCAGGTGGGCCCGCAGGATCGACGCCGCGGCGGACACGGCCCGCTCCAGGACCTCGGCGTCGTTGGCCTGCCGGCGCAGGTCCAGCACCACGCACACCCGTCCCTGCCAGGGCACGTCGTGCTGGCGGACCAGCAGGTCGCCGGTGCGGGCCGACGACGGCCAGTGGACGCGGCGCATGTCGTCGCCCACGACGTAGGGGCGGAGTGCGGCGAAGTCCTCGCCGGCTCGGCCCAGGCTCCCCGTCTCCGCCGTCCCGTCGGGGTCGGGGCCGGTGGAGCGGGGGAGCGGGGCGATGTCGTCGACGCGGGGCAGGACGGTGACGTCGACGGCGGGGGCTGCCCGGTTGGGGGCCGTGGCCAGGCCGAAGGGGTCGGTCAGCTCGAGGGACATGGGTCCCACGGTGACGATGCCGCGCCGGGTCGTGGGCAGCCGGTAGGCCACCTGGTGGCTCGCGGCCCGGGCCACGGGCGGGAGCAGCAGGTCGGCCCCCGTCGTCCCCGACACGGGGTCGCGCAGGCGGAGCACCGGTGAGGCGAACCGGCCGCGGTTGCGGATCCGGACCTCGACCGTGCAGGGGTTCCCGGCGTGGACGCGCTGGGGGCGCACGGCCCGGGACACGACCACGTCCAGGTCGCGGAGGGCGACCCACAGCCCGGCGACGACCACGAGCAGCCCGACGGCGGCACCGATGGCGTACAGCTCGGTCAGGCCGAGCACGCGGCCGAGCACCACGAGGCCGACGGCGCCGCCGGCGACGAGCAGGCCGGTCCGGGTCGGGCGCACCGTCAGCGGGCCCGGGGGTTGGGCACCGGCACCCGGTCGAGCACGTCGCCCACCACGCCGGCTGCGTCGGCGCCCTGGAGGTCGGCCTCCGGGGTGACGAGCAGGCGGTGGGCGAGCACGGGCACGGCCAGGGTCTTCACGTCGTCGGGGGTCACGTAGTCCCGACCCGCCATGGCCGCCCACACCCGGGTGATGCGCAGCATCGACAGCGTGGCCCGGGGCGACATCCCGAGCTCGAGCTGCGGGTGGGAGCGGGTCGCCTCGGCGAGGGAGACGAGGTAGGTCTTCAGGGCCGGGGCGACGTGGACGGCGGCGGCCGCGTCCCGCATGGCGAGCACGTCGGCCGTGGAGAGGACCGGCCGGACGTCGGCCAGCGGGGACGAGTCGCCGTGGGCGTCCAGCATCGTCAGCTCCGCCTGCGCGTCGGGGTAGCCGACCTCGATGCGGACCAGGAACCGGTCGAGCTGGGAGTCGGGGAGCGGGAACGTGCCCTCGTGCTCGATGGGGTTCTGGGTGGCGATGACCAGGAAGGGCGCCTCGAGCTCGTACGTGTCGCCGTCGACGGTCACCTGGCGCTCCGCCATCGCCTCGAGCAGCGCCGACTGGGTCTTCGGGCTGGCCCGGTTGATCTCGTCGGCGAGCACGACGTTGGCGAAGACGGGCCCGGGCCGGAACTCGAACTCGTCCCGACCGCGCCGGTAGATGGTCACGCCCGAGACGTCGGTGGGGAGCAGGTCGGGGGTGAACTGGATCCGCCCCACGTCGCCGTCGATCGCTGCGGCCAGCGCCTTGGCGAGGGACGTCTTGCCCACGCCCGGCACGTCCTCGAGCAGGACGTGGCCGTCGGCGAGCATGGCGGCGATGACGAGGTCGATCACGGCCCGCTTGCCCGAGATGACCGTCTCGACGGCGGCTGCGAGCCGGTCGCAGGCCTCGGCCACCGAGGTCCGCTGCTCGGTGCCGGTTCGGGTCGTGGCCACGCTGCCTCCGCGCTCGTTCGTCCGGGGATGCCGACCCGGGGCCGGCCGTCGCAGACTAGGAGCCAGGACGGCGGACGCGTCGCCGGGCCCGGGCCGCCCGCGACCCCGCGTAGCGTCCGGCCATGGCCCCGGACCTCCCCGTGCTCGCCGTCGACATCGGGGGCACCAAGCTCGCCGCCGCCCTCGTCGACCCCGACGGCACGATCCGCCGCCGCGACCAGCGACCGACGGCCGCGCACGGCGACGCCGAGGCGCTCTTCGCCGACCTGGCCGGCCTCGTCGACGCCGTCCGCGACGGCGCCGACGTCGCCGGCTGCGGGGTGGGGTGCGGCGGACCGATGGCCGAGGGCGGTGTCGCCGTCAGCCCGCTCAACATCACCGCGTGGCGCGCCTTCCCGCTGCGGGACCGGCTGGCCGGCCACCTGGGCTGCGAGGTCGCGGTCGACAACGACGCGAAGGCCCTGGCGCTGGGCGAGGGCTGGCGGGGCGCGGCCCGGGGCGAGACCGACTTCCTGGCCATGGTGGTGTCGACCGGGGTCGGCGGGGGGATCGTGTCGCGGGGCCGCCTGCTCGACGGCGCGACGGGCAACGCCGGCCACGTCGGCCACGTGTTCGTCGCCGAGGGCACCGAGGCCTGGGACCGCCACCCCGCCGGTCTGCTCGAGTCCGAGGCGTCGGGCACCGGGATCGCGGTCCGCACCGGGGCGCCGGCCGCCGAGGCCGACGACGTCGTCCGGGCCAGGGTCGGCACCCTCGTCGGCCGGGCCGTCGCCTCGGTCGCCAACCTGCTCGACCTGCGCCTCGCCGTCGTCGCCGGCTCGGTGGCCCTGGGCTACGGCGATGCCTTCTTCGCCGCGGCCCAGGCCGAGTGCGACCGCCTCACCGCCGAGCTCGACCACGCACGGGGCGCGCGCGTCGTGCCCGGGGGCCTGGGCGCCGACGGCCCCCTCGTCGGCGCCGCCGCGGTCTGGCTGCGGCACTCGGGGGTCGACATCGGCATCGCCTGAGCGGCCCGGCCGGTCGGCCCGGTCGACGGCCCCACCACGACGCTCCCCGGTGCCAGACTCTCGGGCATGCAGCCGACGTGGGGGCCCGAGGCCGAGCAGTTCCGCGAGAAGGTGCAGGCCTTCCTGGCCGAGCACCTGCCGGCCGACTGGCGCGGCATCGGTGCCCTGCCCCGGGACGAGGTCCACGACTGGACCGAGCGCTGGCGCCGGACGCTGGCCGACAACCGGATGCTCGCCCCCCGCTGGCCCGCCGAGTACGGCGGCCCCGGCCTGACCGAGACCGAGACGGTCGTGCTCGCCGAGGAGTTCGCCCGGGCCGGCGTGCCCACCGGCGGCCCGAACGACGTCTTCGGCATCCAGATGGTGGGCAACACCATCCTCCAGTGGGGCACCGAGGAGCAGAAGCGCCACTTCATCCCGCGGATCCTCAGCGGCGAGGACCGCTGGTGCCAGGGCTACAGCGAGCCGAACGCGGGCTCGGACCTGGGCAACCTCGGCTGCAAGGCCGTGCTCGACGGGGACGAGTGGGTCATCGACGGCCAGAAGATCTGGACCTCGGCCGGTCACCTGGCGAACTGGATCTTCGTGCTCGCCCGCACCGAGCCCGACGCCCCCAAGCACCGGGGCATCACGTTCCTGCTCGTGCCCATGGACCAGCCCGGCGTCGAGGTCCGCCCGATCGAGATGATCAACGGGGACTCGGAGTTCAACGAGGTGTTCTTCTCCGGCGCCCGGTGCCCGGCCGAGAACGTCGTCGGCGGCGTCAGCAACGGCTGGGCCGTGGCCATGACCCTGCTCGGCTACGAGCGGGGCGACGCCGCCGCCACCTTCCCCGTGATGTTCCGCACCGAGCTCGACCGGCTCGTCGCGCTGGCCCGCGAGCGGGGCCGGGCCGACGACCCCCGGATCCGCCAGCGACTGGCCGCGTGCCACGCCCAGGTGGAGATCATGAAGTGGTCCGGGTGGCGGACCCTCACCGCCGTCCTCGGCGGCACGCACCCGGGCCCCGAGGCCGGCCTGTTCAAGCTCCAGTGGTCCGAGTACCACCGCCGGGTCA